>JACZSJ010000150.1 GCA_022574295.1 Pseudomonadota bacterium
TCAGGAATATCTTGAACAAGGGTGGAAGCTTATTACCGATATTCTTGATGGTGGCGTCGGTGCAGTGCTTGACGTGAAAGCAAAGTTACCCAGAGATGCTATTCCGGAGGGGATAATCCATTGGCGATTATAAAAATCTATCAACCTAAAGTAAGGAATGATTGAATGAACGTGGTCATGGTAGGTAGTGGTTATGTGGGGCTGGTTTCTGGTACCTGCTTTGCTGAATTTGGTGCCAATGTTATTTGCATTGATGTCGATGATTCGAAGATTGAGGCACTGAATAATGGCCAGATCCCCATTTATGAACCTGGTCTGGATGAACTCGTTGAAAAAAATGTTGGCACGGGCCGACTTATATTTACAACAAGCTATGCAGATGCAGTTGCAAAAGCCGATCTTGTTTTTATTGCTGTGGGGACGCCATCTCGACGAGGGGATGGTTATGCTGACCTGAGTTATGTGTATCAGGCAGCGAAGGACATCGCACCCTGTCTGGAAGGTTTCACAGTGATTGTTGATAAATCAACCGTCCCCGTTGGAACAGCGCGTAATGTAGAACGTATTATTCGGGAAGAAAATCCTGATGCAGATTTTAATGTGGCTTCAAATCCAGAGTTTCTTAGAGAGGGCGCAGCGATTAGCGATTTTATGAGGCCGGATAGAGTTGTTATCGGTGTGGAAAATAAACGTGCTGAAACATTATTACGGGAATTATACAGGCCTATCAATCTGATTGAGGCACCTATTCTTGTTACCGATTTTGAAAGCGCAGAATTAATAAAATATGCATCAAATGCATTTCTGGCAACAAAGATAAGTTTTATTAATGAGATATCCATGTTGTGTGAAGCTGTCGGTGCCGATGTTCATGCGGTATCAAAAGGCATGGGCCTGGATGGAAGGATAGGAAAGAAATTCCTGCATCCTGGCCCGGGTTACGGTGGATCTTGCTTTCCTAAAGATACACAGGCCCTGGTTAGAACAGCACAGGAGCATGGCGTATCGAGTCGGATCGTTGAATCGGTCATCGAAGTCAATGCGGCCCAAAAGGCAAGGATGATCAAAAAAATCACTTCAGTCTTTGGCGGCGATGTCTCTGGAAAAAGAATTGCTGTGCTCGGTTTAACATTCAAACCTGATACCGACGATATGCGTGATTCCCCGGCAATGTCAATCTTGCCTGCATTACTTGAAAAGGGAGCACAAATCCATGCTTATGATCCAAAAGGCATGGATGAAGCAAAAGAATTATTGCCTGAAGGAATTGCTTATGAAAAAGGACCTTATGAAGCGATTGAGCAATCAGATGCGCTTGTCATTTTGACCGAATGGAATGTATTCAGGGGAATGGATATGAAAAAGATAAAGGCTATTATGAATGACAATAAATTTATTGATCTGCGCAATATTTATGAACCGGATGACATGAAAAAAACAGGTTTTGATTATCACTGTATAGGACGTAACACCTGAAAAATGTCAGATTCTAAAATTACCAATCAGAATACGCGATGGCATGAACCAACCATTAAACGGGAACACCGTGAGAAGTTAAATGAACATAAAGGAAAGATTTTGTGGTTTACCGGGTTATCTGGTGCTGGTAAATCTACACTTGCTCATGCACTGGAAGAACAATTGCATGACTATGGCGCAAGGACCTATGTACTTGATGGTGATAATGTCAGGAAGGGTTTATGTAAAGACCTTGGTTTTTCTGAACAAGACAGGGTAGAAAATATCCGCCGTATCGGTGAGATGAGCCGAATAATGATGGATGCTGGACTCATCGTGATGACCGCATTTATTTCTCCATTTAGAAGAGATCGCCGCATAGTTAGAGAATTGGTGGAGACAGGAGATTTTATTGAAATATTTTGTGATGCCCCTTTGGATGTGTGTGAATCAAGAGACGTAAAGGGATTATACGAAAAAGCCAGGGCGGGTGAGATCCCGGAATTTACCGGTATTTCTTCACCGTATGAAACACCTGAAAATCCAGAACTCATCGTTGAATCTGGAAATTCAACCGTTGAAGAGTGCGTTGATGAAATAATCAACTTTCTAAAGGAAAAGGAAATTACTTGAAACAAGGTTAAAAGAACATTAAGTGTTGAATCTCAAGTCTGGAACGTTCCTATGAAAAATTGGTATCTCATTCATACCAAACCGAAACAAGAATCCGTCGCAAAAGAAAATCTTCTTCGTCAGAACTATTGTATATATTTACCTATGGCTGTGACCAGACGCAGGCGGGATGGACGAACTAAAAGGACTGTTGAAGCATTATTTCCTCGATACCTTTTTATTCATCTGGATGACTCGACTGATGACTGGGCGCCTATTCGTTCAACAATCGGTGTCTCAAAACTGGTCAGGTTTGGAATAATTCCGGCGAAAATATCTGAGGATCTGGGTGAGACTATCAAGAAAAGAGAAAATGAAGAAGGTATCCACGAGTTACAGTCGGGCAATTTTGAAGAGGGTCAGAAAGTTAGAATCGCAGAGGGTCCATTCGAAGGCTATGAAGCAATATTTAAGTCCAAAAGTGGGCGAGAAAGGGCTGTTCTCTTGCTTAATATCGCTCAAAATATGTCTAAAATTCAGATAGATATCGATAAAATAGAGTCTACAATCTAGGGAGTCTCTGATTAAGCTGAGTTTGTCATTTCGAGCGCAGCGAGAAATCCATGTCTCGACCACAGGGAGAGATCTTTATGCGGTCGAAGACAAGAATACCACGGCTTTAGCCAG
>JACZSJ010000151.1 GCA_022574295.1 Pseudomonadota bacterium
GATCCCATTTTTCAGAGAAATGCTCCAGTTCCAGGCTCGCCTCTTGCTCAGTAGCACTCTGATAAATACGCTTCAAATCAGCCGTCAGTTCCTTGTAATCTTTCCAGGGCACAAACTTCAAGGAATTGCGCACCATATGGACGATGCACAATTGGATCTTAGCGTCTGGGTAAGTAGCGTTAATCGCATCCGGAAAGCCTTTCAGCCCATCTACACAGGTGATCAGCATGTGTTGGACACCTCGGTTTTGCAGATCGGTGAGGACGGAAAGCCAGAACTTTGCCCCTTCGTTTTCAGACATCCACAGGCCCAACAGCTCTTTGTGGCCTTCAATATTAATCCCTAGCACCAGATAAATCGCTTTGTTGATGACCCGTTTATCCTGGCGGATCTTCAACACAATACAATCCAGATACACAATTGGATATACCGGGTCTAACGGCCTGTTTTGCCATTCAATCACCTCTTCCATCACCGCATTGGTGACCTGTGAAATGAGACCGGCAGATATCTCGGCACCGTACATTTCATCAAAAGCGGCCACAATATCGCGGGTACTCATGCCCTTGGCATACAGGCTGAGGATTTGTGAATCCATACCGGTAATACGCGTTTGTCCCTTCTTGACTAGCTGAGGCTCGAAGCTGGCATTACGGTCACGCGGGGTGTGCAGGTCGATTTCGCCGTGGTCACCTTTGAGGGTTTTGACCGAGTAACCATTACGGCTATTGCCGCTGTGATGGCCTTCTGGGGCGTTTTTATCGTAGCCAAGGTGGTGATTCATCTCGGCCTTTAACGCGGCCTCTACGGTTAACTTGGTGAGTTGGGCGCTAAGTGCATTCAGATCTTCTGGGGTTTTTAAGTCTTTGGCCAGTTCTTCTGCTAGTGCTTGGAGTTTTTTATTATTCATTGTTTTGCTCATTATTTTACCTCTGCTTAGGTTAAGGATAATGAGCAGTTACACAAATTTATTTACATCCTCGGGGGCGTTTATATATTTGTTGTCAATATAGTTCGTACATGTTTAGCATGAATGGTTATCGCTTGTGGGAGATAATATTTCCACAGAAGATTACGCTAAATAGTCGACCCTGAAAAACTCGGTTTTGATCGTGTAAAGAAAGAACATCTATCAGACCGACTTCAAGATATCATCAAAGAGCAGCCTGCTTAAGTATCATTAGAGTCCAGAGGACGTCCTTATTCACTTGTCGGCAAATATCATCCAATAGAGACATACATTTTCGCCAAATTGAAGGCCAAAAAATCCTGAGGACTCTCAGGATAAGACGGAGGTTATGTCCGGCACAGCAAAGCAGTACATTCATCGCATCACCCGCCATCCCTTGCAGGTAATTTCTGTCGAGCCGACCATCTGATTTTAAATGTCCAATGATCGGTTCAATCGCCTGGCGGCGTTTAAGTCGCTTTCGTAGACTACGTGTTTTAATACCGCGCCTTTGACCGGATATGTACACTTGCGTTATCTCTTCGCCATGACCGCGATAACCCCTATCGACAAAAGCCTCGTCAATCTTTGTGTTGGTTAATCGTCTGGTCTGAGTCAATGCATGTTGCAGGGTATGTCCATCATAAGGACTCCCCGGTAAGGATAGTGCACCGACAATAAAGTTACTCTTGTTCGTACTGCTAATACTGACTTTGACACCAAACTCATAACGCTTATGCGCTTTACCCTTACTCAGACATTCCACTTCCGGTGCATGCAGGCTGTACAATTTGCCTTTGCTGTGTTTTTCCTGTGCCAATAAGCGTTTTGCCATCGCCAATTCCTCAGTAAATATAAGCTGACGTGTCTGATCATCAGCAATCTGTCTCTCAATGTCTCTCACCACCCGGCCCAGGTAAGTGCGCAGTGTTCTCACTTGACGACGTAGGCGCTTCATCTGTTTGGCATGCGCATAACGACTGGCCTTCAATGCAGCTTGTGGGCCTTTACGGGCATAGGTTTGACGCAGCTTCATCGCGTTGCGCTGACACAGTTTCACCAAGCGCTCGCGTGAACGGTTGAGCAGTTTGCTGTCGGTAGGAAAGGTGACAGCTTTTTCCTGTACTGTGGTATCCACCGTGACGCGTTTAAAGTCACGCACTTTGACGGTGCCACTCGTAAGACCCGCCTGTATAGATCCGGCTAACAGTTTCTCACAACCCGATCCACCGATCCGTTGACGAAAGCGTGACAGACTGCTCGGGTCAATGGGTAACTGATGCTGGAAATACTCTTCGCCACACAGGTACTGCCAGTAGGGATTTTCCACCCAGCCAGCAACCACCTGATCATCAGATACATCATGAATTTGCTTGAGATATTCCAGACCCACCATTAAGCGGATCGGCTTACCGGGTGAGCCGTTATGATCACAGTACAGCGTGCCGAACGCTTCCTCGAACGATGACCAGTCGATGTGCGCCGCGAGTTTATAAAGCGCATGGCGTTGATCCAGCAGGTTGGATAATTTGCTGCGAAAGAGATCTAATTCGGGCGTGTTATCAGTCTTTTTCGGTGTCATTTTTTTGTCTGGAATTGCAAGAAAGTAAGGGCTTATTATACAAAACCTTGCAATTTCATACCACCGAATAATTGAAATAAATTATTATATTCAATATGTTATGGGTTTTTCAGGATCGACTATTTATATTAGACTTTGTGCATTTCATATCTTAATGTTGTTGTAGTAAAAAATATGTTATGTTTATTTTATAGCTTAAATGCAGCAAATTCTATTCCATATTT
>JACZSJ010000152.1 GCA_022574295.1 Pseudomonadota bacterium
ATTGAACTCCACTAAATTCAAGTTTCCCATTAATAACAATTCCTGGTGCTGTCATGAAATTGTATTTTGCAACAAGTTCTGGTTTTTTTGTTATGTCAATAACTTGATACTTCACCTTTAGTTCATCTAACATCTTTTCAACCCTAGAGCAACTAGTACATCCAGGCGTTGTTAAAATTAATACTTTTGCCATTTTATTTTTCACCCCCTTTCATAAATTTATTTGGATTTCCCTTGAAAGCAAGTTTACAACTTGGACTGCAAAAATAATAGGTTTTTCCTTTATAATTAAATTTAGCAGCTTTTTTTTCATTAACTTCCATTCAACACACAAGATCTTTTATTGTCTGCTTATTGTTAAAGCTAGTTTCAGCCCCCATATTTTCTGTTTTTCTTTTCTTATTTATTTTGTCCTTCAACTGACAGGTCTCTTGTAATTATAAATTCTTTCTGACCAACAGCATGATTTCTTCTCCAGTTGCTTGGCCCAAAAAAGGCATAAACCGGAATATCGGAACAGGAAAGAATATGCATGGGGCCGGAATCATTTGTTAGAGCAAATGAGGCATGCCTTCCCAGTTCTGCCAATTCGAGGAATGTAAATTGTTTGCTTGCGTTGATGCCGGTGATGGAAGATAAAATTTTATTTATTTCCAAGTCGTCATTGCCACCAACCCAGACAACAGACTTGTTTTCAGTTGAAAATATTTTTGCAAGTTGTTCGTAATAAGGCCAGCGTTTTTCGAAATGTTGCTTGCTCCCCCCCGCGTGGATGATGATAAAGTTATTCTTAACGAGTTTATTTTCTTTTAGCCAGGTTTTAACATGCTGTTTTTCCTGGTCTGATGTAGGCAAGGATGGCGCGATATGTTCTGCCTTGATGCCCGCTGATTCGAGCACGGCCAACATTCGATCGTAGATATGGCATTGTCCTCTATAGGGTTCTTCAGGATGGATGTTATACGGATACCGGGGATGATTTCCGATCCTTCTGGTAATTCCTGAGAAGGCACAATACAAGCCAGTCCTATCATTTGACTGTAAATCATATACTGCCGTAAAGTGATTTTTCCTGATCCATGATATTGTATGTAGGGTATTCATGAAGCCTTTCCTTTCTATAGTTTTAATATTCAAACCACACCAGGCACGGAAAATAGTATCGAAAGGTTTGGAAGTTAGTAGAAAGAGCTTATCAGCAGTATGAAAAGATTGAATTTGTTTTATCAATGATGTTGACATGACAACATCACCAAGTGCGCCTAGTTTAATGATGAGAACATTTGCCATCAAAAGCCCTTGTTTCGATTTGAGAACAAGAAGCTATAAAAAAGGAACGTAATTCCCATGATGCAGGCGATTAATATAGCGTTACAATCTCGACGAACTAACAGAGGAAAATTATAACAGTTGTGACGTAGCGCATGGTGTTTGTAATTATAATTCATAATTTTGTAAGGGACACTCATTTGAAAAACCGCTCATGACGGTTCTTTACAATAAAGTGTCAAAGTGTCATTGAGCATTTTTTCAAGCGTAAAGAAATTTTTATCAGGAACCGACATAGGCTGTTTGAAAAAGGAGATGACTTTATCGCAGACAGCGCTCGTATCATTTGGCTTAACACAGCCATGAGGATACATCTCAGCCAACACTTCGGCTGCACCCCCATGGTTGTATGCAATAACAGGCACCCCAAGACATAGAGCTTCCAGGGCAGTTCGGCCAAATGCCTCTGGTTCTTTGGCTAGCGATAAGACGACATCAGATATTGACATTATCTCCTTGATATCATTTCTATGCCCTAGGAAAGTAATTTCATTTTCCAGTCCAAGGGCTCGTGTCTTCTCTTTCAGCTTCTTAAGAAATGCTGTTTTTCGTCTATGGGATCCACCGACGACCAGACCATGAATGGGGATGCTCTGTTGTTTAAGATGGTTTAAAATATTTAGAAAATCTTCGTGGCCTTTCCAACGAGTCACACGAGCTGGCATGGTCAAGATAAATTTATCCAAGGTTATTGGGTGTTGCTCGCGCCAGATCTTCAGCCACTTTTCTTCAGGCCGATAGGCAAAGGGGAATTCTGTTTTAGATACGCCCCTGTGAATAAGAGTAATTTTATTTTGATCAACATCAGGATAGTTGTCGGTGATATATTTTAAAATAAATTCTGATGTTGCTATTACAACCTGGCCCCGGGTCATTATCTTGCTGTAACGATTAACACGATAGGGACCGTGGACAGTGGTAATAAATCGTGGTCTGCATGCCTCGTCCATTTTTTTCCAGGCAAGATAAGTCAGCCATGCAGGTAAACGAGAACGCGCATGTATGATATCTATGTTTTCTTGCCTAAAGAGGCTGCGAAGAAAAGGAATATGTCTTAAGGATAAAGGTGATTTTCTGCCAACGTTTAGTTGGATATGTTCACTACCGGAATTGATAAGTTCATCAACCATCTGGCCGCCGGCGGAGATAACAATGGAACGGTGTCCGTGTTTAACAAGTTCCTTTGCAATTTCCAGAGTGCCCCGTTCGACACCACCGCCATTAAGTGCAGGAAGTAGCTGAACAACGTTCAAGTATTTGGAGTTCTGGGTCACAGGGCATATTCAGCTTTAATGCAGCAAACCCACTTCATATATATATTCAGCACAACGTTTGGCCTCATTCAACAACACAGGAGGGCTGACAAGTTTTCGGTCAAGTAGCCATTTGT
>JACZSJ010000077.1 GCA_022574295.1 Pseudomonadota bacterium
GACTGACAAATCGCAGGAATTATCGATCGAACTGGACAAAGACAGGCTGGAGCAGGAAATATTATTGTTAGTACAAAAATCGGATGTCGCAGAAGAACTGGACAGACTGGATGCACATCTGGGAGAAGTACGACAAGTGTTACAAAAGAATGAACCTGTCGGCCGAAGGCTGGATTTTCTGATGCAAGAGTTGAACAGGGAAGCGAACACACTGGGTTCAAAAGCCGCGAACCTTGACTATACAAATACTTCTGTTGACCTGAAAGTACTTATTGAACAGATGCGAGAACAGATACAGAACATTGAATAATAAAAGCAATAATAAAAACAGTAAAACTGGCCGACTAATTGTTATCTCTGCTCCCTCAGGGACCGGGAAAACAACATTGGTGCAAGCGCTTTGTGAAGCCGATCCCAAATTAATGGTATCGGTTTCTCATACCACGCGCCCGAAACGTGATGGAGAAACGGATGGGATTGCATACCATTTTACTGATGTCGATTCCTTCAGGGAAATGATTAATGCAGGGCAGTTCCTTGAGTACGCTAAAGTTTTTGATCATTATTATGGGACATCTAGAAACGCGGTCGAATCCCAGTTAAGTGAAGGTAGAGACGTTATCCTGGAGATTAACTGGCAGGGAGCAGCACGAATCTGCCAGCTGATGCCAGAAAGTATTAGCATTTTTATATTACCGCCAAGCTATCAGGCACTGGAAACCAGACTAACAGACCGAGGTGAAGATGATTCCACCACCATACAAAGACGACTGCGAGATGCCAAAAACGAGCTTTCACACTATAAGGAATACGACTTTTTGGTCATCAATGACGAATTTGAGCCAGCTTTGGCAGAATTACGGGATATTTTGGCTTCCTTGAGAGAAAACCGGCAAGTCAAGCAAGCAGATTTAAGTCAATTTGTCGCTGGCTTAATGGCAGAAACCAAGGATTTTCAGTAGAATAGCGCGGTATGCGTGATCCCCGACTTGTCAGCAACCCTTTTTTATAAGGAACCTGACATTCAGTTTCACTAGAATTTTTCTGTTTACTTAATGTTTGAATAACGAGGTTTTAGAATGGCCAGATTGACGATTGAAGATTGCCTGACAAAGATAGATAACCGCTATGACCTGGTGTTGTTAGCCAGCAAACGTGCCAGGCAAATTACACTGGGTAGAGATATCTTAGTGGATGAAGATAATGACAAACCCACAGTGATCGCTTTACGCGAAATCGCCGAAGGTCTGATCACACCAGAAAATATCGATACCATCGGTAAAATTGATTTGCTCGATGAATTCGCAGCTGTAGATGCAGGTGAAGAAGCAGCTCCTGCTAAATAGTGCATGCCACCCTGTGACATGACAGGGTGGTGTCTTGTTCTGTTTTCCAATACTCCGTTTTTCAATACACGGGATAGTAACGACAAACGACAATTCGTAAATTCACTACGAGCAATTTCTCTTCAAAAGTTAAACTGGTCCCTATATGTATCAGGTTAGTGATCTCACGAATGTGATGAGTAAATATCTCGATCCACATCAGATCGATCGAGTATTTCAAGCCTATCAGTTCAGTGCCAAGGCACATGAAGGGCAACAACGCATCAGCGGAGAACCATACATCCATCACCCACTGGAAGTTGCAGGTATTCTTGGTGAAATGCATATGGATCATCAAACACTGATGGCCGCCATCCTCCATGATGTCATCGAAGATACTCCGACAGCCAAGGATGACATTAGAAAAAAATTCGGAAAAAATGTTGCCGAACTGGTTGATGGTGTTAGCAAACTCACCCAGATCAAGTTTGATACTGTTGAAGAGGCACAAGCTCAAAATTTTCGGAAGATGTTAATGGCCATGAGTAATGACATACGTGTCATTCTGGTCAAGCTGGCAGACCGCTTACATAACATGCGGACTCTGGGTTCGCTGCCCCGTGAGAAACGTGTGCGAATAGCGCGCGAAACGCTAGAGATATATGTCCCGATTGCACAACGACTGGGATTAAACAATATCCGCCTTGAACTCGAGGAACTTGGGTTTTCAACAATGTACCCCATGCGCCATAGGATCCTTGTTGAACAGGTACGAAAAGCTCGAGGCAATAGAAAAGAGGTTGTTACCAAAATCAGAAATGCGTTACGCCGTAGAATGCGACAGGAAAAATTACCCGTTGAGATTCATGGACGGGAAAAACATCTGTATGGTATCTATGAAAAGATGCGCAGGAACAAACTGACTTTTGATGAAGTCTATGATGTTTATGCCTTTAGAATTCTGGTTGAAGATGTAGATACCTGTTACCGGGCGCTTGGCGTAGTACATAACCTCTATAAACCCGTACCAGGAAAATTCAAAGATTATATTGCGATTCCCAAGACCAATGGTTACCAATCCTTACACACTGTACTGTTTGGTCCCTTCGGTGTTCATATCGAGGTACAGATTCGTACCAGGGAAATGAATGACGTTGCCGAAGCTGGCATTGCTGCGCATTGGATGTATAAATCTGGGAAGAAGAGCGGAGACGGAAGTGGGGCGCATCGTAAGGCACGAGAGTGGTTACAACGGATAATGGAAATGCAAAAAACAGCTGGTAATCCTCAGGAATTTCTCGAAAATGTTAAGATCGACCTGTTTCCTGATGCTGTCTATTTATTTACACCCAAAGGCAAGATCATTGAACTACCAAAAGGGGCCACGGCTGTAGATTTTGCCTACGCCATCCACACTGATGTGGGAGATACCTGCACTGGTGCCAGGATAAACCGGAGATTGGCTCCCCTGGGGACAAGGCTCTATAGCGGACAATCCGTTGAAATTATCACCTCGCCCGAGGCCAGACCAAATCCAGGATGGCTAAAATTTGTTGCGACTGCCAGGGCCAGGGCCAGTATTCGACATTATCTGAAAAACCTGAAAGAAGATGAAGCCATCGCGCTGGGTTTACGTCTACTCAACAGAGAACTGGATTTATTTGGCTATCGCTATGATCAAATACAACAAACAAAACTCAAAGAAGTTCTGAAGGAATATCGTCTAGACGATGACCAAGCCTTATTAGCTGAGGTTGGCTTGGGCAATCGCATTGCCCCCTTGATTGCCAGACGGCTGATTGAAACAGACAGCATATCAACGAAGCTCACAAACAAAGATACCATTTCCCAGCCTTTCGTCATCAAAGGCACGGAGGGAATGGTGGTGCAATTCCCAAAATGTTGCTATCCCATCCCGGGCGACCCCATCGTCGGCTTTAGCTCTGCTGGACGCGGCATCGTCATCCATTATCGATCCTGTAAAAATATTGCTGAATATCGTAACCAGCCTGAAAAATGGATTGATGTTGAATGGGAAGAAAATATCGATCGTGATTTTGTAACAACAGTTCGCATGCATGCTACAAATCAGCGAGGTGTGCTTGCCACAGTTGCCGCTGCAGTCTCTGAACAGGAAGCCAATATTCTTAATGTTGATATTGAAGACAAGGATGACCGCGACACACTATTGGTGTTTGAGATTGAGGTTAGAAACAGACAACATCTGGCCCAGATCATAAAACGCATCAGACGTATCAAGCATATTTCACATATCAGTAGGTAACACTATTCTACCTTATATTTTTTGCTCACAACATAGCTTAAAATGGACAGACAATGAGAATAGAGGGGCCCTAGAGTTAATGTTTGGAGAAACATCATCATGACAAGAAGTATCATTTCTACGGATAAAGCACCCCAGGCAATAGGCACGTACTCTCAAGCGGTAAAGATTGACAATACAGTTTACCTTTCAGGACAAATTCCGCTCGTGCCCGAGACAATGGAGCTTGTTGAAGGTGATATGCGCACCCAGATTACCCAGGTGTTCAATAATCTCACAGCAGTTGCCAAAGCCTCGGGCGGTTCATTGGCGGATGTTGTCAAATTGAATATCTATCTAACTGATCTCGATCATTTCCCCGTGGTCAATGAAGTCATGTCTGAGTTCTTCAGTCAACCGTACCCGGCAAGGGCAGCGGTCGGTGTGTCTGAATTACCCAGGGCCTCTCAGGTTGAGATGGATGCCGTCTTAGTCCTGCCTGATTAATATTGTCTGAATAATTATCAGAACCTGTTTTGGTTACCAAAGTTTCTTCTTCGCTTACCGCTTCTGTCCTGAATTTGTCTGGGGTAGGCCCTAAGGTAGAGGAGAAGTTAAATCGTATTGGTATTTACACGGTTCAGGATTTACTCTTTCATCTGCCTTTACGCTATCAGGATAAAACTCGTATTTCCCTTATTGGGACGCTCCAGCCTGGGCAGGAAGCCTTAATAGAAGGCACCGTAGAAACCACTCAGATCAAATATGGGCGCAGACGATCCCTGCTTTGCATGTTAAGTGATGAGAGTGACACACTGATGTTGAGGTTTTTCCACTTTTCCAGGACCCAACAACAACGACTTAACAAGGGCAACTTACTTCGGTGTTATGGGCAGATCAGGAGAGGTGCCAAAACATTAGAAATGATACATCCGGAATATAGACATATTGATCCTGATAATTCACCAGCGATTGACAAACAACTCACGGCAATCTATCCGCTCACTGACGGTTTACAGCAAAGAACGATGCAAAAATTATCTTCGCAAGCACTAGACATATTAAGCAATCTTGAAGATAAACTCGTCGAGTTATTACCCGATGAAATTCTTGCTACCTTTGACCTCCCGGATCTGATTTCCGCTTTAAGTTATGTCCATCGACCACCTCCAGAGGCAAAGCTACAATTACTAAGGGATGGGAAACATCCCACTCAACAGAGACTCGCCTTTGAAGAGTTACTCAGTCAACACTTGAGTTTGCAACGAGTCCGCCAAAAAACCCTGGCTTTGCGAGCGACGCCTCTGGTAGATCAGGGGCAGTTACGCGAAAAATTCATTAAGATACTGAACTTCAAACTGACACAATCTCAGGAGAAAGTTCTGAGAGAAATAGCGCAGGATTTGGAAAAAAACACACCCATGTTACGGCTATTACAGGGGGATGTCGGCTCAGGCAAAACAGTCGTATCAGCATTCGCGGCATTACATGCTCTGGAATCGAGCAATCAGGTGGCACTGATGGTCCCGACAGAACTTCTGGCTGAACAACATTTCCAGACTTTTTCACAATGGTTTGAAAAAATAGATATTGAGGTATTGTTAATCACGGGAAAATCTACCAAATCAGAGCGTGATACATATCGCAAGGTGCTTGGAAATAAACAACGCGTTATTGCCATTGGTACGCATGCCTTATTCCAGAAAGACATTACTTTCTCGAATCTGGGACTGATTATTATTGATGAACAACATCGATTTGGCGTCCATCAAAGATTATCGTTACTGGACAAAGGTATTGTTAAAGATTCCATCCCACATCAATTAATCATGACAGCGACACCGATACCAAGAACTTTGGCAATGACAGTCTACGCAGATCTGGATTTATCAATCATAGGTTCTCCTCCACCAAACCGACAAACCATTAATACTGTTGTCCTCTCAAATGATCGCCGTGATGAAATCATTGCCAGAATAAAAGCGGCCTGCCACTGTGATCGACAAGTCTACTGGGTGTGTACATTAATAGAGGAGTCAGAAGTATTACAGTGCCAGACGGCAACCGAGACCTTCCAGCAACTGACAGAAAAACTTCATGATATTAATATTGGTCTGATTCATGGCAGAATGAAAAACAGGGAAAAAGAAGCCATTATGGCTTCTTTCAAAGATAATAAAACGCAATTATTGGTAGCGACAACCGTTATAGAGGTCGGGGTTGATGTCCCTAATGCAAGTCTTATGATAATTGAAAATTCTGAACGCCTGGGCTTATTCCAACTACACCAATTGCGTGGTCGCGTAGGCCGTGGCAACATAAAAAGCGATTGTGTTTTAATGTACCAGGCGCCCCTGGGCGAGTTAGCACGATCCAGACTGGAAACCATGCGAGAAACCAATGATGGTTTTGAAATTGCCGAAAAGGATTTAGCACTCAGAGGCCCCGGCGAGCTCACTGGTACCCGGCAAACCGGATTACCCGATTTACGTATTGCTGATATCCTTAGAGATGCTAATCTACTTGCAGATGTTCAACGGGCAGCAAAACTATTACAGCAAAAATATCCTCAACATATTGATCCATTGCTCAAGCGTTGGATAGGCAAGGAACTTGAATATAGTAATGTGTAATTTAGCAGGCACAAACTCGTGGGTATAAAATGGAAGGATCCAGGCCTCGCTAACAATACCCCGATCTCAGGAGATCTTCGAGCGTGTTTGCTAGAATCTGGTTCACTCATTAAACGACTGGAAAAATTTTCACCAAAGAAAATTTCATTAACACTTGAAGCACAATTATGGAAAAGACCACATCCAGATGAGTCAAAATTGCTGGATTTACGTAGCGGTGGATATGGTTTATTGCGTGAAATATTCCTGACATGTGATGCTCATCCCTGGGTTTATGCGCGCACTATCATTCCCCCACGAACACTGCTTGGATCTAGAAGGTTGGCGCACTGGGGAAATAAGCCGCTGGGTTATTTCCTGTTCTCAAACAAACTGACATATCGTGGCAAAATAGAAATCGCCGGGATGAAGACCTCATCTATTCCCTATGAGCCAATATATAATCTTGCCCTTGAAGAAGATAGTTTACTATGGGGAAGGCGCTCATTTTTTTATATTAAAAATAAACCGTTACTACTGATAGAAATTTTACTGCCAGAAGCAATTAAATGCATCAATTCGTTGAAAAAATAATCACCCTTGCGGAAGTAATTGGTGCCCATATTCTCAAACTACTTCATCAAGTAAATAGAATTTTAGTAACATTTTCAAAAAAAGTTGCTATCAATATCTCAAAAATATCTCTTCGAATAAATGTTATTTCAGTCACCTTTGCAAAATGGCTATTAATCAGATTAAAACAATCCTGTACAAATAGTAGCGACTTCATCAAATCAAACTGGCCATTCATAAAAAACAGATTCGTTCAGTATTCTCTCCTGATGCGGCTTGATAAGCCCGTAGGCATTCTGCTGTTGCTATGGCCTACTTTATGGGCATTGTGGATAGCTGCCGAGGGTCATCCTGATTTAGATGTACTATTAATTTTTATTTTTGGTGTCATTGTCATGCGTTCAACAGGTTGCGTGATTAATGACCTTGCAGATCGCAATCTTGATCGTCATGTACAGAGGACACAACACAGACCAATTACGTCAGGAAAAGTAACCCCGATTGAGGCAATGGGACTCATTACTGTATTACTAATGTGTGCCGTTGCTCTTGTTTTAAATCTGAATGCCCTTACATTCAAGTTATCCCTGGTTGCCGTACCTCTCGCCATTATTTATCCATTTATGAAAAGGGTCACCTATCTACCACAAGTATTTTTAGGTTTGGCGTTTGCCTGGGCCATTCCCATGGCATTTGCTGCACAGACAAATTCTGTCCCGGAGATTGCGTGGTTACTTTTTATCACAACAGTACTTTGGGCAGTTGTTTACGACACCATGTATGCCATGGTTGATAGAGAGGATGATATCAAAATAGGCGTTAAAACTACTGCGATATTATTCGATGATGCTGATCGAACAATCATTGCTTTAGTTCAAATAATGATCCTCTTATCTCAGATACTGGCTGGCGTTAAGCTGGAACTCGGAAAATATTACTATGCCGGTATTGCGATTGCGTCCCTACTTTCGATCTATCAACAATATCTAATCAAGGATAGAATACCTGAAAATTGTTTTCGGGCTTTCCTGAATAACCAATGGTATGGCATGGTTATTTTTGTAGGCCTGTATTTACACTATATGTTTGGATAATTCATGTTTTTAAAATCTTTATCACTGATTCTTGTAATACTTCTGCCGTTCTACGTCAGCGCTGAAACCATTGAGGAAAATCCAGAGGTACAAGATTATTGTAAAAGGATATCTGACAAACTTGCCAGTCTAAGTCACAAGGAATGCCTTTCACATAGATTTGAAATAGCTGATGGTCGTTCTGTAAAAGGAGCCCCCATCCTGGTAAAAATGTTTGATTCTGATAATGACAATACTACCCATAAACGAATCCTTCTCATCGGAGGAATTCATGGGGATGAATATTCCTCTGTCAGTGTTGTATTCAAATGGATTGCGCTACTGGACCAGTACTATACAGGCTCCTATCACTGGCAAATTATTCCTCTTTTAAATCCAGATGGGTTGTTACAAAAATCTTCCAAACGCGTCAATGCAAATGGTGTTGACCTGGATAGAAATTTTCCATCAGGCACCGGCCATGGCGAGGCCAATCAATATTGGGAAGAGAACACACACTGGAACCCTGAATATTTTCCTGGTAAAATGCCCTTGAGTGAACCTGAAACACATTGGTTGGCTGAAGAAATAGAACGTTACCAACCTGATGCAATCGTCGCTGTTCATGCACCGAATAGTACTCAGGTATATAAATTGCCAAAGGATAATCAGCCAGAATTAGGTGGCCAGTATCAAAATATAATCGCCACCTACCCAGGTTCATTTAACCAATACGTTGGTTCCGAAATCAATATTCCAATAATAACGATAGAACTTCCTTACGCTGATGTTATGCCAGCAAGATCAGAGATTAATGAAATATGGAGCAATTTAGTCAAGTGGTTGAACGAAAGTCTTTGAATCATCTTAAATACACAGTGCAGTGAATGACTAGTCCTTCGGCTTCATGCCTTGAATCTGGTTGCTTCTCATCTTGCTGAAACCTGCATTTCCAGGTAGTTTGGGTATAAGTCGGCAAGATATACATAAAATATCACACTGTGTTACTTTCTAACTGGCGAATAATTTTTCACATTTCACCGGAACAGAATTAAACCGTGATGGATAGCCATTAAAAAAATCGGATAGAGTATTTTCCTGTTTGTCCAGTTTAGCATCAACCCAGATAATTGATTGAGTTTTATGATAGGGCACCATAAAAGGCAGATAACCAATATTTTTTAATTCATTCAACCTCCGGTTTGCCGCAGCCTGATTGGAGAATAAACCCAGGGAAATTGCATTCTGTAAATTTCCTTTATCAATGAGCTTGTAATCATGAATACCCTTGCCTCTTAATTCTTCAATTTCTGCTATCGCTTCATCTTTTGATTCACTTGGGGATAGGTATATCCAGAATAATTGATCTTTCCTATCACTTTCAGCTCTTTGTTTTGTCTGTATTTTGTTTTCCTTTAGCCAGTTGCTTAGCTCGCTTGCCTGATGTGACTCAGCAAATGGCCCAAAAGAAACACATAACATACTTTCTTCTTCAGGTTCCTGAGCGTGGTTTATAGTAAATTTAGGAAGACTGCTTACCAACTCCTCAATAAGCTTCTTTTC
>JACZSJ010000153.1 GCA_022574295.1 Pseudomonadota bacterium
GATAACCATTGGGGCCAGGAAGTCAAAACCTTCCAAAAACAGGCCGGATATATGAGAGCAATGATTTCCTCTCACATCAATGATCAAATGTCTTGCAAACGGAGTGGGTCCATATATGCAGGTACTTGGGATTTGTCAGGAAGCGCGAAGCCTGCCCTTGGGGTACAAAAATCATGACCGTATATCCTGTAGCATCGTCGTTTGTGTGCTCCTGCACAAACGACATACCGTACATCCTGTACATAAAAAAAGGAACCGTAAGGTCCCTTTTTTAACAACTTGAATAATTAAAATTATTTGTTGTTGATGTACATTGTTACTTCAAAACCGAAACGAATGTCGCTGTATTCTGGTGTTTCCCATTTCATGATATTTACTCTCTATTGTTGGTTGATGTTATATGTACTTCTTAATTGTATAACTACCAAAATACTATGCAGATACTGTGCCAGGTTCTGATTAATTTTTAATATCTATTAAATACAGGTAGTTATGGTTTTTTTCGTAAAAGCTGTTGTTAACAAATGGTTGTGATTGTGGTTCAAAACCGGTTCATTTAGACCATCGCAGCCAATATTAATCGTCAATAACAACCCCCCAGGGGAATTTACCCACAGCAATCGTTTTGATGACTTCGTTACTGGAGGTGTTAATAACTGACACCGTACCACTCACACCATCAGTAGTGAATACACGGCCACCATCTTTAGTGATTGCCAGCCCCCAAACACGTTTACCCACAGGAATACCTTTAATGACTTCCAGAGTGTTTGCATCCAGCAACCAGACACTGTTGGATCGACCTCCGGCAACATAGAGGTATTTTTCGTCTTTACTTAAGACGAGATCTTTAGGCTTGCTTTTTGGATCTTCAAGCTGCACACGCATCAGTATTTTTGCATTTTCTATATCAACCTTGACGATTTCGCCGGAAATTTCGGCAGTGGCATAGGCGATTTTACTATTTTTTGTAAATACTGCGGCACGTGGCCGTGACCCGACCAGGATATTGTCGGTAATCGTGTTTCCCGGCACCGTGATGATATGGAGCATATTGCTTGATTCGCTGGTGACGATGACTTTGCTGCCATCTGGAGATATAGCAACACCTTCTGGCTCAAGTCCTACCTGAATTTCAGCAATCAGCTCACCAGTCCTGGGGTTGTAGACGGTTGCCTTCGCGTCATCTTCATTAGAAATGTAGATGTTGCCATTGGGATGAACCGCAAATGTTTCTGGATCAGAACCAGACTTGAATTTTCTCAGTATTTCAAGTGTTTTTGGATCGAATACTGCGATGAGATTCTCTTCGCTGACAGCAACATAGACTTCCGTGCCATCAGGCGAAATACCGATCCCACGAGGACGTTCACCGATTGCGATTTCACTTTCAACCTCAAGTGTTTCACCATTGATCACACTGATAGAATTTCCTCTTTCGTTGGTGATAAAAATTCTGCCTGTTGGTTCTGCATGACTCGTTTGCGACATAAACGCAGCCATCAATGCGCTGGCTATAAGATATTGTTTCATTAATGATCTCCTTACATTTTCATGATCTATTCTATTTCTCACAGTTCAAAAGACCCAGGCTGTCCAGCGTAGGCGGCCTGGCGATACCACGGACAGGTGCCTCACCGACGATTTTGTCATCTTCAACCAACAGGATAAGTTGTCTTAATTGGCCCGTGTCTCGAAAATTCATGTCGCTGCCTTTCTGCCCGTCAAAAGAAAGATTTGTCTTCAAATGTTTAAGCATTTGTTTGGCATCGCTGATATTTTCTCTGGCAACCGAATCAGATGTCATTTTTACTGCGGCCCAGCCAGCCCAGGCGGTGTCGTCCATTGTGTTATGCTGTTTCTTTTTGAATCGCTTATTCAGATCTCTTGCAGCAAATTTAACAAAATCTCCATGCCATGCCTGTGCTGTTACATTTGAATCCGGTTCTTTTTGTTGCCACTGTATAACGGCGTCAGCTTTCATGCGCATGCTTGGTATGGCATGCAAAGCATTTGGCAGACAGGCCGTTCTTAAACTATCGTCTTCGATAGAGATATTAAAAAGCGGTGTATTTGCTAGTGTGTCGCTAAGTTTAATAAAGTCCTTATATTCGACGATGGCTATGACGGCGATGTAGCTGGAAAAATCCTTCGTGTCAGCATCTTCAATTGTCATCATATCTAGCCTGTACTTTTGACCTAGGAATTGTCCCTGTACATTGGCTTCAGCAAGACCTTGTTTAACGCCTAACAGACCACTGTGTGATTCAGGACCAATATAGGCAAAATCAACCTCAAGTGTTTCTGCCGAGACGCCGATGGGAGTGATAAACAACAGGCTCAGGGTGAGGTAATGGCTATTAATTATTTTCTTTAACATGAGATAACATTTATATTTTATTCAGTAAGTTATGATTCTTTTCTAAAAAATAATTCAGATTGATGTTTCGCCTGTCAGCTACCTGTTAATCATAACTATCTTTTGACCGCAGACTGTAACGTAAATTCAATCCAGAATGGATAGGAAAATTGCCTTTAGTTTTGCAAAAACGATTGTGAATTAAAACCAAGTATGCGATTGCATAAATGATGAAGGATCCGACTCGCATCATGGAGGCTTATTTAGGGTGTACCCAGGCCATTGGCCATAATGCTGGTATCATTTAGGGAGCCTCTGATTAAGTTCCAAAATACCTTGAGTCGTCAT
>JACZSJ010000078.1 GCA_022574295.1 Pseudomonadota bacterium
CATGCTGATATAGAAATCTCCATACGCATTCCAGCCTGCTGCCTGGTCCTGGTGCAGTTTGTCAGCACGACAGCCGGGTAATTTGTAATTTATCTTCTCCTTGAAAAGAACGGGTGATTCACCAAAGAGATCAGTAAGACAATCAATAGTTTTTTGTGAAAAGAGTAATTTTGTAATTTCGGGGTTGTGATACCCAAGGACATGCTCGACCCGCACGAGAATATTTTTCCCGTTCAACGTGCTCTTTTCGTAGTACTTTGCTTCCCCACCTTTTATGGGTACCTTATCGTGCAACTCATCCAGCCACTCTGAGACTTTTCTCATCACTTCTTCATCAAAATAATCCTTTATCACAATAAATCCCTTGTCATTAAACTCTGTTATCTGCTCATTAGTTAGAATCATTTTAAGTACCCCCATAACAGCGTCATATAGACCTGTTTTAAATGAGATAAAAGGGGGGATACTATATAGACAACGACATCAATCAGAATTGATCTTGATCAAGTTAATGAATATCTACTTCCAAGGCACCTATACGGAAATAGGCGGTAAAGCAACGCAGGATGCCAAAGCCGAAGGAGGAGGAGGTAAAATTACGCTGGGATGACGACATTGATGTGGGAGGTAGAATATTGCCTGGAACAAATATCGAGCACCAACCGAAAGTCACCAATAGGAACGTATTTGTATTTTATCGAGAATATTCATATCCATAATCCATAAACACAACAACAGGGACAAGCCCGGGGCCTGTTCGCTTACCCATTGTCGTTGCGCCATGGGGTGATCCCTCAACTGTTTCAGTTTCCGAATACCCACACCTATACTTTCGGTCATCTCATCAGTGAAATTCAGATCGGCAATATCAATCAAGCGTGCTTGCTCAACGATGTCCTTACCGAACAGGAAAGATAACTCCCGTGCCAAAGACTCATGCTCGGTAATATCCGAGCCTAGGCCATCATTATATTCATTATCAGTCATTTAGAAATACGTCGCATTTATTTTACTGTTATCTAACGTATGCAACGATAGAAATAAAATGGCAGATGGAGCCAGATAAGACAAACAAGTGCCAGATACCATGAGCATGGCGAAGTTTTTTCAGGTTATCCAGTACATAAAACACGATACCGACCGTGTAAGCAATTCCGCCCATCGTCAACCAAACCACACCAGCAGTGGGTATGGCTGCCTGCAACTCAGAAAAGTTTAGTGTGCAAATCCAGCCCATCACCAGGTAAATCAACACCTGTAACCATTCAATACGTTTTGGTATGAAAATATCCAGTAATAAGCCAATCGCGGCCAGTACCCATATCATTATCAGCATGATCATGCCGTTACTTCCACGTAGCGAAACCAGCATGTAAGGTGTATAGGTCCCTGCGATTAACAGGTAAATCGAAACGTGATCGAGTTTCTGAAATATTTTTTTAAGTTTGGGTGGGTGAAAGCTGTGATACAAGGTGGACATGGTGTACAGCAGGATTAATGTAAGACCAAAAATGGTAAAGCTGATGATGAGCAGTGGGTTGTGTTCCTGAATACTGATGGTTAGCAGGACACCAAAACCGACCATGGCCAGAACGGCGCCAACCAGATGGGTAATGCTGTTTAGTTTTTCACCGTAGTACATTGTGCATCTTGTCAGCGCATATTTCTAAGCTGCTCAGACATTATCTTATTTATATCAATTGGCTTACCTGGACGGTGCTTTTTAACCTTGACCCACTTGGACTGCAAATCACTCTCTGATGGCCAGGTTGTCACAGGACCAGTGACAACTTCTGCGCTCGCCCTGTAAAAATTCCATTCATCACCACTTTCTTGATTCCTCATCTCTGCATAAAACGCGTCTTCCGAATCATATTCTCCACTATTTTTAAATTTTATATTCATCAAGTGGTAAGTGAAAATCGATTAAGATGTTGTAAAATACCTATCTCAGCGACCTTTCGGTACACAAGCCAGATCCGATTCGATGGAGCGGCAAGTCCCGTCGATATTGCCGTGGGGTGCCCTGAAGGAACACGATGAACCGGCATTGCGACCACTACATGCTGATATTGCTTCCTGTGGTGGTCTTGATCCGCGCCCCCCTGGACCACTAGAACCGCCGGAGCCTCCCGGACCGCGCCTTTCTGTCATACCACCTTCCGACCTGCCTCTGTCAGGGCCGCTGCGTAGCTGATCACTTGGCGGTCCTTTCTGGAAGGAACTGTCACCTGATCCGATCCAGCAGCGCGGGATAGAGGGAAACGAGTCGGTGATGACATAGTAATAAATGCCCACCGGATATTCTGGGGTCACCCCGATGCGACCGTTGCATTGATCCAGCTCGCCTAGCCCATGTACATATTCGTAATCACGGAAATACGTGCCGTCATAACGCCCACGTGGGCCATCCGGTCGCGTGCCTTGCTTGATGCTGTAACTGGGACGCAATTCGATCACTGCACTGCTGCTATCTGCCGGATCGCTGTAGCCGTAGGGACTGTAGATGGGAAAACCATCAGCGGCATAACCCAACAGGACCAGTTGCTTGTGGTAATCATATTTTTTCATCAGGCCTATCGGGATACTGTGATAATGATAGGCACCATTAGGTTGCACATGGGCATTGTTCTGATCCAGCCCGAGATTCATTCCACCGGTCATGGCTTCAATGTTCCAGTTGGAAGAACGATCGTTATTCCAGTATTCCGCTGTTGCCGGATCAAAGGGCACGCCGTTAATCGCGACACCAAAGGCGGCGTGACCTATGGAGGTGGGTGTACTTCTTTTCTTAGGCTTAAGCGGCACACGGAATTTATAATCCT
Source organism: Pseudomonadota bacterium (assembly GCA_022574295.1). GTDB lineage: Bacteria > Pseudomonadota > Gammaproteobacteria > Eutrophobiales > Eutrophobiaceae > SMWN01. Next base: position 2,826 of record JACZSJ010000078.1, read on the forward strand.
GCGAAGAGATGGCATTAGGATTCCCCGGGTTAGGAAACTTACCGGTGGCATGATCAGGCAGACCGTCGCTTTCGATATAGCGGTAACCGCCCTGTTCATCGATGCGTATGTTGGCCCTGGCATCGGCCGCCAGAATGAAGTATTCGAAGAAACCTTTTGGTCTTTCGACAAAGGACTGCTCGTCATTCGTCTCACGGACGCCGTGACCGTAAACGACATTTGTCGTTAAACAGATCGTGAAAAGTAGTATGAACAGTTTACTAAAAGTCATAAGCAATAAGTTACAAGATTTAGATAAAAAAACACAAGTACAGATTTATTTTTTTTGCATTCCCTTGATAATGCTAAGGTCAGTGGTTTAAGCCTAATCAAAACTTATAGATATAAATTGTGTAAAATCACTACTCCACATCTTTGTCCCGCTCTTTGCTTTGTTGATCAGAAATTATTTTTAAGATTCCCTCTGACTCCAGAAGTCTTTTACTTTCTTCCTTAAAAAGTACTTCATCGGATAAAAACCCAATACGTACAAGTGAATTACATTTCATACATTTTTTTATAGAACCGCCCCATAAGCCTATTACTTCCCAATCCCCCCGATCAATTTTAGGGCTAGATCTTTGTCCGCAGCTTGGACATTTCTGACCCATTCCGAAAATTACTGCTAAGGTTGCCATCTTTAATCCCCAATATATAAAAAATCAATGTTGATACGTACCCATCAATACAACTTTTTCAATCACATGACCTTCCATGGCGGCTTCGACCTCTGCCTTGGTGGGTTGACCAAGATCAGGCAGTAATGAATCCAGTGCATAGAGCTTATGGAAATAACGATGACGACCAGTCGGTGGGCAGGGGCCACCGTAACCGGTACGTTTCCAGTCGTTTAGCCCTTGCAAGGTTCCTTCCGGTAACTCGCTCTCGTTGATCCTTTCTGCAAGCCCTGCTGCCGTTGCGGGGATGTTGTATAGCACCCAATGTACCCAGGTCATTTTAGGTGCGGCAGGATCCGGTGCATCCGGATCATCAAGAATCAGGACAAGGCTTTTGGTATTGCCTGGAATGTCTGACCAGTTGAGTTCCGGTGAAATATCCTCGCCGTCACAGGTATAAACTGCAGGAATACTGCCATCATGACTAAACGCGGGTGAAGTAATCGTTAGGCTCATCATTGCTCTCCTTTCAGCCTGCACATCGTTAAATCCTCCGCAGGTAATCAATAGAAACAGTAATTTTAAGGTGAATCGATGCGCGACCATATTAAGTATAATAGGACAAAGTTGATTGATATTTAACTACTCAAATAACCCCCTACCATTAAGTTTGCCGCGTATCCCCTTTGCTACTCTTTCTCACTACACCGTATCTATTCACATGATGCTTCTTAAGCTGCTTGCTCACCTGTCTCCAGTCACAATCTTTGACCTGATTGATTTCTAGAATGAAACAGCTTTGCAATCTGGACGTGAAACATGCTCATGAAAATCATTCATACCGCCCATGGTACAGTTGGCTACCAGCATATCTTCTGTAATACCGCGCACCTCGGCACAGGGCTTGCAGACAATGATCTTCGCATCTGGGTTAGAAAACACTTCTTCAAACTTTTGCGGTGGACCAAACGGCACCATCTTTGGATGCGCCCCCTCAACCGCAACCGTCACGGCATCATGAAACAACATGATCATTACCGTATCACCCGCCTGCAAGGCAGACGCTGCAAAAATAAAAGGCAAGGAAGCCCGAGTGGTATCCGTCGGCCCCCAGGTTGTAGATATCGCATAGTGCATAGTGATCACCTTCTATCGATTACTTGATGAATTAATATTAGCTGAAATAACGTTAAATTGATGTGTTTAAAAAAAACAATTCTCATGGCCTCCGATCTCTTTTTCATTAATATGGCCGGCGAAGAATGGCGGCAGATTTAGTGCATGTGTTGCGTCGACCGGTTGAGATCGCAACTAAAAGCAATGGGATGGACTCCTCCTCTCTTACACGGCATCGATGTGCCAAACTGGAAGTGTTACTAACCAGCGAATAAAAAGAAGGAGTCCACCATGAATAACCTTAGTCGAGTAGGTATTGATTTGGCAAAGAATATTTTCCAATTACACGGTGTAAATCGCTCTGAAACATCAACCTGGTGTCGACGATTGAAACGAGATAACTGGATCAAGGTCTTGCTCAACAAGGTTGAACCGGGTTGCGAGATTGGTATGGAAGCGTGTACTGGTGCGCATCATTGGGCTCGCCTGCTTCAGGCCAAAGACTTTCATGTCAAGTTAATTGCACCGCAGTTTGTAAAACCTTATGTAAAGAGTAACAAGAACGATGCCAATGATGCCGAGGCAATCTGCGAGGCCATGAGTCGACCTGGTATGCGATTTGTCACCGTCAAGACGGTTGAGCAACAAAAGATACAAGCCGTACATCGTATTCGTTCAGAATTAGTAGGACAACGCACCGCCAAAGCCAATCAAATCAGAGGACTGGTTGCGGAGTATGGCTTAGTTGCCCCACAGCAGATAAATCATTTACGTGTAGCAATACCCGTGTGGCTTGAGGATGCTGGGAATGGATTAAGCGATCGGTTTCGACGATTGCTGAATGGTCTCTGGGGTGATCTGAAGCGACTGGATGAACGCGTGAGTGAAATGGATAAAGAGATTGCGTTGATTGCAGAGAGTGATCCTGTGGCAAAACGCCTACAACAACTACGCGGTGTTGGACCGATGGTGGCAACGGCATTGCTTGCGGCTGTTGGTGATGGGAAACAGTTTGCCAATGGTCGGCAAATGGCAGCATCACTGGGACTGACACCCAAGCAACACAGCTCAGGTGGAAAAGACCGCCTACTTGGTATTAGTAAACGCGGTGATTCTTATCTTCGTAGTTTATTGATCCATGGTGCACGCTCTGCCATCTATGCTGCCAGAGGAAAAGAAGATCGCCTGAGTCAGTGGGTGATGAGTATTGCATCACGTCGACACCCTAATGTTGCTGCAGTGGCATTGGCCAATAAGACGGCACGCATTGCCTGGGCCATGCTACGTCATGACACAGATTATGATCCGCAACTGGCTGCAGCTTGAGCGCTTAAATCGATATAGAAACAACCAATAGGAGTACTTCAACCACGATTGCAAAGTAAGCCGAATGATGGTGAACAGGTCGAACCGGCGTTGGCAAAACCCGTGAACGTCCAGGTGCATAAAGCACGAGAAAGCAATTGGGAGTCAACGCGCGAATAGCCCATTATGGTCCTGCATCAAAACAGTGATGCTTTATTTGAGACCGGATAGTCGTGAGCAGTCGTACCAATTACCATAAAAACGGAGTGCTTGCATCTGAGGAGGAGTCCATATACAGACGTTCAGGTAGAAGTAATGACAGGTAAATAGCTGCCCGAAGCGGACATTTATAATACACATATCTTGTCTATACTCTATCCACGGAGAGAAGATAATTATAGAATGGCCTATATCATTTTTGTTGTTTCAGTAATGAGGAGGATATGATAATGGAAGGGACAGCTGTAGTTCTTGATTACACTGTTGGTGAATCCGTTTCAGCTTTTTTGGCGAAGAAACGGCAACTTCTGATCGGCGGCGAATGGGTCGATGCCGCTTCGGGAAAGACTTTTCCGGTATACGAACCGGCGACCGGCGAGATCATCGCCCATGTGGCCGAGGGTGAGAAAGAGGATATCGACCGCGCCGTAAAAGCCGCACGCAAGGCTTTCGAATCCGGCCCGTGGCCGAATATGACGCCGTCGCAACGGGGCAAGCTGATCTGGAAGCTCGCCGATCTTCTCGAGCAAAACCTCGAGGAATTCGCTGAGCTCGAGACGCTGGACAACGGCAAACCTATCACCGTGTCCCGGGCCGCCGACGTTCCCCTCGCGGTCGACTTGTTCTGTTACATGGCAGGCTGGGCAACCAAAATACACGGTGAAACGATCCCAATCTCGGTGCCATATATGCCCGGCGCCGAGTTTCATGCGTACACGCTCCGGGAACCCGTCGGCGTGGTCGGTCAGATTATTCCTTGGAACTTCCCACTCTTGATGGCGGCATGGAAGCTGGGCCCGGCGCTCGCAACAGGGTGTACGGTCGTTTTGAAGCCCGCCGAGCAGACACCCTTGACGGCGTTGCGTCTCGGCGAGCTGTTCCAAGAGGCCGGGTTCCCACCGGGCGTCATCAACATCATCACGGGTTTCGGCGAAAGTACGGGCGCACCGCTAGCAGCGCACCTAGATGTCGACAAGATTGCATTCACCGGGTCGACGGAGGTCGGCAAGCTCATCGCCAATGCGGCGACCGGCAACCTGAAAAAGGTTTCGCTCGAACTTGGTGGTAAGTCGCCAACGATCGTTTTTTCGGACGCCGACCTTGCTGTGGCAATTCCGGGCGCGGCAGGCGCGATCTTCTTCAACCACGGTCAGTGTTGTTGTGCCGGCTCGCGACTGTATGCACATAAGTCGGTGTTCGATAGGGTTGTTGACGGGGTGTCTGCGGAGGCCCAGAAGATCAAGCTCGGTCCCGGCATGGATCCAACCACTGAGATGGGTCCAATGATATCGGAAGAACAGATGACCGTGGTGACCGGTTATATAGAGTCAGGGCTCTCCGAAGGTGCCAAGGCGGTTGTCGGCGGAAAGCGCAGTGGTAGCAAGGGCTATTTCGTCGAGCCCACAGTCCTGGTGGACACCAATCCACAAATGAAGGTCGTCCGAGAAGAGATCTTCGGCCCGGTTGTCTGTGTGCAGCCGTTCGATGATGACGACCTCGATCGCATCGCCCAGGAAGCCAATGATACCATCTATGGTTTGGCAGCGAGTGTGTTCACGACCAACCTCAGCGTGGCGCACAAGATCGCAAAGAAGATCCAGGCGGGCACGGTTTGGATCAATTCCCACAACGTGTTCGATGCGGCGCTGCCGTTCGGTGGCTACAAACAGTCTGGCTGGGGCCGCGAGATGGGCAAAGAGAGCCTGAATCTGTATACCCAGGTCAAGTCGGTCGTGGCCACCCTTTAAGATCGCCCGTATGAACCTCACAAGGCGGCACGGGTATAACCCGCGCCGCTCTTGATCCACAGGGCCAGACGGTATGAAACACTGACAAACGGGATCGTCTCCAACCTGCGCATTCGCCTGATTGTCCAGTTTGAGATAGGTTTTGTAGAGCACAAGGCGTGCATCGAGAAGCGGTATCAGGGTTTTGGCTAACGTCTTGTTTGGTTCAATCGACTCGCGGACTGCTACATCAAATATCCCATGCTTGAGCATGCGGGTAGCTTAATGCCAATCAAGCAAATTAAATCTCGAATTTCAATTTCCAGGTCGGTGCATTTTTTTAAGACGGCTTTAATGAGATTTATGAAGCTTTATTAATAACAGGTGAGAAAATATATAATGAAGCTACTATTTTATTTAATATGGAATAACAACATTATTAAATGTCCGGGTGCGCAACCGGATAAATATTTGTTGCAGCGTGGTTGCAATTTGATCGCTGTACGAGACATGATCACAAAAAATGAGCATATTAGTTTTACAAATAGTTATCAAGCAATGGGATAAGAGTCAACGAACAGAAACACATGTTTTGGAGAGAGCTAAAATACCAGATAAATATCCAATAATTTTTCCGCCAGCTTTTTATCTTTTCAACAAAAAATGTGTAATAGACCAGCATGGCGATGATTTGCAAGGAGGTCGAGTAAAATATATACAGTCAGCAGATGGGAAAATCAAATTTGATAGGTTTCAAGTTTGTTCATTTGGCAAAGTTCTTGAGTATTTTGACATATCGGAACCTGGTGAAGCTTCTAGAATAATTGGTTCGCTAAATAATAAATGGATACAATGCAAATATAATTGGAGATATGGCGTCTTCGAGAGTGATATGTATTATTGGTTGTATGAGGAAATAATTCTAAATGCAATTTGTATAAGTAAGTTAAACGAAAAAGTGTTTTTAAATGGAGAGCCTGCGATTGTTTATGAGGATTTGAAGCTGATGGTTTAATTAAATGGATAATACCTAGCGAAATATGTTTTGACATAAAACTAGCTTTAAATAGATATGGTATCAACGCAGCAACTATGTTCCCTGATTTAGATTAATATCCAGTATTTCCAAAATGAAACCAAACGCGAGCCGGTAAAGATCCAATTAGCAGCAGATGGTAAGCTAGGACTTGGAACAGTACGGGTTATTGAAGATCCTCATCGTAAAAAGGGTACTGACAAGTTAATGTAATTCTTGTCCAGTTCGAAGCAAAATTAGTCTACCTTATAACGAATAATCAATGACTTAGAACCACCTACTTGCTCTGATTACGTCCTCGAATCGGTTAACTTGTCAGTACTGTTCATAACATTCATCTTGAATGACTGCTTAATACTGAAAGCAATGGGATGGACTCCTCCTCTCTTACACGGCATCGATGTGCCAAACTGGTATTGTTATTAACCAGTGAATAGAAAGAAGGA
>JACZSJ010000011.1 GCA_022574295.1 Pseudomonadota bacterium
TCTTGAGCAATCACCCCAGGCAATAGCGGCCAATGCGTTAATTAAAAAAGAATTTTCTTCAAGAGACAGGGAGCTGGTCGCGCAGCAGAAAAAAGTCAAGGCAATGGAGGATCGTCTCGCAAAAGATGGTGCCATCATGAGTGAACAGGAGCGCAAAAATCTTGAAAGGGACATCGTCAGTACACGCAGAGATTTGAAAAGGGGGCAAGATGAGTTTCGTGAAGATGTAAATTTCAGGTTTAATGAAGAAAGAGCAAAAATCCAGAAAGAAGTATTTGATGCCATTCAAAAAGTAGCAAAAGACAATAATTATGATCTCGTACTGTTTGATGGTGTTGCCTATGCAAGTCCCAAGGCTGATTTTACTGATCTGGTGATTAACTATCTGAAAGAGAAAGAGCAGGGGAAGTAGCCGATTAATTACTACACTTAGTTATGATTTTTACCCTCGGGAAAGTAGCTGGTCATATAAGCGCAGAGTTGCATGGTGATCCAGAGTGTGAAGTCAGTGATATTTCAGCATTACAGTCTGCCAGGTCAGGTCAGATAAGTTTTTTATCAAATCGTAAATATTATCGTTACCTGAGGCACACAAAAGCGTCAGCGGTCATCATTAAACGTGATGATCTGGAGGCATGTCCAGTATCTGCATTGCTTGTTGACGATCCTTATTTGAGTTTTGCAGGTGTCGTTAAGCTATTTCATCCTGATCCAGAGATTGTTCCGGGCATACACCCATCAGCAAACATAAGTTCATCTGCAAAAGTCGATAGTTCGGTGACTATCGGCCCCAATGTCGTCATCGAAGATAATTCGGTGATTGGATCAGGAACTTTTATAGAGTCTGGGTGTGTGATTCAATCAGATGTCAGCATCGCTTCGAACACACGTTTGTATCCCAATGTTGTGTTGTGCCATGCGGTCGTAATCGGTAGTAGGGTGATTTTGCATCCTGGTGTGGTCATAGGAGCTGATGGTTTCGGTATTGCTAATAACAAAGGTGTCTGGACTAAAATCCCCCAAATCGGGACAGTCATCATTGAAGATGATGTTGAAATTGGAGCGAATACATCCATTGATCGTGGTGCACTTGAAAATACGGTTATCGAGCAAGGTGTGAAAATAGATAATCAGGTTCAGATTGGTCATAACGTCCATATCGGAGCACATACGGCGATTGCAGGATGCGTTGCTATCGCGGGGAGTGTGACAATAGGCAAGCATTGTATGATAGGGGGTTTATCAGCAATTAACGGGCATCTCGAGATAGTAGATAATGTCGTTATTACAGGGTGTTCTGCTGTAGGGAACTCGATTAAATCACCTGGTACGTATTCATCTGGCATACCCGTTACTGAGGCAAGGCTATGGCGAAGGATAGTTGCAAGAATAAAAAAACTGGATGATTTGGCCAAAAAAGTTGCAAAACTTGAAGAAATGATAAAATAAAAGAAATAGTGTTTACATAATGAATACATTAGATATCCAGAAAATCAGAGAATTCCTGCCCCATCGCTATCCATTTTTGCTGGTTGATAAGGTGTTGTCATATGAGCCGGGAGAATCTTTAACAGCCATCAAGAATGTGACCTTCAATGAACCTTGTTTCCAGGGACACTTCCCTGCAAGACCTATTTTCCCCGGTGTCCTGATAATCGAGGCAATGGCACAGGCCGCGGCATTATTAGGTTGTGTAACGATGGAAGAGAGGCCGGATGACGGGTCAATCTACTATCTGGTCGGTGTGGATAAAGCGCGGTTTAAAAAAACAGTGCATCCAGGGGATCAAATCACGCTTAGTATCAAATTCATTAAGCTGAGAAAGAACATCTGGCGATTTTCAGCTCGCGCAACGGTAGATGAAAAACTCGTTGCTTCCGCAGAGATACTGACGACTGTCGCGGATGAATAACATTGATTGACAAGCACGCCGTTGTCGATCCGGAAGCGGTGATAGGAAATAATGTTTCTATTGGACCCTATTCGGTCATTGGTTCGGATGTTGTTATCGGAGATGACAACTGGATAGGTTCTCACGTTGTTATTAAAGGCCCAACAAAAATTGGTCGATCTAACCGGATTTATCAATTCTCTTCAATTGGTGATGATCCGCAGGATAAGAAATATAGTGGCAATGAACAATCAACCCTTGAGATTGGTGACGGAAATCTTATTCGGGAATACTGTTCAATAAATAGAGGCACAGAAGAGGGTGGTGGAAAAACTGTTATAGGTAGTGATAACTGGATTATGGCATATGTTCATATTGCCCATGATTGTATTGTGGGTGATGGTGCTGTATTTGCAAATAACACAACCTTAGCAGGGCATGTCTGTATTGATGATTATGTGATACTTGGAGGATTTACCGGGGTACATCAATTCTGCCATATAGGAAAACATTGTTTTACTGCCATTTCTTCCGTTGTGGTAAAGGATATCCCACCTTTTCTGATGGTCGCGGGCAATACGGCAAAGCCGAGTGGCCTCAATCGTGAAGGCTTGAAGCGCCATGGATTCACGGCGGAAACGATAGATCTATTACGCAAGGCATACAAAATAATTTATCGTAGTGGACTTACAAAAAATGTAGCAATTGAAGCTCTTGAGGAGCTTAAATCGCAATCAGAAGCTGTTAGAGAATTTTCTAATTTTATAGAAAAATCTACGCGTGGAATTACGCGCTGATTTAATTTGTTTTATTACACAATCGGGTTTGTTTCTATGAAGACCAGCCTGGTTGGTAATAATCTGGGAATTTGATCATGCTTCGAATAGGCATAGTCGCAGGTGAAGCGTCAGGCGACCTTCTTGGTGCGCAATTGATAAGAGACCTAAAAGAGAAATACTCTGATGTTGAAGTTGTGGGTATCGGAGGCAAACATCTTATTGAAAATGGATGCCAAAGCCTTTTCGATATGGAAAGATTATCAGTGATGGGTATTTTTGAAGTTCTTGCAAGATACTGTGAACTGCTCGGTATCCGTAGGAAATTAACAAAGTATTTTATTGAAAATCCACCCGATATTTTTATTGGAATCGACGCGCCTGATTTTAATCTAACTTTAGAAGAAAATTTGCGAAGTCAGGGTATCAGAACGGTACACTATGTCAGTCCATCAGTCTGGGCGTGGCGAGAAAGCAGGTTGAAAAAAATTTCGCGAGCAGTCGACCTAATGTTGGTATTGTTTCCATTTGAACTGCCCTATTACGAAAAAAATAATATAACAGTGCGATTTGTCGGTCATCCACTCGCAAACCAACTAAATAAAACAACTGACAAAAATAGCGTAAGGGAAGTGCTTGGCCTGCCCAGTGACAAAATAATCATTGCATTGATGCCGGGCAGTCGTAAAAGTGAGCTTAATCAGCATAGTCAAATATTTCTGAAAACTGCACTTTGGTGTCAGGAACGTCATGATAATCTTCATTTTGTCGCAAATATGGTTGATGAACAGACCGAGGTAATGTTCAACAAAGTAATCAATGAAACAAGTCCTGATTTACCCATTACCATTTTTACGAATGATTCGAGACGCGTCATGGAAGCGAGTGATCTTTTATTATTGGCCTCCGGAACAATAACGCTGGAGGCCATGTTGTTAAAAAAACCTATGGTTGTTGCTTATCGGGTTTCATGGTTGACTTATCAGATATTTAGCAGACTTATCCATGCCCCTTATGTTGCCCTGCCTAATTTACTGGCAGATAAATTGCTTGTGCCGGAATGTTTGCAATATGACTGTACACCTGAAAAATTAGGTTCTGAATTGTCAGCCTGGTTGAACGATGAATCTGCTGTCGAGAAATTAAAGCATGAATTTGATGTGATACATCAAGGCATGATTCAACAAAAAAGGCACACAGCCATTGACGCAATTATGTCGCTAATTTCAAATTGAAAGAATAGCAGGATAAATGGAACTATTTGATTATATTGATAGCAGGATGATGGCTGGGGTCGATGAGGTGGGAAGAGGTCCGCTGGCAGGTCCAGTTATTGCTGCTGCTGTTATTCTGGATCCTGAAAACCCTATACCAGGCCTGATGGATTCAAAGAAAATCAGTGAGAAAAAACGTATTCTTTTGGCAGAGGAGATACGAGAAAAGGCATTGTCCTGGGCCATGGGACGTGCAGAGCACGATGAAATTGATTCAATCAATATATTACAGGCAAGCTTATTAGCTATGAAAAGGGCAATCGAATCACTGTCAATCAAGCCGGAATTAGTTCTGGTTGATGGAATATATAGACCTGATGTTGACTGTAAAGTAGAACCAATTGTAAAAGGTGACAGCAAAATAGCTGCGATTTCAGCAGCGTCAATTATTGCTAAAGTTGCAAGAGATAATGAGATGGTCGTACTGGCCGACCAATACCCGGGCTATGGGTTCTCTCAACATAAGGGATATCCAACAAAAATGCATATAAACGCATTAAAAGAATTGGGCGTTTCCTTGATACACAGGAAAAGTTTTTCCCCGGTAAAACGGCTGTTGGAATCATCCTAGATTCCGCAGTTGATCACTATGAGCATGAGTTAAGATGATGATAACAATAAAGATATCGCCAATGTTTGAATTCACCCTCAGGGTGAGGGCTGCTATACATGCAGTCCAACTGCGGATTCTAGGATAATCAAAATAAAATTTGAGGAATTTGGTGAAAGATAGTTTCGTACATTTACATGTTCATTCCGAGTACTCACTGGAAGATGGTCTGATAAGAATAGGTGCGCTTGCTGATAAGGTTTCTGAAGGCAAGATGCCTGCTATTGCCTTAACCGAACAAGGCAATCTTTTTTCAGCTTTAAAATTCTACCGTGCTGCCCAGAAATCTGGTGTTAAACCGATAATCGGTGTTGAGATACGAATTATTGATCATGAAAATTATAAGGAATCCAGCAAACTTGTTTTACTATGTCAAAATTACAATGGTTATCAAAACCTCAATTGTTTGATCACACAAAGTTACCATGAGGGACAATTTCAGGGGGTTGCATTTGTCCAGAAGGAATGGATGAAAGATTATGCCGAAGGATTGATTGCACTATCAGGCGCACAACAAGGTAATGTCGGCAAAGCGTTACTTGCCGGGAATTATGATCATGCCAGGACGCTTTTGAGTGAGTGGTTATCACTATTCCCTGATAGATTTTATCTGGAATTACAAAGAACGAACCATGCAGGAGAGAACGATTATATCTATTCTGCTGTTGAGCTGGCTGCCGAATTAAACACGCCTGTCGTTGCAACGAATAATGTCATGTTCCTGTCAGAGGAAGAATTTGAAGTACATGAAGCCCGTGTCTGTATCCACCAGGGGTACACCCTCGAAGATTCCAGACGACCACACCTCTATACCGGCAAGCAATATTTGCGTACCTCTGAAGAGATGACTGATTTATTTTCAGACATCCCGGAAGCAATTGAAAATACGATTGCGATTGCAAGACGCTGTAACCTGGAATTAACTCTGGGTGAAAATTATTTACCCGATTTCCCGGTGCCGGAGGGCTATGATCAGAACGAATGGCTGATTCATAAATCTAAAGAGGGTCTGGGACAGCGACTGGTCATTGAGGATGATGAAGATCTTATTGAACTTCAGGGGGTATATCAGGAAAGGCTGGAGGTAGAGCTTGATGTCATCATAGAGATGGGGTTTTCCGGGTATTTTCTCATCGTGGCAGATTTCATTCAATGGGCAAAGGATAATGCCATCCCGGTGGGACCTGGACGTGGTTCTGGTGCAGGGTCATTGGTTGCTTATGCATTAGGGATCACCGAGCTTGATCCTCTTCAATATGACCTGCTGTTTGAGCGATTTCTGAATCCAGAACGTGTTTCCCTGCCAGATTTTGATATAGATTTCTGTATGGAAAGACGGGATGAAGTCATAGACTATGTGGCGCGTAAATATGGTCGTGATCGTGTTTCTCAAATAATCACCTATGGCCGTATGGCAGCCAAGGCTGTTGTCAGAGATGTCGGGCGTGTACTGGGATATCCCTATGGTTTTGTTGACCAAATAGCAAAATTAATCCCTTTTGATCTCAATATGACTTTGGACCGTGCCATGGAAGAAGAGGCTGTACTCAAACAACGCTATAGAGATGAAGATGAAGTTAGTACCCTGATTGATCTGGCCCAACAACTTGAAGGCATATCACGTAATGCAGGACGGCATGCGGGTGGTATTGTAATTGCACCAAGACCACTGACAAATTATATGCCGTTGTATTGTGAACAGGGATCGGAGTCACCTGTATCACAATTTGACATGGGTGATGTTGAAGCTATTGGTCTGGTTAAATTCGATTTGCTTGGCTTGAGAACACTGACAATTATTGATTGGGCAATTCGAGATATTAATCTAATCAGAAACAGGGAAGGCAAGCCTCCAATTAATATCAATCACATCCCGCTTGATGATCAAAAGACCTATGAACTTATTCGTAGAAATGAAACAACTGCCATCTTTCAGCTCGAGTCTGATGGCATGAAAAAACTTATCAAGCGTTTGCAGCCAGATGGTTTTGATGACTTAATTGCCCTGGTAGCTTTATTCAGGCCTGGACCACTTCAGTCCGGCATGGTGGATAATTATATAGATTGTAAACATGGCAAGGCAAGAATCGTATATCCTCATCCAAAACTTGAACATATATTAAAACCAACAAATGGTGTTATTTTGTACCAAGAACAGGTGATGCAGATTGCGCAAATTCTGGCTGGTTATACATTGGGTGCGGCAGATTTACTGCGAAGGGCAATGGGTAAGAAAAAATATGAGGAGATGGCCGAGCAAAGGACAATATTTACTGAGGGCGCGGTATCAAATGGTGTCGATGAATTGGTTGCAAAAGGTATTTTTGATTTAATGGAAAAATTTGCTGGCTATGGTTTTAATAAATCACATTCAGCTGCATATGCACTGATTGCATACCAAACTGCCTGGTTGAAATCTCATTACCCTGCATATTTTATGGCCGCAGTGTTTTCATCTGACATGGATAATACCGATAAGGTTGTCATGCTTCGTGATGAGGTTGAAACAATGAAGCTCAAGCTGGAAGCACCATCCATCAACCAGAGTCATTATAAATTTGCTGTAGAAAATGAAAGCACTATCAGATTTGGTCTCGGTGCAATTAAAGGTGTTGGCAAAGCCGCTATAGAAACCATTACCAGTGAGCGAGACGAAAACGGACTGTTTATCGATTTATTTGATTTGTGTCGCAGACTTGATTTGAGAAAAGTTAACAGGCGTGTCCTGGATTCGATCATTCGCTCAGGTGCTGTCGATGAACTTGGTCCTGGTCGTAGTCGCATCAGCGCAAGTCTTGATAAGGCGATTCGCTTTGCAGAACAATCAAGCAATAATACTCACAGCGGTCAGGATGATTTGTTTGGTCTGTTTCCTGTCGTTGAAACTGACAAAAAGACTGGCAAAGAGGTTGGTAGCTCAGTATTTCTGGAAGCCGTTGAATGGTCAGATGATGAAAGATTAATCGGGGAAAAAGAGACATTGGGGTTTTATCTGGAGGGTCACCCTATTATCAAATATGAAGATGAACTTAAGGGACTGATTGGCGCAAGGTTGAAGGATATTAAGATAGGCAATAATGTACGAGTGGCAGGTTATATTCACAGAATAAGAACACGATCGGGGAGCCGAGGGAAAATGGCTGAAGTTCTACTTGATGACAGGACAGCTCGAGCTAATGTAACGGTATATTCAAATGTATATCAGAAATGCAGTAATAGTCTGGTTAAGGATCAGTTAGTGATTATTGATGGCGAAGTGGTTGAGGATGATTTTTTTATGAGTGGCTATTCAATCATCGCTAATGATATTTATACATTGGCACAAATGAGGAAGCATGCAAACCTTAGACTACGATTGTGTAAACAGGGTGATTGTCGTGCCGAGATGAATTACCTGAAAGAAACATTGGCTTCTTACTGTAGAGGTACTAGTTATGTGAGTGTAGAATACAGAAATGATCAGGGGCAATGCACATTGTCCCTGGGGGATGATTGGAAAGTTAATATTGATGATACGTTGCTGGAATCCCTGAGAGATTATCTTGGTAAGGATAATGTATATCTGGATTATCACTCGTAATAATTAAGCATTATTTTATACAAATAATACACTAGAATCACACATACAAATTATAAACATGAAGCAGGACTGAATAATGAATTTTCTGGAATTTGAGCAGCCAATTGCAGAGCTAGATGCAAAGATTGAAGAGTTGAGATATGTCGGTGATGACTCGGAAATAAATATAAATGAAGAGATTATCCGACTGCAGAAACGCAGTGATGAATTAACTGCATCCATATTTTCTTCATTATCAACCTGGCAATATTCCCAGGTTGCAAGACATCCGCAGAGGCCCTATACCCTGGATTATATCGAGAGGATATTTTCAGATTTTGAGGAGCTGCATGGTGACCGAAGCTTCGCCGATGATCCTGCATTGGTGTGTGGGATCGGTCGGCTGGAAGGTGTTCCTGTTGCAATTATTGGACATCAAAAAGGGCGTGATACCAATGACAGGATTTATAGAAACTACGGTATGGCAAGACCTGAGGGTTACCGAAAAGCGTTACGGATTATGAAACTTGCAGAACGTTTTAAATTGCCAGTATTAACATTTATTGATACGCCAGGTGCTTATCCTGGTATTGATGCTGAAGAACGTGGGCAAAGTGAAGCGATTGCAAGAAATTTGATTACAATGACAGCATTAAAAACACCAATTATTGCGACAGTGATTGGAGAAGGAGGTTCGGGTGGTGCTCTGGCAATTGGTGTGGCAGATAAATTGTTTATGATGGAATACAGTACCTACTCTGTGATTTCACCGGAAGGCTGTGCCTCTATATTATGGAAAAATGCAGATAAGGCAGAAGAAGCTGCAGAGGCGATGAAGATCACGGCCAAAAATTTGCAGGAACTTGGTTTAATTGACGAAATTATTGGGGAACCTCTTGGTGCCGCACATAGGGATTATGATAAAACAGCTGAAATGCTAAAGAATTCATTAGTCAGGGCAGTCAATGAATTAGTATCAGTTAATATTGATGATTTGGTTGATACCAGGCAGGCACGCATCAGACAATACGGTTGCTTTACCAGTTAAATGTCATTTTATACTTGATATAAGTTCTAACACCATTCAGTGTCTCAAGAAAATAAGTTCCCTTTCCAAACACATGTAAAAGAAATTTTATCCGGATTTCCAGAAGCTGGGACATGCTGGATAGCATATAGCGGCGGGCTGGATTCTCACGTGCTTTTGCATGTATTAGCGAACATCAAAAATGAAATTAAACCCGAATTGATGGCAGTTCATGTCAACCATGGTCTGAGTCGACATGCGGAATCATGGCAGAAACATTGTCAGAGCGTATGTGAAAATTATGCAATTAAGATCCTGACTTTCACGATAGATATCGCTCAAAAAAACAATAAAGGGACTGAAGCATTTGCCAGAAAGAAACGTTATGAAATATTTGCTAACTTGATGATGGATCATGATTTATTACTGACGGCGCACCATCTTAATGATCAAGCGGAGACTATGTTGCTACAATTGATCCGAGGATCCGGGCCGGATGGGTTGGCCGGTATGCCGCGATCCAGAGAATTTTCAAATGGATTCCTGGTCAGGCCCTTACTCGATTACTCCAGAGAAGAAATTCATGAATATGCATTGAATGAATCTTTGCACTGGGTCGAAGATGAGAGTAACAAATTAAACCAATACGATCGTAATTACCTAAGAAATGAAATTATTCCTGGACTACTCACACGTTGGCCAGGCGCATTAAAGACAATTTGTCGTGCAACAAGACACCAGGCTGAGGCCAGGAATCTTATCAATGAGATCGCAGAAAATGATTTAGAGGCTGCATGTAGGAACGCATGGTCAAAAATTGATTTGACTGAATTTGATAAGTTATCTCTGGTCAGAAAAAGGAATGTCCTGAGAGCATGGATTAAAAGGAATCGCATGGAGATTCCTAATGCTCAGATTATTGAAAAGATCCATAATGAAGTTATTCATGCCAATAGTGAGAGAAATCCATGTATCAATTGGGAAGGAGCAGAGGTCAGGCGTTACCGGGGATTCCTATACATTATGCGGCCACTGCCTAATCACGATGTGAAAACGACAACCATTTGGGATTTGAAAGAAAAACTAAACTTAACATCGGGTTGTCTAAAGGCAGACCTTAGCGAAGGTTGTGGTATCAGGAGAGAGATAATATCAAGTGACAGTGTAGAAATCAGATATAGGCAGGGTGGGGAAAGAATCAGGCCATCAGGCCGTGATCATTCACATGAACTAAAGAAACTGTACCAGGATGAGGGCGTGCTTCCATGGCTTCGTGATCGAATACCATTAATTTATTTTGAAAATGAATTAATTGCAGTGGGTGATTTATGGGTTGAACACAAATACGCAGCATCTCAGTCAGAGCCTGGCTGGCAGATAAAATGGGTCTGGAAATGGGAAGGAGGTTGGTGACCAGAAACCTGCATGGAGGTGTCTATAAGTGTATTAAACAGGCCTTGGTGCCTTGGAATCAACTATGTTAGAAAACATAACATGACAGCAAAAAACACATTAAATAGATTGATTAGCGCAATCAAAAATATATTTTCCCGATTTGAAACATCTCCTTGTGTCCACATTGATAGTAATGATTCTGGCGGTCACTCGATACTAGATATGAGGCAAAAGGAGAAGCATATCTATGGTGAAGATAGAATTAAACAACAAAAACTCTATGAGAAGTGGGTTGTAAAAGAAAGTTGGCATCTAAAAAATCAGGCAATTCCATTACTGCTCTCAATGGATCCTGAAAACGTTTCGATATCATTATGTGATGAAGAGATCAAACAAAAATATCAGGATTTATGGGAGCATGCCCAGCATTGCGTTGAACAAGAATTACTTTTTGTTCTGAATCGGGAGTGTCCAGTAGATGAGTGGGAAGCAAGTCCTATTGATGTTTATAAATGGGCGGCAATAAGTCGAGTGGAACTGCCAAAAGAATTGTCACCCTTAATGGAATTTGTAATGAAGTCACTGGTTTCCAGTACGAATTTTAGTAATAATTCGCGTAGTAGTAAAAAACAGGATGATGTTTCAGCCGACAGGGGCAAGGAACGTATTTTGGGTGCTGCGTTGTCAATGTTAGCGGCTTATCCAGAACGGTGTCGGAATAAAAAAGGTCGCGTGAGGGCTGAAAATATTCTTAACTTAATCAATGAAAATGAAAATGCCTTGTTCGGAGAAAAAATACCTGAATTGTCATTTACAGTAGGCTTAGATATTATTAATCAGTGGCTCAAGATAAACGGAACTAAAGCAAGCACTTGATAATCAACTTGCAACTTGGGGGGGCAAAGATGAACCCTTAAAAGCTAATTTACAGACGGTATCCTTGTATCTTGTATGATAGTGTCTTCTTCCAACTGATAATCTGTGGGCATTAACGTGAATCTAAGCTCTACATCTCCAATTTCTATCACATCACTTTCATTCAGTTTATATCTGCCAATTTTTTCACCATTAACAAAGACACCATTGAGTGAATTCAGGTCTATTATGGTGAATTCATCCCCTGTATCCCGATGAATTTCTGCATGACGTCTGGAGACTGAAGCGTCTCTTAATGTGATCTCGTTATTTTTGCTACGACCAAGTCTACAGGTGCTTCTGATGATCGGGTATCTCACCATTGGGTCATCATGAGTTATCAGGAAGGCATACGGTTTTACTTCCGGGGAATTCACTGTAGTCAGCTGATTTTTATTCTGTCGCCTTAACGATATAAAAAAAGTAGCAATTGTCAGAATTATTAATATAAACAGTGCGACAGGTATGCCATACCATAGCCAGCTCTCAAGAGGATTGGTCTTTTGTGCCTGTGCCACGATCTGGATCGGTATGTTTGCCTGGGATTCACTTTTGCCTTGTTTTTCTTTGAGGAGAGGTATTTGCTGAATAATCGTTGTTGGCATCTGTATTACAGGTGGAGAAACAAATACAACGGGTACGGGAATAGCCGTAGTACCGATATCTGTTTCAAAATTGAGTATGATATTTGTTTCGCCATTCACCCTGTTGTTGATTATTCTGCCCAATGGAATACTGAAGCCTCCGCCATTATCAAGACTGGCAAAAGGCTGATGTAAAAAATTGGGTGAAATATCAAATTGATAATTGGCCTCTACAAATATGCCCCCGGTTTCTTCGCTGAGCCTTCTTAAGGTCTGCAGTGAGACGGATTGCGCGACAGATCTCGGATAACCGATGCTTGTTATAATAATTCCTGCTTTTCTTGCCGCATTAACAACATCATTGTGAAAATAGGCTTTATCTTCTGCCAGCCCATCGGAAAAAAGGAAGATCGACTTTCTGGCAGCATCAACATCTCTGAATAGTACGATGGCCTCAAGCATATTTCTGTACAATTCTGTTGTGCTACCGATTGCCTTCAATCTTTTTGCTGCATTATTTATGGTTGTAATATCTGAACCAATCGGGGCTTCTAATTGCAATTCCTTATCAAAGCTGGCAAGACCAAAACGATGATAATCTTTAAATGATGACAAAATTGTCTTTATATGCTCAATATTTTTGTCGATAACATTTTGTCGTGCGGGATCACTGGTATCGACCAGAAATAGTATCGCAGTGATTTCATCTGGATGAGGGTAGGAATCCCCTTCCTTGATAAGAAGGTTTGTATTTTCGTATTCAGCTGATATAGACAGAACAGGAGCCGCAGTACTATTTCTATAATGACATGATAAAACCTGTTTGTCCCTTGATTGCTGACAAGTGACAACCATGTCGTTGGAGATATGATAGAGCGTATCGGCTTGTGTTATTGCTGTGATTAAAAATAGTTGCAACAACACCACAAAATTGAGATATTTCATGCTCTTCATAACAATAGTCTGCTCTCTCAACATATCGATTTTTGATTTATTTATCAAGTTTTATTTCCCAGGTTTTATTTCTCAGGAAACAGGGGGTCCGGCAGATCGTAAATATTGTATGTCCAGACTCTTTTGCCCAATTTCTGATGAATCAACCACTTCTTGTTGCATCATGCTATCTTCCTCGTATTCTCCAAGTTGAGGGATACCTCGGTCAATCTTTGATTGAACATTGATAATTTTTTCGTGTAGTAAGCTAGAGTATGGGAGCACATATGCTCTTGGCAAGACACGAGTGGTGATATCCTCAACTTCTTTCAGCCACAGAAAAATAGAGCCTTCTTCTCCTGTTAATTTATCAGGTTGGTGTACTGCTGTAGCAAGTAATCTGAAATGCGCAGGCAATTTTTGACTTGTAGGCCAGCCTAGTAATGGGGGAAATGAAAAATAAGAAACGATATAAAAAACCGATGTGATGATAATTGTGATGGCCTTAAGCTGCCATGACCATTTTGAGTACAAATTAATGCTCAGTAATAATACTGCCAATAGAATATACGCAGCTATTAGACCAGAAATTCCCAGAGTCATTGTTTAAATACCCCTTATTCTTTGATTTTTGATGTTTAAAAAATATATCAATCAAACTAGTTGATAAAGCATCATTGTTTTATTCCAGAGAGACTAACTGCTTTGGTATGAAATTCAACTTCGATATTTTACCATCTCTGCCAATACTGAATCGAAGAGCAGTTTTTTCATCACCAGTTTTTTCCATTTTAATCGTTCCATAATAGACAACTTCCAGTGATGGATTGACTTTAACCAGACGGACATTGACATCAACAGGTTTCCCCGTTTCTGATGCGTAATAATGTAAATTAACGACATACTCACCTTTAACAATGCCACGGATTGTAACAATCTCCTGATTCAGCGGATTTTCTACTTCCTCGCCATTGATAATGATTGTGTCATTCAATTTTCCTCTGTCATCACGGTCAAGGTGTATTAAACCTGCTTCTTTATTTCTAAACCAGATTATTCTGCCATCAGGATCTTCAACCCAGGTATCAATATCATCAGGGTTGTTGTCTTCCCAGGTGATTGTGATGATATATTCTGCTTTTGGGTCAATGATACCGCTCTTGGCTTCCGGATTCATGAACATGATGGCCACAAGAAACAGGAATGTAAATCCAAGCAATGCGTTGAATAACAAGTCGGTAAAAGGATCAGATTTAAATCTTTCTCTGGCAGACATATTTTTAATTTAACCTCGGTAAAACGTACACACGAGTAAGATGCCTGATTGAAGCAATTAAATCATCAGCACTGCGATCCAGCATTTGATATTGTGTTGCTGCCAACACACTACACACCAGTCCAGCCAGCGTTGTGTACAGGGCAGTACCCATGCCAGAACTCATGTAAGCGAGTATTTTTTGCATGGTTGTGACATCAAAATCTGTAATGTTGGAGACCGAATCCAGCATAAGGATAAATCCTACGATTGTTCCTAATAAGCCCATCTTGATCATGACATCTGCTGTGAACCAGCCAATATCATGGGGGGATTTTAATTTTGATTCATAATATTCGATATGATCATAACTTGTATTTCTAATTTCAGGGTTATTTTTTTCAGCATTTGTTTTGCTGATGAGGTCGTGTATATAGTCAGTTACCAGACAGTCAGGAAGAAATTTCTCGTTGTTAATTTTGACTTTATTATCTGAAGTAGCCAATTTTAAATCTTTTTCTTTAACAATCATTAATTCAACAATTCTGGAGTTATTAATCTGTGATGAAATATGAAAGACTCTCCTTGCACAGTGAATTGTTACGCAACCGTATAACAGGGAGATGGCTATAGATATTTTACTGCGATCTGTAGAAAACAGGAGGGAAAGGACGCCTTGATGCCATGCCAGTAGTAGCAGGAAAAAAAACGATGCTAGTAAATATTAACCAGACAAGAAACAAATGATGTTCATGTTTTTGCATTTTTATGCCTCTATTGATTATTTCTGGGGCGATTATTCTGATCTAACAGGCTTCCGATCATACACTAACAGCCAATCGTCAGCGGCATAGTCAACAATTTCACGGATCAGCTCATTCATTTTTTGCATATGTAATTTGAGCTCATTATCCTTCATTTCCTCTGGCCATAATGGTGCAGTAATGTTGACCCTGGCACCATTTTGACGAACTGTTATTCGTCCTGGACAAGAACTGATCATATTCGGATCCAGTTCGAGCATCTTCTTCGCGTAGTTCAGGTTACAATAGAGAAGTACCTCGTAGTCTGGAAAATCCGGATTATTTCTGTCTCTAATTGCCTTGCCAATATGTAGATGACTGGTCAGACGAAAGTTACGTTCGGTAATAGCGAAGATTGCATCATCAAGAACCTCTTCGAAAGGTTTATTGGTTTCTATCTGATAGTAATCATTGTGGTTGATATTTTCATCAACTTCAATAGAACATCCTGACTGCATGAAGAGAATGAAAAAGGCAAGGGATAGACCGGAACATTTCATTATTCGTTAATAATGACCCTCGTACCTATTCCGACATATTTTTTTAAATCATTGATTTCTTCATTAGTTAACGCGATACAACCTTGCGTCCAGTTAATCTCACTATGAATAGCAAGTTTTTGTTCAGTGGTATCTCCCAGACCGTGTATGCCTATATAACCACCTAGTTTTGTGTCCTGTGGAGCTACTTTGTCATGCTTGATTGCAGTGGTAATATTTTTAAATTCAATGGCACTGATTACTTTATTTTTATATCCATACCAGGCATCTAACAGGTTGGGATAGTCAAGCTGCATAAAATAATGGAACCTACTATCACCTTTGAATTTAACAATTTTGTACACGCCCAAAGGTGTTTTTTCATCTCCCAGTTTTCTTTTGGCACCATTACCACCTTTCCCGTAGGCAATATGAAATAGCTTAACAACCTGTTTGCCGTCCATCACTTTAAGTTCCTGAGATGTTCTGGAGATAACTAAATTATATTTGCCTTCCACTGCAGAAATATTGCTGCATAGCAACAATAATAAACAGATGAGGTAACACTTGCAAAGATTGTGAGTGCGCATTGTCACTGTACGAGCACTTGAATTTTTCATTTGCTATGAATTTCTAGCCCAGATTATTTTCTGGCTATTTTATCTGGAAAAGCACAGATACGGTAATCAAAAGATTGAAAATTCTGCTAATATTACCTCATGTCGCTGAGCAGCTGAGGGTGCTCGGCTTTTTTATTGCATAAAACTAATGCGTCTAAAACAGCGTGTTTGGAAAAATCACCCTGAAAAAGACTATTTCTGTGGCAGCCTATGAGCGGAGTTGACTTTGAATGATGACTGATCAGGAGAGATATAGCAGAACCGCAATGTTTTTGCACTGGGTGATGGCAATTCTGTTGATCACCCTATTTGGTCTGGGATGGTATATGGTGGATTTACCAAAAGGAAGTGATGAGAGAAGCTGGTTTTTTGCCTTGCATAAGTCCATCGGACTGACAATGGCCTTACTAGCCTTGATAAGGCTTGCCTGGCGTTTCACACATGCGCCTCCCGCATTACCTGAATTTATTACAGGGTTTAAACGACAACTCGCCGGATTGATTCACTGGCTGCTCTATCTGGCAATGTTTATACAGCCCGTATCCGGTTACATTTCTTCATCGTTCAGTGGATACAAAACAAAAATATGGGGCTTGCCACTTCCTCATTGGGGATGGAAATCTCCCGTATTAAACGAGATTTTTACAGATATACACGTGGCTAGCTCTATCACCCTACTGTGTCTGATAGTGATCCACTTAGGTGGTGTGATCATCCATGTATGTAGAGGTGAAGTGAGTATCTTGAGAAGAATGATTCCGGCCAGGAAATGAATTCATCAAGAAGGATGCAGGTACTTAAGGATTTGTCAGAAAGCGCGAAGCCTGCCCTTGGGGTACAAGAATCCTGACCACCCCATCCATGGGCATAAACCATGGGCATGGTCGCTTCTGCGCATCCGTGCGCCCGCGACATACCGTACGTCCTGTACATGGTCGCTCCTGCGCATCCGTGCGCCCGCGACATACCGTACGTCCTGTACATAAAAAAAGGGACCTTGCGGTCCCTTTTATACAACTTGTAATAAAATTACTTGTTGTTGATGTACATTGTAACTTCGAAACCGAAGCGAATGTCGCTGTATTCAGGTGTTTCCCATTTCATTATGTTTCTCCTAATTTAGTTAAAGTAAGAATACTACTCAATTAAAAAGACCTAATTCCGGTAAAAGTTCTAAATTTTGATTTTCACCGGGTGCCAACACGTGCCAGGCACATTTGTACAAAAGCAGAAACCATGCCAGTTTTTAGATATTATTTGGTCACAAGAAGATTCCCTATAAAATCAATATCTTATACTTAAGATGGTTGTTGTAGAACGGGGTGTTATAGGCAAGTATTTAGACAAATTCTAAATAATGGATAACAACAACCAGAGAAATTGGTTAATATGAACCAATTACTAGTCACACAGCGGATCTTGATGAAAATAAAATATCTAAATTCCTTACGCAAGCTCCTGTTTGTCCAAGAAGTTGCTTTTTTATTATTACTGGCCCTTACAGGCTTGTTAGGTGGTTTATCTGCTTACTTTTGGCAACAGAATTCGGAGGAGTCAGTTCGATTAAATGAACTAAGTTACGTGACTGAGCAAATTCGCAGCGAATTATTCCGACAAATTCAGGAAGCTATACGTGCCCGCTTGCTCGAAGATGTACGATCTCTGGAATTGTACGGGGAATATTCGCGACGGATTGACAAAAATTTCAATAAACTGCGCAGTAACGCAATCTCGCGCGTTGAAAATACTGCCATTCAGGACTTACATGTTTCTTATAGAGAGATTCAGAAAGATATGAATTCAATTTTCGCCGATCCCTATGCAATTAGCTTACAAACGCGAATGAGAATCCTTGACCCACGTTTTGCTAATAGAATGATAGGCCGATTTGAGGGAAAGTACGGTAGATTGAAATATATGTTGGCGGAAGAACGCAATGCATTGAATCACAAGTTAGAGATATGGTCACAATATGCACCTGTTGTAATCACGATTCCCCTGTTGCTGGCATTTATTTTAGTCATTTATGCGAGAATGACTTTTCGCAAGGAATTTCTAAAACCAATTTCTGAGATCATTGCTGGTGCCCGACTTATCAGTGTAGGGCATCTCGAAACGAAGATGCCGGAGCAGGGTGTCGAAGAAGTAAAAGATTTGGCTGGTGCCATCAATAAAATGGCTGGTGATCTTCAAATTAGTCAAGCTGCTCTGGTAGAGAGTGAAAAACAGGCCGCACTGGGTGCCTTGATCCCTGTTGTTGCGCACAACATTCGCAACCCTTTAGCCAGTATCAGGGCAACCGCACAACTATTGGACGACCCGGAAGACAAGGAAGATTTGGAGGAGAGCAAAAATGCTATCATTGAAACGACGGATAGACTCAGCCGTTGGGTAAATGCCTTGGTTTCATACCTGCATCCATTAAAACCAAATTACAGGCTTATTTTAGCGAGTAAAATGCTTGAAGCAGCCATCGTACTATTGAAACCCAAAATAGAAGAAAAACAGCTGAAGTTAGAGAAAATTGGTTGGGAGAATGATTTAAGGCTTAATGTAGATCCTGATCTAATGGAACAGGCCATTTACGCCCTGATGGCCAATGCAATTGATGCGTCTCCGAGTGGTTCTACGTTGACGATCGAGCTTATTAAAAAAGATGCTGAGCTTGAAATGTCCATACATGATCAGGGGCCAGGTTTGCCCTTTGATCCTAAACCCAATCAGTTAACGCCCGGCCCAAGTACGAAAAGTTTCGGGACTGGTCTTGGAATACCCATTGCTTTCAAGATCTGTCAGAAGCATGGCTGGAATTTAAGTTTTGATTCCTCAGAGAAAGAAGGGACAAAAGTAATGATTACTGCACCTATCAGAGTGATTGAAGATAACGATTAATATGCATGAAATTGAACCAATGATAACTTCTATGGAAGTGCCCGCTATCGATAAACAGATCCTTATCGTTGAAGATGAGATTGTGTTTGCAAAAGCAGTCAAAAAACACTTGGCGCGAGCGGGTTACAAAAGTGAAATTGCAGGTGATCTGAATACTGCAAGAGATAAATTTGAGTCACTGACGCCCGACCTCGTCTTACTTGATATGCGTCTTCCTGATGGATCCGGTCTCGATTTTCTCGAAGCTGTAAAAAACGAAGGAAATTCAAATGTTGCCGTATTGGTGATGTCTGCCTATGGTGAACTCGATGATGCTGTGTCTGCTATGAAGCTAGGCGCAACAGACTACCTGAAGAAACCAATAGATTTGGAAGAGCTGCTGATTAATATTAAAAAAGTACTGGATAAAAATGAACTTGAAACAAAATTAGTCAATTCAAGCAAACGTGAACGCAATGCCTCCGAATCTATAGAATTTATTGGAGAATGTCCGGAGATAATCTCGATAAAACAACAGATCGAACAAATTGGTCGCTTAACCTATGCATCAGATACCGTGCCGCCAACCGTTTTGATACTCGGTGAGACAGGGACAGGTAAAGATGTTGTCGCAAGATCATTACATGCGAGCGCATCACTAAGTGATAAACCTTTTGTGCAGGTGGACTGTGCTTCATTACCAAAAGATCTTATTGAAGCTGAGTTATTTGGTCATGAAAAAGGTGCATTTACAAGTGCCCATTCAGCACGTACTGGACTGATAGAAGCAGCTGAAGATGGTGCATTGTTTCTTGATGAAATCGGGGAATTACCTATGGATTTACAGTCCAAATTGCTGGCTGTCTTAGATAGAAGACTGATGCGCCGAGTTGGGACCACGAAGGAATTGCCTGTTCGCGCCTGGTTTATTGCCGCAACGAACAGGAAAATTGAAGAATTGGTTGAAAAAAGAGAATTCAGATCAGATCTATACTACCGACTTAATGTTTTGAGCATTGAAATGCCCCCTTTAAGAGAGCGTGGAAACGACATTATCATGTTAGCGAGGTATTTTGCCAAACAGACAGCGAGACGTTATGGCTTTGAAAATGTGACGTTTACTGACGAAGCCATGCAAACTATCATAGAATACCCTTGGCCAGGAAATATCCGTGAAATGAAGCATCTGATCGAGAGAGCTGTGTTATTAAACAATGGCGGAGAACTTTCCTCAAGTGCTCTCGGTTTGACAAATCAGCCTCTCAAAGGCAACACGGATAAATCACAAGACAGTCATTCAAAGATTGAAGATATGTCGCTGGAGTCGGCAGAATTCACACTGATTAAACAAGCATTGGAAAAGGCAAATGGTAATGTATCCAAGGCAGCCAGAGAGCTGGACATTACCCGTATGGCGCTAAGATACAGGATGAAGAAATATAATTTATAGTAAAGCAATCTATCTATGAAGGGTGATGGCGTTAAATATATGATTATTAATAGCCCACAGGAGATTGAAA
This sequence comes from Pseudomonadota bacterium, assembly GCA_022574295.1. Lineage (GTDB taxonomy): Bacteria > Pseudomonadota > Gammaproteobacteria > Eutrophobiales > Eutrophobiaceae > SMWN01. The sequence goes on from JACZSJ010000011.1 coordinate 20,513, forward strand.
ATGGCCAAGGTTGATATGAAAATAGATTTAAATGTCGCAGCAGATGAAGTCTGGAAACTGATTGGTGGGTTTAATACCTTGCCGGACTGGCACCCAGCAATTGAAAAGAGCGAACTGGAAGAAGAGGGGAGCATGCGTCGTCTCAGTCTGGCTGGAGGTGGGACGATTGTAGAAAAACTGGAACGACTTGATGATAGTGAACGAGTTTATACCTACTCAATTGTTGATAGCCCCTTGCCTGTTGCAAATTATACGGCAACCATTTGTGTTAAAGATAATTCCGAGGGAAAAACGACGGTAGAATGGTCGAGTGAATTCGAAGCAAAAGGTGCTGGGGAAAACGAAGCGATGGATATCATTGCTGATATATATCAAGCAGGGTTTGATAACCTGAAGAAAATGTTTGGCGGATAATTATAGAATGGATGACTTCATTATTTAGAAGTCCTCGATCTTCTTATTAATGTAATTTCATTCTGGGTTTGGCCTTGCGTGTCAAAATATTGGCCAAAGTCGAAAGTCCCATTCTGATGGGGCCATGCAGGATCATCTGATGCATCTTGTACAGAGAGATGTAAACGAAACGCGCAACGATTCCTTCAATCATCACAGAACCAGATATTTTTGAAAGGTTACCCATTAAAGTACCCACGGTTGTGTAACTACTCATATTTACCAGGGAGCCGTAATCGACATACTTGTACTCAGGTAGTGAGCTGTCGCCTTTCAAACGTTGACGCATTGTTTTAACCAGCATCGATGCTTGTTGATTCGCTGCCTGCGCTCTGGGCGGGACTGTTTCATCTTTATCACCTGCACCCGGCCTGGAATTAGTGATCAGGGGACAGGCAGCACAGTCGCCGAATGCAAAAATATTATCATCCCGTGTTGTTTGTAATGTTGGCTTTACAACGAGTTGATCAATATGGTTTGTCTCAAGGCCACCAAACTCCTTGAGAAAGTCAGGGGCCTTGATACCAGCCGCCCAGACCTTGATTTCCGCAGGAATAAATTTACCGCTTTCAGTCTTAAATCCTTTGGGCGTTGCTTCAATGATTCTTTGGTTTGTACATGTTTCAATATTGAGTTTTTCCAGTGCCTTACGCACTTTATCAGAAAGTCTCGGCGGCAGGGCAGGAAGGATACGATCTGATGCCTCTACAATGGTGATCTTCACATCAGTGTCCGGCTTAACCTGATCAAGTCCAAATTCAGCCAGTTGACGAGTTGAATCGTGCAATTCTGCTGATAATTCAACACCAGTCGCACCTGCACCTGCTATCGCGATATGTAATTGTCCCTCCCGTAGAGGTTCATTTTGAGTGTGAGCGGTGTAATAACTTCTGAACAAAAACTGGTGGAAGTGATCAGCTTCTTTGCGCGTATCCAGAAACATACAGTGTTCCTTGACCCCCGGTATCCCAAAATCATTGGTGGTACTGCCAACGGCAATCACCAATGTATCGTAATGAAACGTTCTACGTGGAATATATTCGTTGCCCTCACCATCCAGTGTAGGTGCCAGACTGACCTCCTGTTTTTTACGGTCCAGTCGATCCATTTTTCCAAGACGAAACCGGAAGTGGTGCCAGTGACTCTGTCCGAGATACCCCACTTCATCTTCGCATGAATTGAGTGAACCTGCAGCGACTTCGTGTAATAGTGGTTTCCATAAATGCGTCAAAGTGCAGTCGATCAGGGTGATTGCAGCTTTTTTCTTTTTACCCAGCTTGTTGCCAAGTGTTGTTGCCAATTCCAGCCCGCCTGCGCCCCCGCCGACGATCACAATATGATGAAGGTTTTTATCTGTATTCATTTGACAATAATTCCAGTGTTTGCTAATTATTTTCTGGGTAATTAATACCTGAATAGATCCAAAGGCGCGGTATAATAGCGTCTATTGGGCATAGTTATAATGATTAGATCAACTTTAGAGAGTGAAAACGCAAATGGACGAAAACACACAAATAGAACTGGAAGCGGCTGCTTTCAGACATCTGATAGGATTTCTTCAGGAAAAAACAGATGTACAAAATATCGATCTGATGAATCTGGCTGGTTTTTGTAGAAATTGTCTTTCTAAATGGTATATGGCGGCTGCAGAAGAGCGGGGGATAACACTGGATTATGAGGATGCCAGAGAGATTATTTACGGTATGCCATATTCAGAGTGGAAGGAAAAATATCAGAAAGAAGCCAGTCAGGTACAACTGGATACATTTGCCGAGAACAAAAATAGTCAATAATCATTAATGATGGAGTCTGTCACATCACAGCTTTCCTTACATGGGAAACTGACGTATTTAGCGCATCTGTTTAAAGCACTCACCAGGAAACATCATCTGGAATACTTGCCTATTTTGAAGTCATCGTTAAGTGATAATTCGATAATTATCGATGTTGGTGCACATTCCGGGCAGTTTACAAAACTGTTTTCGACAATTGTTCCTGCTGGAAGGGTCTATGCTTTTGAGCCAGGCAGTTATGCCAGCTCAATCCTTAAGAAAGTCATTGGTATATATCGTTTAAGAAATGTTACTTATGTAAATAAAGGTCTGGGAGAACAATGTAAAAAAGAGCGTTTGAATATCCCGGTTAAAAGATCCGGAAGTCTGGGTTTTGGCTTAAGTCATCTGGGGAGTGATAAACAGGATGTGAGAACTATGCTATCTGAAACAATTGAAATAATCACACTGGATAGTTTTGCCGAGAGCGAGAAGCTTGAAAAAATAAATTTTATCAAGGCAGATATTGAAGGTTGGGAAATGCAATTATTGCTTGGGGCAAAATCCATCATACAAAAATGGCATCCGGTCCTGACACTTGAAGTAAATCGACAATTTTTGAGTAGAGCTGAAAATACGCCTGAAGAGTTATGGAATTTTTTGTCTGACAACGGTTATGAAATTTTCCGTCTTTTTTGTGATGAAAATAGAATACTGCAGACAAAGCTGGCACCTGAGCCATTTGACGGGAATATCATTTGTTACCCTTACTGAAACAGTGTTTGATTATCGAATGATTAATAAACCCGGGTGACATGATAGTTTTTGTTCTTCAGTACTCGCAGTAGTCCATTTTCTCCAGCCAGGTGTAGCGCGCCCACTGCTATGAATGCAGAACCTTTATTTATATGAAGAATAATTTTTTTCAACATTTTTTTATTACGCTTGTACAGGATCCCCTGTCTATAGCGATTAAATACATCCTCATCAAAATGCGGTTGATCACTAAACGCCATCATCCCGGCCAGATCACGTGCTAAATAGAGCTGTACCAGTTGCCAGCTGTTCCGGATGATCTGCTTATGATTACATACTGTGTCATTAAGAATAATGATCTGATCATTGATACTGAGATTCTCCATGGGCTCCAGCAGTTCTTCCATGGTCTCGAGACTGATGATTGGTTTATTAAGTGATCTTGCGGTTTGTATCAAGACCATATCCAATGTCGCAGCATTCACAGGCTTTGGTCTGCCCATGAGAGTAAATGCAGCCCAGGGTTTTAATTTGGGTAATTTTTCCAATGGCACACCGTAGTCTGGCAGTGTTTTCTCAAGATAATGATAGATCGGTGCTTCGATTAAATCTGATAGCTTTTGTTTTTCTTTTTCTGGGAAAAAGATTGAGTCAAGAAATATCTTGTTTGATTCTTCATTAAGTATACTTTCGATGATTAGAGAATGGCTTTGTGCCAATGCCAGGCGAACACCTGGTGGAAACTGCGTAACGGCACGATCTTGTGAGTGTATTATGCCAAAGAGATAGTTTGGTTCTCCTGGCTGTTTATCTTGATCTGTTTCTATCTTCCATAATAAACCAGTCGAAAATTCGTCATGCTGTTCTTGATGGTGGTCGGTCTCCGGCTTAATAATTTCCTCAAGATCCTGACGATATTCACTACATATTTCCTCCAGTGAAGCTGGGAAAATGGAAGTTGCTTTCAAGAGTAATGCAAAGGCGATAAGCAATTTCAAATAAAAATGTGTTTTCATGGTGTGATTATAACAACACTAACCAGGTGCCAATCTCGTACAATCACGAACGCAGGGAATGAAAATGTGTTTTGATTCGGGGATGTCTTCAATTTGGACAGATTTTGGGAAATTGATATAAAATGGTACTATAAATAAGACTCAAATTATTATGTAATTATATGTTTTTAATAGATAATATTACAGTGAGAACCTTAATTATACTGGCCTCCCACTTTCAATATCTTGTGGCGGTCGATAAATTGCCATGGGAGGGCTGGATATAGCAATTAAAGGTGTTTATGTAGAGACTTCCTTCAATCTTAATGACGGCTATGGTCATGTTAAAATTCGGAAGATTTAATACAACACAAATACAGAGTTGAATTGATGGCTGACAAAGTGCAGATTTATTTTAGTTTCCGCAGCCCTTATTCATGGTTGGCGTTGTATCGTATTAATTTATTACGTGAGACATTGCCAGTTAAGTTAGAGTTGACCCCGATTTTTCCTCCAAGAGGCAAAGAAAAATTCATGCTTTCTGATCAAAAAAAGGTGAAATATATTGTCAAGGATGTAGATAGAATAGCGACTGCCTACGGACTGGATATGAAATGGCCAGAGCCTTTTGATACAGACTGGCTGGCTGTTCATAGTGCATATATTTATGCTGCTGAGCAAGGTAAGGGCATACCATTTTGTCTTGCTGTTTATCAGGCAAGATTTATTGAGGGGAAAGATGTAGGCGATGAATTGGTGATGCGTGAAATATCGCTTGCGTGTGGACTGGATGCTGATACCTTGATTGAAGCGCAGACCAAGCGCCAATATAAAAGAACATTACTACAAGGCATGGCAAGTGCTGGAGATAAGGGTGTTTTTGGCGTGCCTTATTTTTTATACGGGGATTCAGCCTATTGGGGAAATGACAGGCTCGAATGGCTATTGCGCGAAATTAATGGCAATTCCGGCTTAGTTGTTCCAGACCTTTCAAGCGATCCGCTTATAAGGCCTTATTAGTATGTGGGCGACAACATAACTTATTTTTGACTTTAAAACATAGCATTTCAAGATATGAAAATACTTATCGTCGACGATTCAAAAGATTTCAGAACATTGGCAAGCTCATTTCTTACCAGAGAACTGGAAGATGTAGAACCAATTGAATATGAAGTGGAAGAGCTCGGGAAACCCGCTGATGATTTCTTATGGTCAGATTATGATGTATTACTGCTCGATTATAATCTTGGGGGTGGGGAAAATGGTTTTGACTGGTTAAAAGAGTTTGGTCGGAAGACTGGATTTCCACCAACAATTATTCTAACCGCAGAAGGGGACGAATATATTGCTGTGAAAGCAATTAAACTCGGAGCCGTTGATTATATCAATAAAGTAGATGTCACTCCCAAACGGCTGGCTGAAGTTATCAGAGAAGCACTTGAGCAAACACCACAAGTCATTGCACAGCAGGAAAAAGATATTATCAACGCGACACATATTGTCGATGAAATTCATCGGCAGAAAAAAAAGTCGCTGGCAGATGCAGGACTGGATATCGGTTATAAATTTGTCCGAAAGATAGGACAGGGCGCAATGTCAGAAGTCTATCTGGCTGAGCGTATAGGAGACAATCAATCACTTGTGCTAAAAGTACTTGATATAAAAAACGCTTCCGAGCATGCGGCAATTGAACGTTTCGTTCTTGAGGCAGAACTAATCGAAGGACTGAACAGTCCTTTTGTAGTGAAGGTATTTGAACACGGCCTAACTGATGACTATGCTTTTATCGCCATGGAATTCTTTTCTCGTGGTGATTTAAAGCAACGAATGGAACTAAATATCCCTCCTGAGTTGGCTGCGACATACGTGGTACATATCGCATATGGACTCAATGAGATTCATAAGGTTGGCGTAATACACAGAGATTTAAAGCCTGCGAATGTGATGTTTCGTGGTGATGACAGCCTGGCATTGGCTGATTTCGGTATTTCAAAAAAAATAAATTCAGGCAATAATTTAACAACACTAGGACAAATAATTGGTACGCCTCACTATATGAGCCCGGAACAGGGGGAGGGTCTGGTTATTGATATACGTACGGATTTATATAGTGCTGGGGTGATGCTTTATGAGATATTGATGAAAGAGAAACCTTTCAGGGCAACTACTCCAGCTGCATTAATATATCAGCATGTGCATGAAGCTATTCCCAGATTGCCAGAAGAACTGAGCAGGTTTCAGGACATCATTGATAAATTGATGGCAAAAAATCCTGGCGACAGGTATCAGTCAGCATCCGAACTTATCTCCGTGTTGACCCCATTAGAATAAAAGTGGCTTTTTCATTTTAGGTATTGAAAAAAAGTTTTAATATTTGGCTAGGTTTTACTGTTTGATGCCTTTGCTGATTCTTCCTCAATTTGTTCCAACCACCATGCCGCTTGCTCTCTGGTTTCCTTAAATCCTAGTGCCTTGTCCAGGGCTTGCCTTGATCGAAGCGTATCTTTCTGGTGATACGAAGAGATGCCAAGTAACAACCATGCATTTGATTCAAGATCTTGCAGGTTCTTCAGGGCATGTCCTGAGACAGCAAGTTCTAAAGCATTTTTGGCGTTGTTCCAGTCTTCGAGTTCAACATAAATGTGGCCAAGTTTGTAATACAGGGAGGCATCATCAAAATCCTTTGCAAAACGATTCAGTAATATCGCCGCCTGTTCTGGTTCATGTGCAAGTAGCCAACTGTTAGAAAGTAATTCAATATTGATCTTTGAGACTTCCACCTGTCCATTGTTGAGCCCTGTCTCAAGAATGGTTGCGGATTTAAGTGGCATTTGTAAATAAAGATAGGTCTGCGCAAGTTGAATAATAGCATTACCTTTTAACATTCCTTTTTCATACGCGAGTTCAGAAACTGCCAATCCCTTTTTCTCCTGCCTATTTTGTTGATAAACAGCCGCAAGTTGTAACCAGTAGCTATCATTATCAGGATAATTAATTATCATTTTTTCCAGTAATAAGGCAGCATCTTTATACATGCTTGTTTCATAATATCCAGCGAGGAGTAATTCGTACCATGACTGTTGTGGCGCATCAGATTTTTTTATTGCAGATTTTGCATGAGGGATCATCTGCTTAAATTGATTTATTTGATAATATGCTGTTGCCGCTAATAGATGTGATTCCGAAGAAGGGCTCGGTTCATTTTCAAACCATTTATCAAGATAACTCAGGCCTTGTGTGTATTCCTCTGTGTGTATTAATGATTGGGCAATAATATAATCGAGTTCATGTGTCACATTATCAGGCAATGCATTTGCAGTGGTTGCCTTCACAAATGACTCTATAGAGAGAACATAATTATTCAGGCCATTGTAGGCATAGCCCAGCGTTTGATAAACAACTGCTGTGTCATAGGGCTTGATAGTATCTTTTCCGAGATAGCCGTTCAGTTTCTGAATTGCAATCTGAAAATATTCTTCTTCCATTACACCGCGAACTTCATTGAGAAGATCATAGGTTTCTTTAGTTAACAAATACTGATTATCATTTTCGTTAGCCTGTTCATCAGCTTGGGCAAGATATGAGGCAAATATAAGTATGCTGAGAATAATTAAACGTGAACACATAACATCTATTTTTGCAGCCTGAAATGAATGTCTTGTCGTGCACGTTTTTCAACGGCCTTTCCATTAACAATATCTGGATTGAATTTCCATTTTTTAATTGCTTTTAAAACGGAGCGATCAAATATCTTTGGTGGGTCCGATTTTATGATGTTTGGGTCCTTGACCGATCCATCAACTGCAATGGTAAATTCAACTGTCACGATACCTTCAATGCCTGAGCGGAGTGCCCTTGGCGGGTAAGCAGGTTTGGTCTTCAATGTCGGGACAAGATTACTTGCGACAGGTTTTACTGCGGGGGGCTTTGGTTGCGGTGTTTCTGATCTCAGGAAGTCACCAATATAAGGTAAGCCGCTTATCGACAGTGGAATATGAATATCCAGCCTTGGCAAATTTGCCTGAGTTTTTACTGGTTTCTGTATCTCTGGTTGTGGTAGATCAGGGGGGGGTAATTCCTCTGCCTCCTCTGGCAGCTCCTGTTCTTTTTCTTTAACCTTGTGTTCTTCTATCTTTGGTGTTTGCCTATAATTAATAAAATCAAGGAAATTAAGCGGGTCAATTCTATTTAATGGCTCATGTTCGTTGGAAACCAGTTGTAAAATGAGATAAAAAATCAGGATATTGACTGCACAGGCAGTGATGAATATCAGGGGTTGTTTGGCAAGGAACAACTTATTTTTTGCTAGCAGCGATTGCGACATTGTTCACACCTGACAACCTTATCTGATCCAGTACGGCTACTGTTACACCTGTCAGTGCGTTCTTGTCTGCCATAATAATGACAGTGCCTTCTGGATTCTGTGCATGTAATTGTTCAATATGTGCACGGATTGATCGAATATCCACCTGTTTGTTATCGATCCATATTTCACCTTCCTTGGTGATTCCAATTATCAGGCTGGCCTGCTCCTGACGAACAGTTGTTTGTGCCGTGGGCCTATCGACATCAATTCCAGATTCTTTGGTAAACGAGGCAGTGACTAAAAAGAAGATCAATAAAATAAACACCATATCAATCAACGGCGTCAGATTTACATTCGCTGCAGTAGTTTCCTGTTCAGTATGGCTATGACGCATAATTATTCGTTAGAATTGAAGTAGGTCCTGTGTTTTTTCGGCCTGTAATTTGGCTCGTCTATCCAGATCAGAGCTGAAATACAAACCCGCCAGAGAGGTAACCAACCCAGCTGTGGTAGGTAGCAGCGCTCGCGAAATCCCTGTGGCCATCCCGCGAGTATTACCAGTTCCAAACACATTGAGCACATCAAAAATTGCGATCATTCCGGTAACAGTCCCCAGCAGCCCCAAAAGAGGCAGTATCGAAGTTAAGGTCTGAATTGGAATTAAATATTGTTTGAGGGCATTTGCAACATCAGCGAGTAATCCATCTCTGATGCGTAGTGCATACCATGATGAATGATCAGTTCTATTGGTCCACTCTTCGATGATGCTATCCAGTTTTTCTGGATAGACCATGAAATAGTAATAATAACGTTCGATGATCAATGCCCACAGAAATATCGAAGTCAGTAAAATAATGAACAGAACAGGGCCTCCACTTTCAAAAAATTCAATAAATTGTTCTATTAAATCGTTCATTATCTGTGTGATTCAGAAAGTTGTGCGACAAAGGCTGCGCTCTTCTCATCAAGGATATGAATTAGACGATTACTCTTGGTTGAGAGAAAGCTGTGTAAAAGCAAGAGAGGTATTGCGGCAACCAGCCCCATCACCGTGGTGACCAATGCCTGAGAAATCCCTCCGGACATGACCCTGGGGTCCCCTGTGCCAAACAGGGTAATTGACTGAAAAGTTTCAATAATGCCTGTCACTGTACCTAATAATCCAAGTAATGGAGCAATTGCTGCCAATAGAGACAGAATTCCCAGGCCTTTTCTTAGTGGGGGCATTTCCTTTAGAATGGCTTCATCAAGTTTCAGGCCAAGCGTATCCGTATCAATGTCAGGGTTATCCAGATAAACCTTCATGATACGACCCAGTGGGTTTTCACCGGGTTGTTTATTATTCATCTGAGCGATGACCTTGTGATCAATACCAGACAAAATATAGAAACGCTCCAATGCGATAATTACACCGATCAAAGCAAGAAAAATAATCATCAGCCCCACAATCCCGCCCTGCTTAATTCGTGCTTTCATGTCAGGCACCTGAACCAGTAAGGCAAGCATTGCACCCCTGGTTGGATCCAGCGGAAAAGGCATCAACCCTGATTGGGATTGTTCAAGTTCAATGGCCATCGATTGAAATCGATTTGAGGGTTGTCTGGCTGGTTCAACAAGTTTTTCCGAGCCGGGAAGATATCTTAAAAAGCGACCATTTGAAACAACATTAAAGGTGCCGATACGCGTCACCTGTTGTTCTATTTCTTCACCATTACTATTAATAAATCGGGTGTTGAAGCGAACAACCTTGCCGGACTCTACCATTTCATCCAGAACTAAAATCCATAGTTGTTCAAGTTCCTTAATATCAGGTAATTTTTTACTGGATGCCAATGCATCGGTGATATCATCGCGGCCAGGCTTTTGTGCCGATACCAAAGAGGTATTTATAATAGAGGCCACATCTCCTGAAATTTGCCTGACAACCCCATGTAATTCTCCCAGTGTGCCCGCCCTGGTTTCCAGCATGTCTGTCTGTCTGGCAATTTGATTTTGGTAAAGATTATAAGTGCGCCTGAGATTTGTGCCGCGTTTTTCTTCTTTCTCAAGAATAGCCAGTGCCTCTTTTAATAATTGCTCCTGGCTTTCCTTGGCCTGTCTGAATTTTTCTTCTCGCTCGATATTCACCTTCTTTTCGAGTGTGCTTTCCTGCCGCACCTTTTGCAGAAGTTGTTCCAGTGTCTTAGGGGACTCTGCGAATGTGACAGAGGGAAGGAGCATGCAAACAAAGTAGATGAGTATGCTATTTATTTGATTTCTTCCGGTCATTTGATTTCTTCCGGCGCTGGTATTGGAAGTTTTATCAAGTCAGGTGGTGCCTGTTTTTTGGCGATCAGGATCCCCTGGGCAATCGAGCGATTATAGTCTTGGGACAATGTTTTCCATTGTTTATCTTGTTTGTCCCAATAGCCACTTTCCTTTCCGTCAAGTGTTTGATAAAAAATTGATATGCGTCCGATCCGCAGGATATTTACTGTGCTCGGTGTGTCATTGGTTTGTATAGTGTCGGTCATGGTTTCAATCGTGCGACCGTATTCCATTTCTATCTGGTAGGCTTCCATGATGCGACGATATTTATCAGGAAGGGAAACATCTGGTCTGTCCATCATATTTTTGATTAGTTCTACTCTGGCGATGCGCTCTTCTTTCAGGAATGGTGCATCTAGCGAAACGAACTCTTCCAACACCTCGATCATACGAAGCAGCAGCGGCACAATGTTTTGTTGCGTTTCAGCAATACTGCTTATTTGATCGGTAAGTGAGGCGACAGTTTCCAGTTGCTTTTCTGTCAATTTTTCCAATTGGTTGTTATAAATTCTCAAGCTATCTATCTTGCGCAGTACCGTTCGATATTCATACAACATGTCTTTAGTTTTATCAGCATACGTATCGACGTTCCGTTGCGATTGTTTAGCCTGGGCATGACTCTCAATTGTCTCTTCGATAGCAGTTTGGAGTGTGTTTTCAGCGAAAACTGTGGTCGATGAGATCGTCAACAGATAAAATGATAGCAGGGCATATTTCATGTGTTTTATAAGGAAAATTTCCTAAGCCTTCTTAATCGTTAATATAATCCCGGATCATATCCGTACTGGTGTGTATTATGCCACGTGATTATGTATAAGTATCATTAGTCCATAAGCACCAGGTTTAAGTTGATGAGTCTACGCTTTCGATTGAATATGTTGATTACGTTGCTATTTGCGTTAATTCTGCTCGCCGGTAGTTTTTACGTCATAAACAATGCCAGAACAGCCGTGCAAGATGAGATGCAGTCTGTTGCAAGACTGACCTCACAATTAATTGAAATCGTATTATTGAATAATGCTGGCAGCAGCAATCATGATATTCAGGAAAACGTTTTGGAAAAAATTGCCAATCTGGAAAGTACACGTCATCTTGAAATTGAATTATACAAAACTAGAAACGTGGACAACGCAATTCCGGTAAAAATTCTTCCAACAATCACTGCAAAGGCGCCTGAATGGTTTGTGCGTTTGGTAAAACCTTCGCCTGTAGAATATAGACGTATTTTCAGGACATCAGAGACGGTATATACGGTGATACTCATCAGGGCAAATCCTTCTGATGAAATTACCGAGGTTTGGGGAGAAACTAAAGGGGTGTTGGGGCTATTGATTCTGTTTGCTGTGCTGGTAAATATTCTCGTCTATATCAGTCTGGGTCGAGGTCTTGCACCAATAGAATCGATACTGAAGGGCCTGGATGGGATTGAGAAAGGGGAGTATCAGCTTCGATTACCAAAATTTAAGTTTCCTGAACTATCCAGAATCTCGGAAAAATTCAATAATATGGCAGAGGTACTGCAAAAAAGCCGGGATGAGAATAGAGTATTAACGCAAAAATCACTGGTGATCCAGGAAGATGAGAGAAGGAGACTAGCACAGGAATTGCATGACGAGTTTGGTCAATCCATCACGGCGATCAAGGCCGTTGCTGCATCAATAGGCCAGGCGAAAAATCAGGACAGGGAATTGCTGGAGAGTCGTGCCGGGACGATTGCTGCATTTTCTGATCGCATGTATGAAGTGGCACGCAGAATGATGAGACAATTGCGACCGGCAATACTTGATGAATTTGGGTTGATCTCAGCACTACAGGACATGATTGATGACTGGAATACAAGGCATGAAGAGGTGTTTTGTCACTTTGAGTTCAAAGGTAAATTGAATGAGCTTGGAGAAGAAATCAATATCACTATCTATAGAGTTGTCCAGGAAAGTCTCACTAATATAGTCAAACATGCTAAAGCTTCGGACGTGACGGTTAGTTTAAATCGAGTTGGAGGAGATGAGGATCATAAGGAGTCACAAAGAACAGAGATACTATTGCTTATCAAGGATAATGGAATTGGATTCGATGACTCTACTGCATGGGGTCTGGGTCTGTTAGGAATGCGGGAGCGAATAGAGGCATTGAATGGGTCTTTTGTGATGAAATCAGGGGACAATGAAGGTGTTGAAATCATTGTGAAACTCTAATAACAGTAGATTAATCAATAGCAGGAATCACGGGGAAAACTATGACGGGTACATCTTCAGCAGCATTTAATAAAATCAGGGTTCTACTTGTTGATGATCATGCCGTTGTTCGCGCAGGCTATCAGATGCTGTTACAAAATACGGATGATATTGAGGTTGTTTCCGAAGCAGATTCTGGAGAGCTGGCCTGTAAACATTATGTAGATAGTGAACCTGATGTGGTGGTGATGGATCTTTCCATGCCAGGAATGGGGGGGCTGGAAGCAATACGAAGAATTGTTGCCAGAGATTCGGATGCCAGGATTCTGGTGTTTAGTATGCATGAAAGCACTGTGTTTGTTGAACAAGCACTCCAGGCAGGCGCGCGTGGTTATATCACCAAGAGCAGTGCACCGGAAGTATTGATTGAGGCAATCAGGGAACTGGCTGCTGGAAGATCTCATATTGACTCTGAAATCGCACAACAGTTGGCCTTCAAAAAAACAAAAGGTGAGGACACCCCATTTTCTGACTTGTCCACTCGGGAATTTGAGATATTTTGTTTACTTGCCGAAGGTTTGAATACCAGCGAAATTTCAAAGCGGCTTTCATTAAGTTACAAAACGGTTGCAAACTACAGTACACAAATTAAATCAAAGCTTGAAGTTTCTACCGTTGCTGAAATTGCGCGGATAGCAATACGCTATAAGATTATAGAGGCTTAAGCATCACTGCGGTGCAGAATAAAAAAACTCAACCTCTGTTCTCGGATTCTTTGACTCTAGTCTTTCTGATTCCCTAGACATTGCCTGCATGGATAATGGTATGGACCCACTCCACTTTTTAATCGGCCTCACAATGGGCCAAAATGGAAATTAATAACAACCATTTAAACAAAAGCGGAGTGGATCGAAATGAAGATTACAACAATTGGTCTGGATATAGCAAAATCAGTTTTTCATTTTTATGCAGTAAATGAACTGGGGCGGTACGTGAAAAAGAAGCAACTCAGGCGAAAGCAAGTGTTAGCCACGATGGCAAACATGGCGCCTTGTTTGATAGTGATGGAAGCCTGTGGCGGTGCTAACTATTGGGCGAGAGAATTTATGGCTTTGGGGCATCAAGTCAAACTCATTGCGCCCCAGTATGTGAAACCTTTTGTGAAGGGCAACAAGAATGATTATAACGATGCCGAAGCGATTGCGGAGGCGGCACAACGTCCCAATATGCGTTTTGTCCCTATCAAGTCAGTCGAACAACAGGATGTTCAAAATTTTCACCGCCAACGCGAATTGATAAAAAAAGAACGCACCGCACTGGTGAATCAGGTGCGCGGGTTATTAGCGGAATACGGTATTGTTATTAACAAAGGCATCACTGCTGTACGTAAAGACTTGCCGGAGATATTGGAAGATGCGGAGAATGGTTTAACAGTGCTTTCACGGGAGTTATTCGCAGAGTTGCTTGAGGAATTACGGGCACTCGATCAACGATTTGAGCACCGTGAACGACGGATAAAATCCCTCAATCAGAACAATGAGGTGTGTCAGCGTTTAGATGAGATATTAGGTATCGGGCCACTCATCGCCAGTGCCACCTATGCCGCTGCAGGTGATGGCAAAGACTTTGTCAACGGTCGTCATTTTTCAGCGTGGTTGGGTTTGGTACCAGGTCAGCATTCGAGCGGCGGCAAGACGGTGTTACTGGGGATCAGTAAACGCGGTAACAGCTATCTTCGAACGCTGTACATTCACGGAGCCAGAGCCGTATTACGTCATTCTGCAACAAAGACAGACCGATTTAGTTTATGGGCACAGGCCGTATTAGCACGCCGTGGGCACAACAAGGCCTGCGTGGCTGTCGCTAACAAGATGGCTCGAATAGCCTGGGTCGTCATGGCAAAAGGTGAAACGTATCGCGTGGCCGTATGAGCAGCACAAACGAATATAATGGAAGAGACATAAACTTCCTTACTTAATTATTGAACAAAAGATAAACCCTTTACTTTAGTTGCGAAAGATAAATGATCGGATGGAGAGAGTGGTCAAACCGGCTCATTCAGAACCTGACACCTGCATTGGCTCTGTAAGAAGCCGGACGGATGATGAGGAGGATGAGCGCAGATAACCATTGGGGCCAGGAAGTCAAAACCTTCCAAAAACAGGCCGGATATATGAGAGCAATGATTTCCTCTCACATCAATGATCAAATGTCTTGCAAACGGAGTGGGTCCATATATG
>JACZSJ010000079.1 GCA_022574295.1 Pseudomonadota bacterium
AGATTACAAGCTGTCTTGGAAGCCTACGAGCCTCCTGAATCACCGATCAATGCCCTGTACCTCCACCGCAAACACCTGTCTGCAAAAGTGAGAACCTTTGTCGATTATCTGTATGACATTTTACAACCAATTCCCTACTGGGATGAATGGACACAATAATCAAAGCGTGATGATTGGCTTTGCACAAATCAAGTATCGCTATTACCATAATAGTTGAATAATTAAGATTAAATTACTATCTAACAGATAGAGCACACATGAAACTCATTGCCTTTACACATAACAATAAAAGACAGATCGGGGCGGTAGATGATGAATACGTCATTCCAGTGGATGAACAGGGACCTGATAATCTGGTTGAGTATTTCACGGCCGATGATGCAACCAAACGAAGACTTGAAGACAGAATTTCTTCTGCTAAACATCGTGTTGCACTGGAAGATATCAAACTGCAAGCGCCGATACCCAGACCTCCCAAGTTTTTTGGTGTTGGATTAAATTACGCGGATCATATTGAAGAGACCGGCGCGGAACGACCGGAATATCCTACAATATTCAATAAACAATCTACCTGCGTCATTGGCCCTGGCGCAGCCATACACCGACCACGTGTTTCAGAAAAACTCGATTACGAAGGAGAATTCGGCATCGTCATTGGCAAACGTTGCCGACATGTCCCCAGAGAGCGTGCAAGAGAAGTCATTGCTGGATATACCATTTGTAACGATGTCAGTGTTCGTGACTGGCAAGCCAGATCGCACACCTGGACACTGGGAAAATCATTTGATACACATGGTCCGATTGGTCCGTGGATCGTGACACCAGACGAAATAGCAGATCCCCATCATCTTGATATCAAAACCTGGGTCAATGAAGAATTACGTCAATCATCAAATACCAGGCACCTGATATTTGACTGTGATTACCTGATTGAATACCTGTCTACCGTGATGACACTCGAACCGGGTGACATCATTGCAACGGGAACCAGCAGTGGTGTTGGCGTAAAAATGAAACCTCGTGGCTACATGAAGGCCGGCGATGTAGTACGTATTGAAATTGAAAAGATTGGCGTACTTGAAAATCCTGTCATCGAAGAACCTGCTGATACTGCATTCATTGATTAAATTTCATTAATAGTTAAGTAGATTTACCCGGGAGGTATTTCCTCTGTTGTCACATCCTCGATAACGTCCTGAATCTGTTGCAACCGATTCACAGGGTTATCGATTTCCAGTAGTGCTTGTTTTTCCTCTGATTCCAATGGCAGCACTTCAGACAATCGATACCCCACCCAGACTGCATTTTCAAATTTCTCATGATCTGCCTTAAACGACAACTCAAATTTCTCTGCAATCTGGCGCAACAAATCGGATAACAGCTGATACTGTACAGGCAACTCTTCACAATCGTCATCATCAATTAGCTGCACATCACCTTCCGCGAGATGATTTGGCCTTTCTCTTTGTTCCAGCAAACGGAATCTTTGTTTCCCTTCGACAACAATTTCCAGTAAACCGTCATCACGCTTGTCCCAATCAACAATTTTTGCCAATGTGCCGATTTCGTAACACTCGGCAGAACCACCTACTTCTTTTCCAGAACTGATAAGGCATACTCCAAACTGCTGTCCTGAACGTAAGCACTCACTAATCATATCCAGGTAACGTGCCTCGAATATTTTGAGTGGCAATATGCCTCCTGGAAATAAAACCATGTTCATGGGAAACAAGGGGATCGTTAACATGATGACAATTTCTCGATTAGTTTTTGGTGTAAGCCTGAGAAACTTCCATTACTCATAATCAGGATATGATCATTTGCTTCTGCGAGACTGGCAACTGAACTGACGATACTATCGATATTGTGCATGACGTTAACCTTATTACCCAGCGATGATGTTGCTTTGGACAAATCCCACGTCAGATCATTCGCTTCATACAAATAAATTTGATCTGCTTCGGCGAATGCATCAGCTAAAGTTTCCTTATGGACTCCCTGCTTCATCGTATTCGAACGAGGCTCCATAATAGCAATAATACGTTGGTCCCTGACCTTCTGCCGTAGGGCCTTTAAAGTTGCGCGTATGGCGGTTGGATGATGCGCAAAATCATCGTAGATAATCACCTGGTTCACTTCTGCCAGACACTCCAAACGACGCTTAACATTCTTCAGCGTTTGTAATGCCTCACACGCCTGCGCCGGTTCAACTCCCACATGGTTCGCCGCAGCGATTGCAGCAAGTGCATTTTCCGCATTGAATTGTCCGATCAGATCCCAGTCAACAGACCCTACGATCTCAGCACGACGAAGCACATTGAACTGACTAAAATCGTCAGCAAGCGGACTCACCATCCACTCAGAATTCATATCAGCAGACTGGTCACCAAAATATTCGGTAGGCGTCCAACATCCCATCTCCAGAACCTGAGAAATTTGTGTATCACCTTGTTTGGCAATAATCAGACCATTTTCAGGCACGATCCTCACCAAATGATGGAATTCGCGTCTGATAGCCGCAAGATCGGCGAAGATATCGGCATGATCGTACTCAATATTGTTGATAATCAAGGTCTCGGGATGGTAATGGATAAATTTGGAACGTTTATCAAAGAATGCGGTGTCATATTCATCTGCTTCGACGACAAAACAATCACTCTCGCCCAACTGACCCTCCAATCTGGCAGAGATGCCAAAGTTCTGGGGAACCCCTCCGACAAGAAAGCCTGGATTCAGCCCCGCAGATTCAAGTATCCAGCACAACATACCGGTGGTGGTGGTTTTACCGTGTGTCCCTGAAACTGCTAATACATGTCTAGTTTTCAGTACGTGCTCACTTAGCCATTGAGGACCTGATATATAGGGATATTTGTGATTGAGCATTGTTTCTACAAGTGGATTACCGCGACTCAGTGTATTACCAACGATAATCAGATCGGGGGCTGATTTTAGATGCTCAGGATCGTATCCATTCATTAGTTCGATACCTTGCTCTTCTAACTGGGTGCTCATTGGAGGATAGACATTGGCATCCGATCCACTGACCTCATGTCCCAGGGCCCTGGCAAGCAAAGCAATCCCGCCCATAAAAGAGCCACAAATACCTAATATATGAATTCTCATTTGGGATTTATTTCCGGAAATAACATAGAAATTAATAATGAACTCATCCAGATATAAAGGATAGCGATAGCGATACCGATACCCAGTGAAGTTGAAATTGCATTCCGCACGATATGAGCCAGAACAGCAATATTCCAGATAACCATGATGAAGAATAATAAAATAATGATTTGCTGTAACCAGGTTTCATACTGGTTCTGGGCACCTCCGTAAACTAGTGGGAATATGAAAATACCTAAAATCACACCGGTACCGCATAATGCAGTGATGGTTTGTACCCAACGATCAAGATAATGGTGTTGCTTAAGGATAAAAAAAATCACGCCCAGTAAAAAGCCTACATCAATAAAACTCACCAGTAATGCATCTTCAAAAGGCCTGGCTTGCACGGTTAACAATACATCAAAAACCATGTACAAGATCAGACTCAGATATAGAAGCACACTCGATTTGGGTAAATCCTGTGGGCCTTTTCGTAACAGGCAGATATCAAGGAATGCTTTGGACAATGTACTTAACGCAGTCAGCATAGTTTTCCGCTAAATAAATTAATTTGATAGCTGATTCTAAATAGCAAGATTTTAAGGTAATTCAGTAATGATTTGCATACATGGTTTTCGTGTCGCCTTCGGAACATCTTCAGCATAACCATACCAAAACAAGCCAACAACGGTTTCCGATTCCTGATCAATCCATAATAGATCATAAAAACGTTTATCTCGGGTGACCTCCCCGGTAGACCATTTAACGCCAATCTTTTCATTCCACAGTGCTAACATCAGATTTTGTATCGCACAACAACAGGCAGCATAATCTTCCTGATTTCTAACAGGGTCGTCTGATTTACAACAGGTCAACACGAACCAGCCAGGCATCTGTCGCCACCTCCTTTCCTTTGCCTCGGCAGCAGCATCGCCTTTAGATTCCCTGACTATTTCTGTATTAAGTTCGATCACGGAATTCACCGTTTCATTGCCCAGCAAATAAAAATGCCATGGTTCTGTTAAATGATGGTTCGGCGCCCATCTCGCAAGATCGATTGCTTCCATAAGTTTATCTTGAGGACGCATTCCTTCCTTGAATTTATAGATCGTGCGTCTGCCAGAAATCAATTCAGTGAGTTTTGAACTATTTATTTCTTTTGACATGTGTTTACCTGAAAAATGTTATCTGATGTGAATTATTGGGTATATTCATACTTCCTTGCTCTGATCTTGCCAAGCAATTTTGTAAGTTCCCGAGATGCTTTAGTGTTCTCAGGCGTCAAATCCAAAATTTCATGCACATAACCCTCTGCAAGATCAAAATCCTTATCTTCCAGGGCCATTTTAATTTTATCCTGGTATTTCTCAGCGATCTTTCTTAATTCTCTCCTTGCTCTTTTATCCCCTGGATTGGCCCTTAGCCTTTGCTTAAGTTGTTCGAGTTTTTGCTTGTCTGGGTTAGATACTAATGATTGTTTTTCCTGAATTATTTGTTGCTGCTCCTGTTTTTCCTGCTCCTGTTGCCGCTGTATTACTTCCTGCTCCATTAACGCCTGTTCCCTCAACTCATGTTCCCTGGCCTCCACAGCAGCGTTTAATCTTTTTTCTGCATCGTCAAGGCCATCATGATCTGGATTAACATGCACTCCCTTATGCAAATAATTTCTGGCATTGGTAATATCATCCTTCTCCAGTGCGTGATCCATCAAATGAATATATTCATCGACGATCCTGTCCAGACCGTTCAAGGCTTCTACGTTTTCGGGTTCAAGGTTTAATACGCTTTGATATTTTTCATAGGCATTATTACCAGACGGACTGGTCAATTTCAGATCCTTGATGTTTGATCTGGCTCCTTTTAACAAATCACTTATTATTTGTGACTCTGATTGAATCACGGGGATATCTTCAACCATTTCTGATGGGTCATCCCCTGTAAAGGACTCTTCTAGTGTATCTTCTGGCTCGTCTAACGCATGATCATCGGTCAGATTCGATGTCGATTCCGGTTCGACAAAGCTCTTTTGTTTATCCTTGTCTGCGAATATCGCCAGCAATAACAAGATGACAAAGAGGATTGCCGTCCATTTAATCAATCTTCCTAACCATGAACGTGGTTCCTTGTTTTTTTTGTCCTTGTCATTTTCTTCCTTATCAACCAAAGAAAGCTTCTCAACATTAGCCTGATTTATTGCAATAGTCTCAGCTTCCGCGTCATCGGATAAATCTGACCCGGGAGGTAATTTGCTGGCTACGATTCCGCTATCCAGTTCCTTCCGCCAATCATCGATTGATTGCGGCCTCTCATCTGTTTTAAACATCAGGGCATGGTCAATTGCCGTGAGAAATGCCCCTGAATAATTTTCGTGCGCTATTTTGGAAGCAGGGATGTAAACGTCTTTACCCGTATGCAAAAGTGCTTCACTACGATCCATTGCATCCGTCGGGCCAATGCCTGTTACGGCCCGATAGAGGGTCGCGCCCAGTCCATAGATATCCGTCCACGGACCTTGCTTGTTACTTTTACTGGTGTACTGTTCGAATGGTGCATAACCGGGAGAAACCATCGTTGTCAATGTGTGGGTTTGTAGCCCCAATGATTGGCGTGCAGATCCAAAATCCAGCAAAACGGGACTACCGTCCGTTCTGATATAGATATTCGGTGGCTTGATGTCACGATGAATGAATCCAGTCTTGTGTACCGCTTCAAGCCCATCCAACATTGGCATCAGGATAGATTTTAATTTTTCTTCTTCGATTGTTTTACGGTTCTTTAACAGTGCATCCATGGGCTCCCCATGTTCGTACTCCATGACCATGTAGGCGGTATTATTTTCGGTGAATACCGATAACACCCGGACGATATTGTGATGTTTAAACTTGGCCAGTGTTCGAGCTTCACTAATAAATCGCTCCAGACCCCACTGATATGATTCACTATGATCCTCAGACACGGGATGAACGGATACATTATTTTCTCTTACCGCGAGATCAGTCGGTAAATATTCTTTAATTGCGACTTGTTGATCAAGATTTGTGTCATGTGCGAGATAGGTGATGCCAAACCCTCCCTGTCCTAGTATCTTGATAATGTGATACCAGTGGAGTTTGTAGCCGGGTTGTAGCGAGTTACGATGCTTATCCATGCCTGTTTAATTAATTCGTCTCAAAGTTTTTTAATGGAGAACCCATTCTAACCTTTCCTATTGCGCAACTCCCATCCCATTCAACCCAATCAATTGGCACCATAAAACATCGTGACAGCTTCTCCATGTCACATTATGGTGCACCTAAATCAGGGGCCACGACATGGTTAATTATTAATTCTACATAGATATCAATAAGTTACATAACTGGCCTGATTGTTGCAATGCAATAGACATATATATCAATCTAGATTGGAGTTTATCAATGGGCACAGCCAGTTCTAAGCTAAACCTGTTATCTTTCAAAGATAAAACACGCATTTTACATATGTCGTGGTTTGCTTTTTTCCTGACTTTTATTGTCTGGTTTAATCATGCGCCATTGCTAGCGACCATTAGAGAAACCTTCGGACTATCTGATCAAGAAGTAAAGATACTGTTAATTCTTAACGTAGCCCTGACAATTCCTGCACGGGTTATTATCGGTATGTTGGTTGATCGCTTCGGTCCACGCATCGTTTTTTCCTTACTCCTGTTCATTTCCAGCTTTCTCTGCCTCTTCTTTGCCACCGCTCAAAGTTTTGAAACGCTTGCGGTTGCCAGATTCTTACTTGGTTTTGTTGGTGCCGGTTTTGTTATCGGTATTCGTATGATCAGTGAATGGTTTCCAGCAAGGCAATTAGGATTAGCCGAAGGGGTCTATAAAGGCCTGGGAAATTTCGGATCAGCCGCAGCAGCGATGACCTTACCAGTACTTGCCCTGTACTTTGGTGGTGATGATGGTTGGCGTTATGCAGTAGGAACAACGGGTGTGATTATTTTTATCTATGCCTTTGTCTATTATGCTTTTGTTACCGATACACCGGAAGGCTCAACCTATTTTAAACCAAACAAAACAGGTGGACTCGAAGTAACCAGTAAAGGTGATTTCTTCTTTTACCTGGTAATGAATATTCCGCTCTATGCCGCAATGGGCATATTGACCTGGAAATTATCTTCGCTCGGACTATTAGGCGATGACATAGTCAATATTATCTATGCAGTACTGATCTTTATTTATATTCTGCAAAGTCATCAAATCTATAAAGTGAACGCTGGCATATTAAAGGAACCTGTACCAGAGATTCATCAATATAAATTCAAACAAGTGGCTATTTTGAGTCTAGCCTATGCGGTTACTTTCGGCACTGAACTCGCTGTTGTATCCATGCTGCCCTTGTTCTTCATCGATACATTTGAAGTGTCGATTGTTACAGGAGGAATACTGGCCTCATGTTATGCATTTGTAGATATCATTTCATGTCCCAGTGGTGGCTGGATCAGTGACAAGTTCGGCCGGAAAAAATCGTTGATGATTCTTCTCAGTGGAATCGTTGTAGGCTTTTTAATCCTGAGCCAAATCAGTTCCAGTTGGCCCATCTCCATGGTGGTATTAGTTATAATGACGTGTTCTTTCTTTGTTGGCTCAGGTTCTGGTGCTGTATTTGCAGTAGTACCATTGATTAAACGTCGGCTGACAGGCCAGATTGCAGGGTTAGCAGGGGCTTACGGTAATGTTGGAGCGGTGATTTTTCTTACTGTCTTGTCATTCGTAACACCACAAATATTTTTTCTGGTTATCGCATGTTCAACATTAACTGTACTTGCCACCGTTGCATTTCTTGATGAGCCGAAAGGCTCAATGGTGGAAGTACTGCCGGATGGGACTGTGCAAATGATAGAGGTCACCTAAAACGTATATATGTATTAAAGTGTAAACAATGGCATCACAACTAAAAGTTACTGTTGGACAATTTTCAGATCGGGGGAGTAAGCCGACGAACCAGGATTGTTGTGGTGTAAAAATACCGGATGAAGTGTTATGTCAGACCAAAGGCATTGCTATTGCAATAGCAGATGGCATCAGCAGCAGTGAGCATAGCAAGGAAGCTAGCAGCGCTTGTATTACCGGATTTCTTGCCGATTATTTCAGTACACCTGAAACATGGTCTGTTAAAAAATCTGTACAACAGGTACTCACAGCACTCAACGGTTGGTTATATAACCAGGGCAAACACGAACGAAACAGACATAAAGGTCATGTCACTACGCTTAGCGCATTAATTCTAAAATCCACCACATGTCACGTTATTCATATTGGCGACAGTCGAATCTATCAATTACGGGAAGGCTATTTAAAACAACTTACCATCGATCACAAAACATGGGTTTCCAAAGAAAAGAATTACCTGAGTCGTGCCATGGGTGCCGATACACATCTGGAGATCGATTACAGTAAGCATTCGATTGAACAGGGTGACATATATATTCTGACAACAGATGGTACGCATGAATATGTCAGCGAAGAAGTGCTGATAAAAATTATTCATGAAAATAGGGATAATCTGGATAAGGCGGCTGAAATCATTGTTCGACAAGCACAAACAAACGACAGCCCGGACAATGTCACATGCCAGTTAATCGAAATCAATGAGCTTCCCAGCCAGGATCCCAATGATGTTTTTCAACAGTTAACAGAATTACCTTTCCCACCAGAACTTGCAGAAGGCATGAACATTGATGGTTACCGGATAATCAGGGAAGTGAGTAGTAGCAGTCGATCCCAGTTATACCTGGTTGAAGATACTGAGACAGGAATGAAGCTGATCCTGAAAACACCCTCAGTAAACTATGAAGATGATCCAGCATATATTGATCGCTTTATTCGGGAGGAATGGATAGGGCGTCGTATCAACAATCAGCATGTGGTTAAGGTATACGAGCCAACTCGTCGTCGGCGTTTTCTTTATCTCATATCAGAATTTCTGGAAGGCTCTACCTTGCGACAATGGATGCGTGACCATCCAGATCCCGAACTGGAAGAAGTCAGAATCCTGGTTGAACAAATTGCCAAAGGACTGCAGGCGTTTCATCGTCTGGAAATGTTACATCAGGATCTGAAACCGGAAAATATTTTGATCGACTCTGCCGGCACAGTGAAACTGATCGCCTTT
>JACZSJ010000012.1 GCA_022574295.1 Pseudomonadota bacterium
GATATTCTTCGCCAGCCGTGTCCTGCAATACATAGACAAGATCGTTGGGAACCTCGTCCAGGTAGTGTCCGAAATATTCAAAACCCTCTGGCGATCCATCAAACAGGTACGAGCTACCGAGATTATTATTGACCCAGTGATAAACTGCCAGTTTATCTGAACTGACAAGCAGTGCTCTTCTTGTAGAAGAGCTAAATTTTGATTTTAGTGATGAGATCATAAATTGGGCCTAGCACTGAAAACATCACCCAGGCAATAATACTCCCAAGAATCACCGTCATCCCTGGCTCAATCATCGTCTGTAAACGCTCGATTGATTCTTTCACGTCCCGGGTATAAAAATAATTAATATTCTGCAGCGCAACCTCCAGTGCTCCAGTACTTTCACCAACACGTATCATTCTTAAAACCAAAGGTGGAAACAACTTGGCAGATTCAAAACTATTACTTAGCGTTACACCATCAGCAATCTGCACACCCACATGATGTACCGCTGCTTCCATTGCCTTATTTCCAACAATCTTTTCTCCCGTCTTTATACAATCAACGATAGTGATTCCTGATGCATACATTATCGCAAAAAAACCCGCGAGTCTCGCCAGCATTATTTTCCTGAGTATCGGCCCTACAAGCGGAATTTTAAGCTTGAATGCATCCACCTGGTAGTGAATTCTCGGACTGACTTTAATGCCGATAGACAGCGCTACTACAAATATTGTTGGAATTCCAATTATCAGGTACCAGTAATGAACAAATGTATTCGACACATAAATAAGTACTTTTGTATGCACGGGGATCTCCTGCCCCATGTTCCGAATAAAGCTTAATAATTCGGGGACCAGATAAATCATCAGAAAAAATATTACCCCTGTCACGACTGTACCAACAAAGAGTGGATACATAAGCAATTTTTTTGTCATTGCTGCCTGCTCATCCTGCCATTTAAGGTTCTCACCTAATTCAAAAAATACAGTGCCAATTTCACCGGATTCCTCCCCTGCTTCTACCAGGGCCGTGAACACTTCAGAGAAAACCGATGGATAAGTACTCATGGCTTGTGAAAGTGTCTGGCCACCCTCAATCGCTTCATACATTGCTGATAGCACTTCACGGAGTCTTGGGTTATCACTACTATCCCTGAGATCCGCAAGACTTTCTAATATTGGCACACCTGCCTTTGCTGTTTGTTCCAGATGGAAACAAAGCGTAATCAGGTCTCTTCGCTTGACGCCACCGGCACTGGCTTTTAGTCCTGTCACCCCCAAATCCTTGCAGTTAACAAGATCAAGATCCATCTTTTGCAAACGCATTTCCAGATCAGCAACATTTACTGCGTCCATTCTGCCAGCATTTATTCTGCCTTTACTATCAATCCCTTTGTACCGAAAAGTATTCATGACTTCATCAAGACTGCTTTAACCTTGTGGAAAGATCAACCACTCTTGTTATTTCTTCAAGACTGGAAGTACCGTCGAGAACACGTTCCGTACCGACTTCGATTAATCTTTTAAAACCTTTGGATAAGGCAATGCGTAGTAATTCACTCTGGCTCCCTTTTCTGGCAAGTACTTCATCCATATCACTGTCAAACGTCAGGATCTCTACCAGGGCCATCCTGCCTTTATAGCCCGCTCCATCACAGGCCTTACATCCTTTTGATCGATAGATGGGCTGCTGTCTATCTGTTGCCTTTAAACCAAGTAAAGTCCTTTCCATACTTCCGATTTCGTAAGACTCACGGCATTTCTCACACAGCTTTCTCGCCAGACGCTGAGCGATTACACCGATCAGGTTCCCTGCAAGAATTTCGGCTTTGACACCAATATCCAGCAATCTTGGTATGACACCGATAGCAGAATTTGTATGTAGTGTTGAAAAAACCTGGTGACCGGTCATTGCTGCACGTAATGCCATACTTGCTGTATCTTCGTCACGAATTTCTCCCACCAGAATAATATCCGGATCCTGGCGCATCAATGAACGGATGCCACTGGCAAAATCCAGTCTTGAAGTTTCGCTGATTGATGTTTGCCGAATTAAATTTGTTGGATATTCCACCGGATCTTCGAGCGTCATGATGTTCACTGACTCGGTATTCAGATAGTTTAATATTGAATAAAGTGTTGTTGTCTTACCACTGCCTGTGGGCCCGGTCACCAGGATGATCCCTTCCGGTCTTGCCACCATCAATCTTAATGATTCCATCGCATCATCGCGTATTCCCAGTTGATCCAGGCTGACAATCCCCTTCTGCCTGTCAAGTACACGCAATACAATATTCTCACCATGTATAGTAGGTAATGTCGATACGCGAAAATCAACCTGCCTGCCTGAGAAAGTAAGAGAAATACGGCCATCTTGTGGGGCACGTACTTCTGCAATATCCATTCCAGACATGACCTTTACCCGGACAGCAATTGCCGACCAGTAGCTCTTATGTAGACTACGTATCTGTTTCAATACGCCATCGATTCGATAGCGAAACCTGAGGAACCCTTCTTCAGGTTCAAAATGTATATCGGAAGCACCACGCTTTACCGCATCTGACAATAATGCATTCACAAGACGTACCACCGGCTGACTGTATTCATCGCTTGTTGCATCAAGGCTTTGGTAATCTATCTCGCCTGTTTCAATCTCATGTAAAATACCATCAACAGATAGTTCGAATCCGTAAAACAGATCAATCGCTTTTTCTATCTCTGCTTCACCGGCAAGTAACGGCATGATTTCAATATCCTGTCCAATCTGGGCAGCAATTTTATCAATCAGGACAACATTCAATGTGTCCGTCATGGCAACAGTAAGCTCATTCACACTGCGATCAAAGGTCAATGGCAAGATACGTAATTGACGTGCCATCTCCTTCGAAATCAGGGAAATCGCATCACTGTCCGGGATCGCCCGGTCAAGGTTGATACTTTCCTGGCCAATTGCACCACCAATCACATCACGAATGATTGATTCTGTTGCGAATCCAAGGCGCACCAGAATTTTGCCCAGCAACTCTTTGC
Organism: Pseudomonadota bacterium; assembly: GCA_022574295.1. Classification (GTDB taxonomy): domain Bacteria; phylum Pseudomonadota; class Gammaproteobacteria; order Eutrophobiales; family Eutrophobiaceae; genus SMWN01. Next base: position 3,015 of record JACZSJ010000012.1, read on the forward strand.
TCTTTTTTTGCTCGGTCAGTGCAATCTCTATCTGATCATGTGTCGTGACACCCTGTTTAACGAGGATCTCACCTAACCGAAGCGCTTTACTATGCGAACCTGTCACTATTTGTGCTTGTCTCTACTGTAAATCGGCCAAGCTAGACAATGCATTGATGCGGGAAATAATAACGGCCCTGTCAAAACTGATGGAAGCAGAACCACCGCTAGATTGATTTGCCAGTTCCAGAGCTGCATTGTAATAATCGATTGCTGATTGCTGTTGACCAATATGGTCAAGGCTGACTGCCAGGTTAAAAGCATAATCCGGGTTTGAAGTTTCTATGTTGTATGCATTAAAAAATGATTGCTGTGCCTCAGGCCATCTTGTCTGTACAGCATAAAGACGTCCCAGTGAGTAATACAAAAAAGAATTATCTGGCTCTCTCTGGATAAATGTCTTGAGGATGCTTTCATTCCTCGCGTAATCCCCATCACGTTGATAATTAATCAATGCTGCTTCAGCAACACTATCGCCGGGGTATAATCTCAATACTTCCAGGTAATTGTCATAGGCCTGGCGAAGTTGACCTTTGCGACTCAATATCGCTGCAAGCCCGAGTAAAGCGTCTCGATTTTCAGGCAACTCTTTTAAAACGTTGCGATAACTTACCTCGGCTGAGTCATAGTCACCGACAAGATATTCCTGAAAGGCCTCATTAATCAATACACCGTGTTTATCGATGGATTTGCTACGACTGATTTTAATCAATCCTGGCTCAAGTATTATTTTTTCGGGTAATGTTTCAGCAATTGTTTCGACGACCACTGCTGCTGCATCACCAGTTACATCATCTTCTGATGGAGTCCAGATTTTTTCCTGATCCATTCCCTCCTTGACAATAATTTCCCGACTACGCTCACCATCGGCAATGCCCTCCGCTGAAAATTCTGTCTGCCCTTCTCCAACAACCAATTCGTTTTCTTGCTCGATGACATCTGTAATCTCACCAGTGAACAAGCTGCTATCGACGTCCACACTTGACACCAATTCTTCAGGTAGCTCGATTATTAGTAAGGGCTCGGATTGACTTTCAATATCCCTGGCAACTAATGGGGACTTTATTGAGCGTTCAACCGGAACCGTGTAGTTAAATACAAATAATGATAACGAGACGGCAATGACAAGACACAGAACAGCAAAAACACCCCATTGCAAAACCTGATTACCGGGCTGAGAAGAAGATGCCGCAAATACCGTATGTGCAGCAACCGGTGTCGGACTGCCTCCCCCGATATCCTCTGCCAATTGTGCGGCAGAAACCGTTGCGCTGAAATATTCATCGCTCGCATCAGATAATGTCTCTGAGTCATACGGTTGCTCAGTCTGGAGGGTATCCTCTGCCTGATCCTCTGCCTGTTCAGCAGCCACCTCCTCGACTTGTAAATCATTCAGGGCAAATGTTTTATCCAGTTTTGGTGAGTGTTCGGATTCAGCGCTTTCACTGATTTTCAATTCAGTTTCGTCGGTTGTTGATAACTTACCATTAACTTCAATATTTTCACGGGTTAACTGCGGATCTGTCACTGGAGACAATGACAAGCCTTCTATTTCAGCCGTAGCATCCGGGGCTGACTCGCTAGTGGGCCGGGCTGAATCAACTGAATCATCCTCAATGCTTAACTCTTGCGTCAGTGTTCTGCCATCCAGAGAATGATCCTGGTCTTGTTCCCGAGACTGTTCCTGAGACTGTTCCTGAGATTGTTCCTGCGCCTCCCTCAAGCGCTTCGCCGCCGCCTTTTTCTCCTGCTCCGCCTTTTTCAAGGCGTCCATCAACAGGCTCACAAGCCACCTTCTCCTTGCTCTAAGTTACTGCTCAATGGATGATAATCTTTGGATAGATATTTTTTGTACTCTTGTAAATCACCCTCGAGACTGGGGTTTCGAATAATTGTCGGCCGCAGGAAGATAACCAGTTCTGTTTTAGTGTATTGTGCAGAAGTTGATTTGAACAGATTACCGAAAAAACCCAGATCTTTAACACCTGGAAGTCCGGCATCGTTATCCCGTGTTGAATCTTGCATCAACCCACCTAATACCCCTATCTGCCCATCATTCAGCTTTAATACGGATTCCATTTCCCTGACAGCAATTTCTGGCACCGGGTTTGTTACTGTTGTTACCAAACCAGTCACTGGATTCGTAACAAAAAGATTTGGATTTGGATCATTTACAAATCGAAGGACTCTTGAGATCGTTGGCCGCACATTTAACGATATCTCCCCATTCTCACTAATTTGTGGTGTCAGCGACATGACAATACCAACAGGAACTGTCTTAACAGTTGTATCTATCGTCGTTATCGCTGCACCACCCAGTGTACCCGGGGTAGTTTCTGCATCTATCTCAAAATAAACAATATTATCAACAACCTTCAACAAAGCAGTGTGGTTATTCAAGACCATGATCTGTGGGCTGGATAAAATTTTGGTATCTCCAAATTCATCCAATAGGGTTATTGTTGCCGTTAAACTTCTCTCACTTGTAGGTTTATCATCAACTCGTGCTTGTAACACAAATGAACTCAATACGGCGGGGACAAGAGGCACACCCGCCAATGTCGTCGAAATTAAATCAATGCCGGTAAGATTTCGATCTATAAATGACCAATCAATTCCTGCCTGATAATCTTGATTTAGTGTTACTTCAACAATGGTTGTCTGGATAAGTACCTGGCGTTTTGCGCTGACAAGCACCTGGTCGATAAAAGATTGTATCTGTTCATGTTGCGAAGCCGTAGCTCTGACAGTGAGAATACCTGATTCAGGATTAGGGATGACTGTTGTGGTGACCGGTACTTGTCCACCGGAGACACCCGTTGTTTCTTCTCCTAATATTGCCGAAATATTAGACACCAGCCTGGCCCAGAAGTAATGGGCTGAATTTGTACTTACATCAGTCGTTGAAGTATTCCCGCCACCACCAGTGGACTCAACATCGCCACCACTGGTTGAAGCAATTTGGGTTGAGACAGTATTGGTACTTGTCGTGTTCCGGGATAGATTAACGTAGTCAATGGTATACGTTCTCAAAAATGGATTGTCTGGTTGAATATAAAGGTTGTCTCCAGATGATTCATACCTCAAATCTACCTGACGCGCGATGCGATCAAGGATTTGAGGAAATGTTTGGTCAATCGCATTAATCGTCACCACACCTTCAATCGCCGGATGAATATCGACATTGATCTGGGCATCTCGGGCCAGGGCGAACAACAATTCCTTAACCGGCACTTCATTGACCACAACCGTGTATTTTTCAAGTTCGACTGCGGGTGCGGGTGCGGCTAGAATTGGTGCCTGCGTGACCAGCTCCGGGATTTCTCCAGCAGCCTTAGTTTCTGCATCAATATGTCCAGATGAGGGAACAAATGGTTTAGGTTCGATTTCTGCACAAGCTGTCAGAAATGAAACCAGAATGATGCTACTGATTAATATAAATTTTCTCATGCTTTATTGTCCACGATCTCAGCAAAAATACAGACTTGTACCTAGTATAAACCAAAAGATTATAATATTTCTATAACTACTTAATATTAAATAGATTTTCTCAATTCATTCTTGGTCTGTATATGAAGGATGCGCATTTTTCACATACTCGCCCTGATGTGACCTCCAATTTAACCTCCGGGGGAATCTCCAGCAATTGTTGTTTAAAACGTTCGAACTCCCTGTCGGTCAAGCCAATCGCGATGGGCCCTGACAGCGCCAATGATACTTCTTCTTCCGCTACGTTGATACTTTCTGCCGCGCTCTGGTGCTGAAACAACGTGTCTACGCTGGACAGTGGTTTGATTTCACTAATCATTTTCAATCCGCCTTGGTCGAATTTACCCAGACCCGATATGCCCAGCTCCAGTAATTGACTGCCTTCGAACCCCGCAACGACTAATTGACCTTCTTGCGCTATCTCATCAGTGGACAGACTCTCACCATCCTGAGGCAAATATATTGTTTCAGCCTGTACTTCTTGAGGCCTGTTTTCTGACATTTGTCCTTTAACAACCTGAGCATTGCCTGACTTTGCATTGGTATCAAATGCACTCTGAATAGCATGTATTCCCTGATTGATTTTTCCCGGAAAAACCAGGCTTCCAAATAACACCAGCAGTATTAAGGCAGTTGTGGCGGCCAGAGCAGGTGTCAGAATTGATCTATTTTTAATAAATTCACTATCTCGTGCCGCTAATTTTACATGACTCGATGTCACCTGATGGGTGTTCCCTGCATAAGCCGCAAGCAAAGACTTGTCCGCAAGGATATTAATCCGCCTGATCAAACCTTTTGAATATTTGGTGATGGCCCTGACTGCGGATGTTGAGAAAACATCGGCCGAACGATAACCGCATGTCCGCAGGCGTGAATTCAAATAATCCTTAACATCATTTGTCTTAAATGGTGTTAATTGAAAACTGTAGGTAATTCTTTCTTTGAGCTGCCTGATCTCTCGTGTCGAAATCATCTGGTCGAGTTCAGGTTGGCCAAACAGTACAATCTGTAACAACTTGTGCTGGCTGGTCTCCAGATTACTGAGCAAGCGGATTTCCTCCAGTGTAGCAATGGGCATTCCCTGTGCTTCCTCGACAAACACGACTATCTGTTTATTTTCAGCATGTCTTTCGAGTAAATATTTTTGCAATTCATTCATCACTTTCAAGCGATTGTCTTTTTCTGTGACATTCAGTTTCAGTTCAAAAGCAATCGCATGCAGGATATTCTCTGGAGACAGACTGGGGTTGGCGAGATAAACGATTTCGACATTGTCAGGTAACTCAACTTCCAGCATCCTGCAAAGCATGGTTTTCCCGGCACCCACTTCACCAACGACTTTGACAATACCTTCGCCCTGTGTGACGGCATAAATGAGTGCCTGAAGTACAGCACCACGGTTTCCACCCGGGAAAAACAGGCTGGTATCCGGCGTAATTTTGAAGGGCGGCTGTTTCAGGCCAAAATATTCGTAGTACACTTAGTATGTTGCCTCGTCGTCGATCCCCAGTCGCTGCATCCTGCTGTAAAGTGTCGTGCGATTTATCCCAAGCCGTCGCGCGGCCTTGCTCAAGTTGCCTCCGCTTAGTCGCATCGCTCCAAGAATATACTTCTTCTCACGTTCGCTCAGTACCTCATCCAGTTGAAAAGAATTGTCTGATAATGCCTGTTCGATACGTGTTTGCTCATTGTTTACATCTGCACTGGGCATTATCAGGATATTTTCTTCTAACTCGGCCTGCAGCTGTTTAACATCGACTTTTTTACCCGGATACTTTGCCCCCAATCGAATGACGATATTACGCAGTTCCCTGACATTCCCCGGGAATGAATATCCCACCAGTAACTTCTCAGCAGCAGATGTTAACGAGAATGAATCAGCACCTGTCGAGTAGAGTTTACGAAAATGACTTAATAAAAGCAGACAGTCCCTTTCTCTTTCCCTCAGGGGCGGGACATTCACGGTCAGAACACTGATCCGATGATATAAATCCTGACGAAACTCACCTGCGCGAACTGCCTCTTTCAGGTCTTTGTTTGACGCAGCAATAATTCTCGCCCTGGATACTCTGGTACTGGTTTCACCCAAACGATAATACTCACCATTCTCCAGCACCCTTAATAGTTTTGCTTGAAGATTCAGAGGCAGCTCACCAATCTCATCCAGAAATAAACTGCCTTCTCCTGCATCTTCAAAAAATCCCGCCCGGTTTGTGGTCGCGCCTGTGAAGGCTCCCTTCACATAACCAAACAGCTGTGCTTCCAGTAATTCAGCGGTGAATGCCGCGCAGTTGATGATTAGAAAAGGTGCTTCAGAACGCGCACTATTTTTATGTGTGTATTGTGCTACGAGTTCCTTGCCGCTACCCGATTCCCCCTCAATAAGGACCGGGAAAGGTGTGTCAGAAAACTGATCAATCAATTGGTGTAATGTCACTATCGCGGGACTTTCACCAAGCAAACCGCTCTCACTTTGGCTCTGTTCATCTTCTGTCAACTCTGCTTCAAGCATCATCATCTGATGATTTAGTCTTGCCCGTAATAAATTGACATCGCAAGGTTTGGACACAAAGTCGACAGCACCAAGCGTCAGTGCGTGCCGTATATTAGCTTTTTCGCTCTGCCCGGAGAGAACGAGGATTTTCATATTGTAATTGAAGGCCTGTAATTCATCGATTAATGCAAAACCTTCGTCAGGTAAATGTTGTGCAGGAGGCAGGCCCAGATCAACCAATGCCAGAGAGGGAGTTTCAGTCATTTTTTGCAGGAGAGATTTCGCCTGTGCACGACTTTCAGCGACGACTACCTGATAGTCTTCCTCAAGTGCAAGCGCCAGGGATTCTGCTATCAGCGGATCATCATCAACCAGGAGTAACAGGGGTTTATGCCCCGTGACCTGATCTACCATTTTTTCCTGATCTAAGTGGGCAGTGCTTTTTTTTGCCAAAACGCTTCCCCTCTGCGGGATTCGAGTAGACTTGAACATACAGGCTTGGCCATATTTCGGCAAGCCTGAACGTTTATATAACCTTCATTAAATCATCACTTCTAATCCTGATTTCGATTAATGTCGCTCAGGTTCAGGTTGTTCCAGATTGTTTCCACTGCCGTAGATTGATTCATGGTATAAAAATGAATCCCGGGTGCACCATTTGACAACAAGTGGTCACACAGCTCCGTGGTCACATCAATACCAAATTCACGTATCGCCTTTCTGTCATCACCAAATTCCTGTAATCGTTTTAAAATCCAGCGCGGAATCTCGGCACCACAGGCGTCAGAGAAACGACATAACTGCGTGCATGTCACAATTGGCATGATGCCAGGGACGATCGGAACATCCATCCCCATTTTTTCACAACTATCGATAAACCGATAATAAGCATCTGGGTTATAAAAATATTGGGTAATGCCCGCATCTGCTCCCACATCTATCTTATGTTTGAAATTCTCAATATCTTTTTGCGCGCTCAGGGCCTGTGGATGAAACTCGGGATAGGCCGCGACTTCAATATGAAAATGATCGCCGGTTTCCTTGCGGATAAATTCTACCAATTCACTGGCATAACGCAGGGGTCCACCACCTATAGAACCCGATGGCAAATCTCCTCGTAGGGCAACGACTTTATTTATCCCCGCATCCATGTAAGTTTTAAGAACATTCTGAATCTCTTCTGCGGTACTGCCAATGCAGGAAACATGTGGCACACCATCAATACCTGTCTTTTGGTAGATATCCATGACTGTTTCAAAGGTACGCTCGCGCGTACTGCCGCCAGCGCCAAAGGTCACCGAAAAGAAATCAGGCTTAAGCCTGGCCAAATGTTCCTGAGTCGTCTGTAGCTTCCCCACTGCTTCAAGCGTCTTCGGTGGGAAAAATTCAAAGCTGAATTTTTTTGTAAATTTATTTTGTGATTCCATAATTTAAAATCTCGTGAAAAGTTAAAAGTGAAAGGTGAAAAATTATTGCCAAAATTAAGGAACCTATTGATTAAGTTGACTTTGTCATTTCGAGCACAGCGAGAAATCTTATAATTAGCTGGTTTTATTTGACTTTTTAAACACAGATTTCTCCCGTTGGTCGAAATGACAACTTAATTACAGGTACCTTAATAATCTCGACACTTCAAATTTCACGCTTCACCCACAACGTTTTTAATTTCTTAAGTTTAATTCCCCACTGCTTACAATATGTTGTCATTCCCGCGAAAGCGGGAATCCAGTAGTTTAACTAGACCCCAGCTTTCGCGGGAGTGACGATCAATATCTCGTCAGTTCGCTACGGAGTTATTTAGTAACGATAATGTTCGGGTTTGTAAGGCCCGTCGACAGTAACATTAATGTAATCAGCCTGGGTCTGGGTCAACTGAGTCAATTTTGCGCCAACACGATCCAGATGTAACCTGGCGACCTTTTCATCAAGATGTTTCGGCAATACATACACATCCTTTCCGTACTTGTCACCCTTTGTAAATAGTTCTATCTGGGCGAGCACCTGATTGGTAAAAGAATTGGACATAACAAAACTTGGGTGGCCTGTTGCACAACCCAGATTCACCAAACGACCTTTGGCTAACAAAATTATACGTTTACCATCAGGGAAAATAACATGATCAACCTGTGGTTTGATCTCTTCCCACTCATATTTTTCAAGGCCGGCAACATCGATCTCATTATCAAAGTGGCCGATATTACAAACGATGGCCTCATTCTTCATCCTGACCATATGATCATGTTGAATCACACCAAAGTTACCGGTTGCGGTGACAAAGATATCTACCTGATCACAAACTTCATCCATACGCACCACACGATAACCTTCCATGGATGCCTGCAACGCACATATCGGATCAATTTCTGTCACCCATACGGTTGCACCCAGACCACGAAGCGATTGTGCACAGCCCTTACCAACATCACCATAACCCAGAACCAGAACAACCTTGCCGGCAATCATGACGTCGGTAGCACGCTTGATACCATCGACCAGAGATTCCCGACAGCCATATAAATTATCAAACTTGGATTTAGTCACAGAATCATTGACGTTAATGGCAGGGAAAGGTAATTCATCCGTCTTGACCATTTGATATAAACGCTGAACGCCGGTCGTGGTTTCTTCCGTCACACCTTGTATGTTCGCCAGTGTGCGGGAATAAAAATCACTGTCCTCAGACATTTTTTTCTTGATGGCTGCAAACATCACCGTCTCTTCTTCAGAACCGGGGTTATCAAGGACGGAAATATCTTTTTCAGCCCTGGTTCCCAGGATCAGTAACATGGTCGCATCACCACCATCATCCAGGATCATGTTTGGCGAGCCACCATCACCCCATAACATCATACGGTGAGTGTAATCCCAATATTCTTCCAGAGTTTCACCCTTAACAGCGAAGACCGGGATCTTTTGATCCGCAATGGCCGCAGCCGCGTGATCCTGTGTGGAGAAAATATTACATGAGACCCAACGCACTTCTGCACCCAGTGCCACCAGCGTCTCGATGAGTACGGCGGTTTGAATGGTCATATGCAAAGACCCGGCAATGCGCGCACCTTTTAAAGGCTGGGCATCGGCAAATTCCTGTCGAATCGATACCAGACCCGGCATCTCAGTTTCGGCAATACGAATTTCTTTATGGCCCCATTCGGACAGTGATAGATCAGCAACAAAATAATCAGAAAATACATCGGAAGCAGCTACGCTCATCTGGTTTTACTCCAAATCAAGCGAGCACCGTTTGAAAATGCTATCTCCCAAGCCTGGCGGTTGAATTCGTCGCAGTGCTCCTCGGGGGATAGTTGTACTGTTTATCCTTTAGTAATCAGAGATTCCTAAAGGGGGCGGGAATTATAGCGCCATGATTCTGTTAATCAAGTTAGCTTTGGCCTGATTTGGAGTAAATTTGATAATTCACAGTAATCTCTTAGATTTGGTTTTGCCTGATGGCAAGTACCTTTCTCTTGCGTGCCCAAGAGAAAGGTACGAAAGAGAAGGGCACCCTAATGCCTTGGTCTAACGGCTCCCCGAACTGCTCACCATCGCCAACGCGTCGTTCAAATTCGCATCCATGCTCAGTTGAACTAAAAATTACATCCCTGTAATTTTTACGCTACCGATGGCAATCAGTCCGGCAAGGCAAAACGGGAGCAAAAAACTGCAGAACATTTACGACAGTGGAATGATTATAAAAATCGATCTATCCTGAGCAATAGTTTCTCAGACCTAAAGGAATAGAGATGAAAATACCTCATATCAATAATCTACTTGAAAGAAGAGCGCGCTTTACCCCTTTAATATCCAATATACGCGCTAGTCTAGCTCACTATATAAGAAAAATAAGCGGACGCTCTAGTATCCGCTTATCAACAAGTTAGCAAGCTAGATAAATAAATGAGTCTAATAGAAAGATCAAAAATTGTTTATGTTTATACGTTCCTAGCGATAGTAATGTTCGGATATTTTATGGGTTACTTAATTTTTTCGAGTGATCCTCGAATGTCTAATCATGCTTTAGAAGTTGAAAAAGCTTACTTATGGGAAATTATTTTATTAGTTGTTGGTTTATTAAGTACATTTGTAATTTTATTATCGTCCTTATCACATTCTTTAAAAACAAAAAGAATGAAATGGAGAACATTAATGATTTTTATATTTCCATTATCGTTTGTTTACGCATGGATACACGGTAGAAAGGCTTAAAAATTATTATGACGCTTGCTAACAAGTCACTCCATACGGACGCGCGAAAAAGCCCGCGCGCCCGTGAGTTCAAACGTTATGAGATGATGTAGATAAAGGAATGGTTTAGCATAATGAAAGCAGATAAAATCATACAAAAAAATAAGAAAAAGGATAGTAAACATCAAAGATAACTGTTTTCAATAGCAATTAAATGAGGTCGATATGAGCGAAAAAATTAATGACGCAGCTTTGAAGGCACTAAAGATTGCCTTTAGCTACATGCCCAAAGCAATAGAAGTGACCAAATATGAATATGGCGATCGCTACCAAAAAGTGCTTGAGCATATTGAAACAGTCAAAGAAACCTTACTCATCAACGATGTGGATCCCGAGGAAGTATATGGCGAGATAAATCCCGAAAATACACCTCATTCGACCTATTAATAAATTAGTAGTATTCGAGATCACTGTAGATGAAATTAAATTCGGTAGGCAATACAGCGGCGTTAAATGCTATGAAAACAATAAATACGTTGATACTCCTTGGCGTTGTCGCGATCGTCGCTTCTTGTGATTCTCCACAAAGCATGGCATCCGTGACACAAGAGTCTTCCGATCTCCCCAAAAACACGGTCCTCGTGACGTACGAGTGGATCCGAGATCTGATCACAGTGACCCAGAAAACGATGCTAGATGCAAGAAAACAACCTGGCAAGAACTACTTTATCGGATGGAAAAACGACGATGATGTGGTCACCGAAATCATCTTATTCAGAGATCATCCTCAACCTGAACCTGAAGTCATCGTGCAGGACTACGCCGGGTTAAAAAAAGCAATTCGTCAACTCCCCTCTGGATCTTTCGTCAGTTACACGTTTTCAGACTTCAGGAAAGACCTTTTGAATTACCAGCAGATCAAGGAACTGCACGACTTGTGTGCGAAGAATGGGATGCACTTCCTTCTTCACATGGGAGGATAAAGCATTTAACAACACCATGCACACAGACAAAAATTCCGTTGCGCTCCACTTTTGCCGGTGATAGCAAACGTTAAGAACAACGAAGGGATCAATTCCCCTTTTATCAAGCCGAGGAAAGAAGTAGTGATAGGGGCAGATGTACAGGAAGTACAGGTGAGCGGCTCCATGACAGGATGTCATGTAGGCGTGTACCCGTTAGCACTACTGCCTGACGAGGGAAGCCGGAGGCCATGTCATCGGGGGCGATTTTGATGTGCAGGATGCACGAATGTCGCGGGTGCATGGATGCACAGGAGCGACCTTTTCGTACCTTTTCTTTCGTTCGTACAAAGAAAAGGTACACGCCGCTAAAAGGCGGAACCAAAGCTTATGATAAACGTGAGATCTTACGGATAAATAAAGTTCGCCTTTCAGGCGGTATGTTTTTACTGGATTCCCGCCTGCGCGAGAATGACGAATTGTGAAAGCTACCCCAATTCCGATTTCAAAGCGTCAGCTTTATCCACACTCTCCCACGGTAAATCAATATCCGTTCGACCAAAATGACCATAGGCCGCTGTTTGTTTATAAATCGGTTGCAGCAGATCCAACATACTAATAATGCCCTTAGGCCTCAGATCAAAATGCTCTCTAACCGCAGCGATCAATTGAGATTCATCAACAGTCCCCGTACCAAAAGTCTCAATACCGATCGAAGTTGGTTCAGCCACACCAATTGCATAAGACACCTGCACCTCACATTTTGAAGCCAGCCCGGCAGCAACGATATTCTTTGCTACATACCGTGCGGCATAGGATGCGGAACGATCCACCTTGGAAGGATCTTTGCCCGAGAAGGCACCGCCGCCATGACGTGCCATGCCACCATAGGTATCGACAATGATCTTGCGACCCGTCAAACCACAATCCCCAGCGGGTCCACCAATGACAAAACGTCCAGTTGGATTAATGTGATACAGGGTGTTTTCATGTAACCATTTTTCAGGCAGTACAAGTTTAATAATTTCTTCCATTACGGCTTCGCGCAGATCTTCTGTACTAATATCATCTGTGTGCTGTGTAGATAAAACCACTGCATCAATCGCTACTGGCTGGCCATCTTCATAACGGAATGTTACCTGACTCTTGGCATCGGGTCGCAACCAGCTTAATTTACCATTCTTCCTGATCTCGGCCTGCTTGCGCACCAGTCGATGGGCATAATCAATCGGAGCCGGCATCAAAGTATCAGTTTCATTGCACGCGTAACCAAACATCAGGCCCTGATCCCCTGCTCCCTGTTCTTTCTCATCACCTTCATCAACACCCATGGCGATATCATCAGACTGTTTGTCCAACGTAACATTGACATTGCAGCTCCTGGCATCAAAACCGATGTCCGGATCGGTATACCCAATCTCGCTGATGGTCTGTCGAACGATGGATTCTATATCTACATTTGCCTCGCTCGTCACTTCCCCGGCAATCACAACAAGACCTGTAGTCACAAGGGTTTCACAGGCAATTCTTGATTTGGGATCCTGCGCAATCAGCGCATCCACAATCGAATCGGAAATCTGATCTGCAACCTTGTCCGGATGACCCTCCGAGACGGACTCTGAAGTAAATAAATAATCCTTTGCCATGTGTTTAAACCCTAAAATTTAATCGCTTGTTTTGAATTGTAAGAATACTGCGAAACTAAAATGAGCGGCGCAGTTTAACCGATTCCTGTACGCTTGACGATGCTATACTGAACACCTGCCAGTAAATGATTTAAAAAAGGAAATATCACAATAAATGGTATTAACAAAAACACCTGTATGTGACTTTGGCCAGGCAGCAATAGACTTCAAGCTGCCTGACACTAATGGAAAACTGTGGACACTCGCAGACTGTCAAGGCGAAAACGGCACCCTGGTGATGTTCATCTGTAATCATTGTCCTTATGTAAAAGCAATTCAGGAGCGTCTTGCCCGTGATACCCGTGAGCTACTGAACGTCGGTGTAAAAAGCGTTGCCATTATGTCTAACGATACCAGCGATTACCCGGAAGATTCTCTAGAGAATATGCAAAAAATTGCCAGCCGATTTCAGTATCCCTTTCCTTATCTACTGGACGAAACTCAGGAAATTGCCAAAGCTTATGGTGCGGTCTGTACACCGGATTTTTTCGGCTATAACTCTGATCTGGGACTGCAATATCGTGGTCGTCTGGATGCCAGCCGCTCGGAGCCTGCGGCAAGCAATGCGCCCCGGGAATTATTTGCAGCCATGAAATCAATTGCCGCTTCAGGCAAAGGGCCTGAAGATCAAATCACGGGGCTGGGCTGTTCTATAAAATGGAAAAGCAATTAAATTTGAAAATAGGAAGCTGATCCGAAACAGGTATCTCAACCTAGTAACCCTGATAATGTAAGGGTGCCCCTATTAATTCGGATTTTTTCGTGAGTGCAAGGAAGTACCGCGCGGAAGACCGCAGTGTATATGGAATACACGAGGATCTGAGCACGGAACTGACGCCGCAATCGTGGGAAAAGACAATTAATAGGTGTGCCCTCAGAAAAAGCATCAAATTTGCCGCATCCCCTTGCCCGAAAACCGTGCCTGAGAGACAATGCGCGGCCTGAGAAAACTTCTTCCAGATGGTTACAGACAATTAACAAAAATTAGGCACACACAGGCCTGGAAAAGATAAATCTGGAAAAGCCTGCGCAGATTGACAGCAGCAGCTCAGACAATATTCAAAAATCAACTAACTCTCAGGAGATTTCTATGCCTTCAAGGCGTGAACTTGCCAATGCGATCCGTGCACTGAGTATGGATGCTGTACAAAAAGCCAATTCTGGCCATCCGGGTGCACCGATGGGCATGGCGGATATTGCCGAGGTGCTGTGGAACGATTTTCTTCAGCACAACCCGGCCAATCCAGACTGGCCCGATCGAGATCGTTTTGTGATGTCTAATGGTCACGGCTCGATGCTACTGTATTCCCTGCTACACCTGAGTGGTTATGATCTCTCCATTGAAGACATCAAGCAGTTTCGTCAATTACATTCAAAAACACCGGGCCATCCTGAGTATGGTGACACCCCTGGCATTGAAACAACCACAGGCCCACTGGGTCAGGGCGTTGCCAATGCGGTCGGCATGGCCATTGCGGAACGTGCGCTGGCTGCGAAATTTAATCAAGATGGACTGGATATCGTCGATCACTACACCTATTTCTCCGTTGGTGATGGCTGCCTGATGGAAGGTATCTCACATGAAGCCTGTTCCCTGGCGGGCACATTGAAACTTGGCAAGCTCATAGGCATTTATGATAGCAACAAAATTTCCATTGATGGCGATATAGTAGGCTGGTTTACCGACGACTCCGCCAGCCGCTTCGAATCTTATGGCTGGCATGTAATTCGCGACGTCGATGGCCATGATGCGGATCAAATTATTGCCGCATTTAACGAGGCACGCTCAATCACTGACAAACCTTCCTTGCTCTGCTGTACAACAGTCATTGGATGGGGCTCGCCAAACAAACAGGGCAAGGGATCGTGTCATGGTGCGCCACTGGGCGATGATGAAATTGCGCTGACAAGAGAAAAAATAGGCTGGGTTCATGATGCTTTTGTTATTCCTGATGAATATTATGCGGGCTGGGATGCCAAAGAACGTGGTGCACAACTGGAAACAGAATGGAACGAAAAATTCAGTGTCTATCAGGAAAAATATCCAGAACTAGCCGCAGAGTTTCAACGCCGCATCGAAGGAAAGCTTCCTGATAACTGGTCTGAGACATCCGCTAAATACATCAGGGACATTGCCGAAACCGGGGAAGATATGGCTTCTCGACAGGCCTCACAAAAAGCACTGAATGCGTATGGTCCGCTGTTACCCGAGCTTATTGGCGGCTCAGCGGATCTGGCCGGTTCCAATCTGACTATCTGGTCAGGTTCCAAAAGCATCGGTGGTGAGTCTGGGGCAGGAAATTATCTCTATTACGGTGTACGTGAATTTGCCATGTTCGCGATTAATAGTGGTATTGCGCTACATGGCGGCTTCATCCCTTACGGTGCGACCTTCCTTATATTCTCGGATTACGCACGTAATGCGCTACGCATGGCTGCGCTGATGAAACAACGCAACATCTTTGTATTCACACATGACTCGATTGGTCTGGGTGAAGATGGCCCAACGCATCAGGCTGTTGAACAGGCAGCCACTTTACGTTTGATCCCAAATATGACGGTGTGGCGTCCCTGTGATGCTGTTGAGTCCGCGGTTGCCTGGCAGATGGCGATAGAGAGAACCACTGGCCCTTCTTCATTACTTTTTTCTCGGCAAAAACTGGCGCATATACCTCGCTCACCCGAGCAAATTGAGTGCATCAGGAAAGGCGCCTATGTCCTGCTGGATTGCGAAGGCGAGCCTGACGTCATCGTCATTGCCACTGGCTCTGAAGTTGAACTGGCCATGCATGCCGCAGGCAAACTCAATGCAGCCGGCCACAAGATCCGTGTTGTTTCCATGCCCGCTACCAATCTTTTTGATGCCCAGGATCAGTCTTATCGTGATTCGGTATTGCCGCCTGCTTGCCGACAACGTATCTCGGTAGAGGCAGGCGTGACTGATTACTGGCGGAAATATGTGGGCCTGGATGGCAAGGTATTGGGTGTTGACAGTTTCGGTGAATCTGCCCCGGCCAATGATGTTTTCGAGCACTTCGGTCTGACTGCAGAGAAATTAGAAGCAATGATCAAAGATCTGACAACCGCATAATTATGTAATTATTATTTAAGACGAATACGGAGAATTAAAGATGACAATTAAAGTTGGTATAAACGGTTATGGGCGTATTGGGCGTAATATCCTGCGTGCTCTATATGAATCCGGACGGTCAGATGAAATCCAGATCGTCGCCATTAATGATCTTGGCGATGCCAACACCAACGCACATTTGACCCAGTACGATACAGCCCACGGTAAATTCCCGGGTGAAATCTCTGTTGAAGGCGACTACATGATTGTCAACGGCGACAAGATCAGGGTGCTATCAGAACGCGATCCAGCCAAGCTGCCATGGGGGGAACTCGGTATTGATGTGGTGCATGAATCAACGGGGTTCTTTGCCAGCAAGAAAAAAGCTAGCGCGCATCTCGTGGGCGGCGCAAAAAAAGTCATCATCTCGGCGCCTGGTGGAAATGATGTCGATGCAACGATTGTCTACGGCGTCAACCACAATATCTTAAAGGCATCAGATACCGTGATTTCCAATGCTTCCTGCACAACCAATTGTCTCGCACCGCTGGTTAAGGTGTTACACGAAAATATCGGTGTTGAACAGGGGACGATGACAACCATTCATGCCTACACCAATGATCAGGTGTTAACCGACGTCTACCACACAGATTTGCGTCGGGCACGTTCGGCCACCATGTCCATGATCCCGACAACAACAGGGGCGGCGGCGGCGGTTGGTCTGGTGTTACCTGAACTCAATGGAAAACTGGATGGCTACTCCATGCGCGTACCAACCATCAATGTTTCAGTCGTTGATTTAACGATTATTGCAGCAAGGGAAACAACCGTTGACGAAATCAATTCCTTGATGAAAACGGCGGCCGACGGTGAGATGAAAGGGGTATTGGCCTATAATGATAAACCACTGGTATCCATTGATTTTAATCATGACCCGGCATCTTCAACTTACGATTCGACACAGACCAGAGTGTTGGGAGGCAAACTTGTGAAAGTGATTGCCTGGTATGACAATGAGTGGGGCTTTTCAAACCGCATGCTGGATACCACAGTTGCATTAATGAACGCGAGCTAGCATACGAAATTTAGACAATATTGTGACCATCTCTGAACCTGGATTCCGCAGTTGACCGCTACGAGTTATAAATAACATAATGAAAATTGTAACGTCATTGCCTTTATTTAAATTCACCCAGATGGTGAGGATGCCATCGGTCCAGTTCAACTGCGGAATCCAGGTTAAATGACTATTTTGGTAAAAATTGCAGATCTTGACCTGAGTGGAAAGCGGGTGCTCGTGCGCGAAGACTATAATGTCCCTATCAAGGATGGAGAGATTGAGGATGACACGCGCATCTACGCCAGCTTATTGACCCTCAATAAGATTCTGGATACAGGCGCAAAAGTCATGATCATGTCGCACCTGGGGCGGCCAAAGGAGGGAGAATTCGATGAGGCGTTCAGCCTGGCCCCCATAGCCAAATGTTTATCTTCGCTACTTGATAGAAAAGTGCCGCTGGTGAAAGACTGGCTGGATGAGATTGACATGGAAAATAGAGAGATCGTCCTGTGTGAAAATGTACGCTTCGAGACAGGCGAAATAGCCAACGAAGACGAACTGGCCAGAAAAATGGCAGCCCTGTGCAATGTCTATGTGAATGACGCCTTTGCCACAGCGCATAGAGTACAAGCGTCTACACATGGTGTTGCCAAATATGCGCCTGTCTCTGCAGCAGGTCCGTTATTAATTACAGAATTAAAGACCTTATCCAGGGCGCTGAAGGATCCAGCAAAACCTATGGTCGCCGTTGTGGGTGGTTCCAAGGTTTCTTCGAAACTAACCATCCTCGAATCGCTTTCAAAAAAAGTGGATCAGTTGATCGTCGGTGGGGGTATCGCCAATACCTTCCTGAAAGCAGCAGGCTACAATGTTGGGAAGTCACTTTACGAAGAAGGTCTGGTTGAAAAAGCGAAAAAAATAATGGCGGCGGCAAAGGAAAGTGGCGGAGAAATCCCCCTGCCTGTCGATGTGGTGTGTGCGAAAGAATTCAGTGCGCATGCAGATGCAAGTATCAAGGGCATCGAAAATATAGAAGATGACGATATGATTCTGGATGTGGGACCTGAAACTATCGCAAGATTCACAGACATACTGGGACAGGCACAAACCATCGTATGGAATGGACCACTTGGTGTATTTGAATTCGATCGTTTTAGTGCCGGGACAAGAGCCCTGGCAGAAAGTATTGCGATTAGTGACGCTTTCTCTATTGCTGGCGGTGGCGACACTCTTTCTGCGATTACAAAGTTTGGTGTGTCAAACAAGATCTCCTATATCTCCACGGGTGGCGGTGCTTTTCTGGAATTTCTTGGAGGCAAAAAATTACCTGCTGTTGCCATACTGGAAGAGTCGGCTCGTGCGTGGGCAGCAATGGAACGGGGACGTGAATATTAGTACTCTTTCAAGCTGACGAATCTTATGCTAGTACTCCGTCCAGCTGATATTGTCGAGTTCAGCGTTGCCATGGTGTTTCGCAGCAAGGCGCAGTGCGCCGACAATGGTACTTCCTTGTCAAGAGGGTCAACGCAGTCCATGGGCATTGACAAGCTAACTGAACCCGGCAATATCAGCTGGACGGAGTACTAGTACAACTCAAGAGGTTATAACTGTAGTTTAAATGAGAAGAACAAAAATAATAGCAACATTAGGTCCGGCAACGGATGAACCGGGTATTTTAGAAGACCTTTTTAAGGCGGGTGTCGATGTATTCCGTCTTAATTACTCCCATCAGACCCATGCCCATCACGAGAGAAGACTGAAAGAGATCCGCACACTATCAAAAAAATACACGCGTGCTGTTGGCGTTATGGCTGATCTACAAGGACCAAAAATCCGCATCGAACATTTTAATGGTGGCAAGGTTCAGCTTGTTGAAGGTGCAGAATTCATTATTGATACTGATCTGGACAGCGAAGCGGGTGACGAAAAACACGTTGGCGTGAGTTATAAGAATTTGCCCAGGGATGTGCGTGCCGGTGACACGCTCCTGATTGACGATGGCCGTATCGTCATGCGTGTTAAAGACGTCGGAGAACATAATGTCAGATGTGAAGTATTAACCGGTGGTGAACTCTCGAATAACAAAGGGCTTAATCTTCAGGGGGGTGGACTTTCAGCGAGCGCCCTGACTGATAAAGACAAACACGATCTGAAACACGCCGTCAGTATCGGTGTTGATTTTGTTGCTGTATCCTTCCCGCGTGTCGCTTCTGACATTACCCAAACACGCGAGCTACTTGAACAATTAGACAGTAACGCGCTAATCATTGCCAAGATAGAAAGAGCCGAGGCGCTCGACGATATTGAGGCCATTATAGAAGCATCGGACGCCATCATGATTGCTCGAGGTGATCTTGGCGTTGAGATTGGCGATGCAAGTCTGCCGCCCGTGCAAAAAAGACTGACCAAGATGGCCCGGGGAATGGATCGTGCCGTCATTATCGCAACACAAATGATGGAATCCATGATTGAGCACCAGATCCCGACACGCGCCGAGGTATTTGATGTTGCAAATGCTGTCATCGATGGTACGGATGCCGTGATGTTGTCAGCAGAGACAAGCGTTGGGCATTTTCCAGTCAAGGCCGTTGCATCCATGTCAAATATTTGCGAAGAGGCAGAGAAACAAAAAAGTGTGACCGTTTCAGATCATCGTATCAACAGACGTTTTGAATCTATCAATGAAGCTATCGCCATGTCTACTATGTATGCAGCTAACCATATTGGCGCAAAAGCTATTGCTGCCCTCACGGAAACAGGTGGGACCTGCTTATGGATGTCGCGAATTAAATCGGGCATCCCGATCTTTGCATTCACTCGCCATTCGTCTACCCGTCGACGGGTTTCCTTGTATCGTGGTGTTTATCCGATGAAGTTCGACATCACGCATACGGATCCGTTGGAGGCCAATAAGGAAATTATTGAAGAACTCATGAAGCATAATTTCGTGAAAGAGGGTGACTACATCATCATTACCAAAGGTGACCTGCGCGGTCGTCGTGGGGGAACGAATAACATGAAGCTTCTTCGTGTCGGAGAGGCAACAGAGCATACCATCTAATCTAACTGTTGCTAGCGGCATTTAAATTAATTATTTTGACTTTAAACTGGGACCAAATATGAGCACGAAAGAACTGGAACAAACAGCTGAGGCAATGGTTGCCGAAGGCAAAGGTATACTCGCAATTGATGAAAGTTTCCCAACGATTAAAAATCGTTTTGATGATATCAATACTGAATCAACAGAAGCATCCCGCAGGGCCTATCGTGATCTTTTGATCACCAATCCAGGCGCAAATGAATATATCAGTGGAATAATTTTGTTTGATGAAACTATCAGGCAATTTACTGCGGATGGAACCCCATTCTCGGAGACCCTCATTAAGCAGGGCATTATGCCCGGCATCAAAGTTGATACGGGGGCCAAGGATCTGGCAGGTCATCCCGGCGAAAAAGTCACCGAAGGCCTGGATGGTTTGCGCGACCGTCTGGCCGAATATAAGCAACTTGGCGCCAAATTTGCCAAATGGCGAGCAGTGATCACGATAGGAGAAGGCACTCCGAGCATGGGTTGTATCGAAGCCAATGTCCATGCACTTGCACGCTATGCTGCACTTTGTCAGGAGGCAGGGATAGTACCGATGGTGGAGCCAGAAGTACTGATGGATGGAGACCATACCAATGAACTTTGTTATGACGTCACTGAAGCAACACTCAAGGCATTGTTTAATGAACTTTATAAACAGAACGTCGCCTTAGAGCACACCATACTCAAGGTCAACATGGTCGTTTCAGGAAAGGGCTGCCCAACACAGGCCAGTGTTGATGATGTTGCGGCACTCACTGTTAATTGTCTGTTGAATACTGTGCCCGCAGCCATACCAGGCATTGTATTCCTTTCCGGGGGACAGTCAGCTGAGATGGCCACCGTACACTTGAATGAAATGAATGCAAATTACGCTCCTTTACCCTGGCCATTGAGCTTTTCCTATGGACGTGCACTTCAGGCACCTTGCCTGGATGCCTGGCAGGGTAAAGAAGAAAATGTCATCAAAGCACAGGCAATTCTTCTCCACCGGGAAAAATGCAATAGTCAGGCAACGCTCGGGAAATATTCTGCGGAAGATGATGCTGCATAAACCGCAGTGACGGAAACAAGCGAGAACGAACTCTCTGCTATCGCCCAGGCAGCATGGGAAGCCTACCTGCGTATGTCTGAAACCAAGAATACCTATTACGAGTTCATGCAATCACTCGAACAGAAATACGATAAAGGGGAAACACCTTCAGAGGAAGAGAACCAGCAACTTGAAGTCATGTTGAAAGCCCACAGCGTAACCGTCGC
This sequence comes from Pseudomonadota bacterium, assembly GCA_022574295.1. Classification (GTDB taxonomy): domain Bacteria; phylum Pseudomonadota; class Gammaproteobacteria; order Eutrophobiales; family Eutrophobiaceae; genus SMWN01. The sequence goes on from JACZSJ010000012.1 coordinate 24,344, forward strand.
TGAGTTTAATGAGGCAATGCGTGCGGTGGTTGATCCAGACGACAGGGAGTTGCTATTCAATAAGATGGGTTAATAGCCTTTGATAGAAATGATCACTTTACTGTCAAGCAGCATCGAGACACCGTCAAGCGGCACCGAGGACTTCTATAAAACAAGCCTTGTTTTTACATGGTAAATTTTTTTATGAGGGCCATTTGGGCGAAACGAATTGCAAACGCGCCTATTCGCATCTGTCACAGGCAGCAAAAATGCACTATGAGGGACAAGGGATGAATAAAGAACCCTTGCAAGCTGAAACCATTCTGTTAGATGGCATTGGCGCAGGAGATGAATTGTCGATAACCTTACTGATTGAATATTATAATGACAAACAAAGGCCTTTATATCCCCCCCTGAGAAAAAAATGAAACTGCAAAAAGCAGAACAATTACAATAAAAATTATTAAACATTTTTAATTATCTGGAGAAAAATCATGCCTACAGCACAAGCAAGCCATATACTGGTTGATACCAAAGAAAAATGTGAAAAATTGAAACAAAAAATTGCTGATGGTGAAGATTTTGCGGATATTGCCAAAGAACACTCAAGCTGTCCCTCAGGCAAACAGGGTGGGGATTTAGGCGAATTCGGTCCGGGCCAGATGGTCAAGGAATTCGATGAAGTTGTATTCAGTGGTGAAGTAAACGTTGTTCATGGACCGGTGAAAACTCAGTTTGGTTATCATTTGCTGAAAATCACCAGTCGTACTGATTGATTATCTAAATTTTTATTATGTGATGGTTTACTGAGCTTGCGCTTCAATAGCCTGGCGCTGTTTCTCGGCAACATCTTGCAATAATCCTTCTACCTCTTTGGCTTTGTCTATTGTCTCTGTTTGTTCTTTCCAGACATGATCGCCACTCAATTTACGTTCAGACGATCCCTGTTCATCATCGGAACATGCGGAAGCCAACATGAGAGCTGAAGCTAAAAAAATAAACATCTTGACCATTTTCTTACCTCTTAATTGATAATCAACAAATAGATGAAAAAGAACCCTCTTTCTGGTTCAGCTCAAACAAAATACCCTTTTCAATTTCAAAATACCAGCCATGCACATCCAGTTTACCAGCATCGACCCGAGACTTGATCCATGGGAATGATAATAAATTCTTAACGGATACCTCAATAACAGCCTGTTCACAGATCTGACACTGTTCCTCAAATGATTTTTCGCTATGTTCTTTAAGAATCTTCCCGCGTGCAGGTACTGCTGTACTCATCCATGGGTCAATAAAACTCCCTTTCTCTAAACCCACACCACCTGCCATCAAACTCTTGATACCACCACACTGACCATGACCAAACACAATGATATGTTCGACCTTGAGATGTTTGACGCCATATTCTATTGCGGCACTTGTACCATGAGATTTCCCATCATTTTCGAAAGGTGGAACCAGGTTGGCCACATTACGTACCACAAAAATGTCACCCGGATTAGTGTTCAAGACTTGAGCAGGATGTACACGGGAATCACAACAAGCAATCACCAGAATTTTTGGTGTTTGCCCCCTGTCGACCAGTTTTGCATACAATTCAGGTTCAGCAATATAATAACGCTGTTTGAATTGCTTAAAACCTTCAAGCAGTTTATCCAACGACCCCACTTCACTCTCCCCGGTCTAATTTATTAATTGATCTCTAATTTATCAGGCGATCCCTGGCCTCCCGATATTTATCACCCGTCCGCTGAATGACCTCTTCTGGCAAACACGGCCCCGGGTCGGTTTTATCCCAGTCCAGCGTCTCCAGATAATCCCGTACATATTGCTTGTCAAAGCTTGGTGGACTTTGGCCCACCTGGTAAGCATCTACTGGCCAAAATCGCGATGAATCCGGTGTCAATACTTCATCAATCAAAACCAGCCCACCGTTTTTATCCGTACCAAATTCAAACTTGGTATCAGCAATAATAATCCCCCTTTCCAGGGCATATTCTGCTGCTTCCTGATAAAGCTTTAAACTGACGTCCCGCATCTGCTCGGCAATGTCCTGACCTAATAGGCCGACAGTTTTTTCAAAACTGATATTTTCATCATGATCACCAACCTCAGCCTTGGTGGATGGGGTAAAAATAGTCTCGGGTAGTTGCTGTGCCTGTCGTAGTCCTGCAGGCAAGGCAATACCGCATACCGTCCCTGTCTTTTGGTAGTCACTCCAGGCAGAACCGATGAGATATCCTCGAACAACGGCCTCGACAGGCAACGGTTTCAGCTTACGTACCACAATACCACGACCTTCGATCATGTTGCGTTCTGCTTCATCGGGTAATACTTCAGCCAGGGATTTATCACTCAGGTGGTTGGGGATAATATGCCTCGTCCTGTCAAACCAGAAATTTGATACTGTCGTCAGGATCGCACCCTTGCCAGGGATGGCATCGGGCAGGACCACATCGAAAGCAGACAATCGATCAGTGGTCACAATCAACATATGATCTTCGTCAACATCATATATATCACGCACCTTGCCTCGACTTAGCAAGGGTAAACTTTTGAGTTCAGATTGATGCAAAGCAGCTACTGGATCATTCATGGGTTTGCTCATTTCAAAATTGTTTTTAATGACTACCGTTTCTTTGACCATGAATCCCTTAAGGGAATCGTTCTATTAAAGACCGGCTTGCCCGCTTTGGAATTTTTTGACTCTACATTAAAATATCCCAGACGTTCAAACTGAAATTGATCGCCTGCTTTTGCTTTTGAAAGACTGGGTTCTAACTTGGCATTATCCAGGATTTCTATGGACTCCGGATTTAAAAATTCTTTCCAGTCCCTATCATGTTGATTACTGTCTGGTTCAGGATCATTAAACAAACGATCATAAACGCGCACCTCTGCATCCAGCGCGTGTTCTGCAGAAACCCAGTGAATCGTTCCCCTGACCTTTCTACCATCCGGTGCATTACCCCCTTTTGTTTCAGGATCATAAGTGCAGCGTAATTCAACCACATCACCATGCTCATCTTTGATAATTTCATTACAGGTAATGAAATAAGCGTAGCGCAAACGTACTTCTCGTCCCGGTCCAAGGCGGAAAAATTTCCTTGGCGGTTCTTCCATGAAATCATCATGCTCTACATAGATGACTTTTGAGAAAGGCACTATTCGACTTCCCATGTCCGGATCATTTGGATGATACGGTGCATCCAGTTCTTCACTTTGATCATCAGGATAATTTTCAATCACCACACGTAACGGTTTAAGGACACCCATGACTCTTCGTGTTGTTTTATCAAGATCTTCCCGAACACAATTTTCCAGGACAGACATATCTATAATGGTGTCATTTTTGGTCACGCCGATGCGCTCACAAAAATCTCTGATGGCCGCTGCAGTGTAACCACGTCGACGCATACCGGCGATGGTTAACATACGGGGGTCATCCCAACCATCGACATAATCACCCGTCACTAACTCATTTAATTTTCGTTTACTGGTCACTGTATAGCTCAGATTAAGGCGTGAGAATTCTATTTGTTGTGGATGACATGGAATGGGCAATTGTTCCAGAAACCAGTCATAAAGAGGACGATGATCCTCAAACTCCAGAGTACAGAGAGAATGCGTGATGCCTTCAAGAGCATCAGAAATACCATGAGTGAAATCGTACATGGGATAAATACACCATTCATTTCCAGTACGATAATGATGAGCCTTCTTAATACGATAAATGGCAGGATCACGAAGATTCATGTTAGGTGAAGCCATATCAATCTTCGCACGCAATATATATTTTCCATCTTCAAATTCACCTGCACGCATGCGCTCAAACAAATCGATATTTTCTTCAATAGAACGACCACGATCAGGACTTGCCTTGCCGGGCTGCTTCAGTGTTCCCCGATATTCACGAATCTCCTCAAGACTCAAGCTCTCCACATAAGCCTTTCCAGCCTTGATAAGCATCACGGCATAATCATAAAGTTGCTGGTAATAGTCTGATGCAAAAAATAATCTGTCCTGCCAATCAAACCCAAGCCAGCGAACATCTTCCTTGATGGCTTCTACATATTCGAGGTCTTCTTTTTCCGGGTTTGAATCATCAAAACGTAAATTACACAGCCCACCTTCATGCTCTTCAGCAATACCGAAATTCAAGCAAATGGATTTAGCATGACCAATATGCAGATAACCATTCGGTTCGGGGGGGAAACGCGTATGTACACGGCCTTCATTTTTATTTTGTTTCAAATCATCCGCAATGATGTTGCGAATAAAATTTGATGACAATATTTTCTCTTCGTTACTCATTACATCCGATCTCTGGCATCAATCTCTGGACACATCTTCTGGCCACGACTAAATAAGGCGGGCATTGTACCCGAATAAGGATAAACGTATACCCAAACTGCTTGGAAACGCAGGTTTCAAGCAGTTTGGGTATAAATGCCAGAAATTTGGATCAGACGTGATTAAAAATGACTGCGGGCGAGATCGGGTAAATCTCCCGCCAGACCCATCGCACGTTTCATCACTTCATGTTTAATGGGTTTAATTGAGTCAAACATATCCATCCCTACATTACGTAACCAGGATAATCCTGTTGTTTTATTCTCAAATAAATATTTAAACCCTTCCATGGTCATCATCATGGTTCTGTTTTCACCCTTGCGCCAGCGCTCATATTTGCGGAGGACAGAAAATGCACCGATGTCTCTGCCTTTCTCTCTTGCCTGCAAAATAATCTCGGCCAGACTGGCCACATCCAGTAAACCCATATTTGCCCCCTGGCCTGCCAGGGGGTGAATTCGATGTGCTGCATCTCCTACCAGGGCAAGACGCGGTCGACAATATTCGTCTGCCTGGGCACGAGCCAACGGAAATGTTGTACGTGAATCGGTATGAATAATTTCACCTGCATGATATGCAAATGCTTCAGCCAGGACTTTATTAAATACTTTTTCATCGAGGTTTTTTAATTCTGCTGCATGTTCTGGTGTTGTTGACCAGACAATCCCGCATTGATTGGGCTGCGCCATGGGCAGAAAAGCCAGAGGCCCACGAGTTAAGAATCTTTGACAGGCAACTTCCTGATGTGGCAATTCTGTTTCAACCACACATGCCAGGGCATGTTGATGATAATCATGGATTTTAAAATTAATGCCCGCCAATCTTCTAATTGTGGATGACTGGCCATCGGCTGCCACCAACAGGCTGGCCGATAATTGCCGACCATCATCCAGTCCCACATAAATTTTATCTTTTTCGGTCCTGAGTATTTTTACTTCTGCGGGGCGATACCAGCTGACATGATCGGACTTGTTTAATGCGGTTTCCAGTGCCTGCTCAAGAATCCTTTGCTCAACGATATAACCCATGACAGGCTCATACAAATCGGCACTGTCAAAATTCACTTCCCCCAGGCCATTCTCATCCCAGATATGCATCTTGCGGAAACAAGCAAGACGATCTTTGGGTATTTTATCCCAGGCCCCGATTGACTGGAGAATATTTTTCGAGGCGATGGTGATCGCCAGTGCTCTCGGATCAGTGCGACTTTGGTCGCCGGTGTCTTGATCTTTGTCGGCTGGATTTGCTTCGACTAAAGCACACGTGACACCACTATTTTTCAGGAGAGCTGTCAGACTTGCACCTGCGACACCCGCGCCAATAATAATGACATCCACATGAATATGCCCGGAAGTATTCAACTATGCGGACTCCTGCCCAGGCAACAAAAACGATTTGCACACCAGGGACGGCTGATGACCCCAAAAGCCCATGGCGCATCGAGCAAATCGATGCTTCAGTGGTGGGACTAAGTCAGTTGCCAGCATGACAAGATCTCGCGCAATGATCTTGACTACCTGTCTGTTATAAAAACTTTCGGCCAGCCTGTCTGTGAAACGCAACACACGCTGCTGGTCATCTTTTCTGGATTCCAGATAGGATGACAACAGTGTGAGTTCACCGATATCCAGATTCTTTTCCTGGGCCTCGATTAATTTTTCAGCAAGTGCTGCTGCATCACGTAAACCAAGATTGAATCCCTGCGCACCATTCGGATGGACTGCATGTGCAGCATTCCCCAGAATAACTGCACGATGTTTTACCTGTTCTTCCACTTGCAACATTTTTAACGGATAACTTTTCCGCTGACCTAACTTTGAAAAATTGCCCAGACGACGACCAAAACGTTGCAACAAAACATCCAGAAAACCCTGTTCCTCCAACTGCAAATATTTTTCCGCATCAGCTGCGGCGACAGTAAATACCAGGATACAACGTTGTTGTGTGTATGGTAACAAAGCTAAGGGGCCGCTCTCGGTAAAGCGTTCATATGCCGTATCGTTATGGGGCCTTTCCGGGATAACATTGCTGACAATTGCGACCTGTTTATAATCCTTAACACTCGTTTCTATACCTAGCATGCCTCTTGTCCTGGATTCTGTGCCATCAGCCGCCACTAATAAGCTACTGGTGATTGTCTTTTCTGTCCCATCAATATTCACTTTGACGCTGGCCGTAGAATCCGATATTTCCACATCAGTAACAGATGCAGGGCACAATAAATCTATATTATCTGACGCCTCAATGCATTGCATAAATGCCTTGCCCAGTTCGCGGGCCAATACCACGTAACCGAGTGCCGATACCCCCATTGATGCTGCATCCAACCTGACGAACCCAAAATGATGCTGATCAGACACATGTATATTTTTGATAGGGTTTGCGTGGAGAGAAATATTCTGCCAAAGCCCAAGATTATCGAGAATGTTTTTTGATGACAAAGAAATTGATAAACCTCTGTCATCATAACTGGGCTGAATATCAGCCTTTGCTGATACCGCCTCAATGACGGCTATCTTGAGACTGCTGCTGCTATTGTTATTGCTTAGAGCACAGGCCAATGCCGCACCCACTGCGCCACCACCGATGATAATAATGTCATAGTCATGGTTCATAATTAAGTTTTGCAACCCTGGGATGATATTCTTAGAGGCAACATCCTGAATCAGGCTCAGTCAACATTCGCCATTAACGTTTCTATCTCGGCAACTGTTTTTGGTATATCTTTGCTAAGCACATCATGACCACCTTTAGTCACCAGAACATCGTCCTCGATTCTGACACCGATATTCCACCATTTTTTTGCCAAGCCTTTTGAACCGGCCGGTAAATACAATCCCGGTTCAACTGTCAAGACCATGCCCGGTTCCAACATTCGCCAGTCGCCACCCACTTTGTAATCGCCAACATCATGTACATCCATACCCAGCCAGTGACCGGTACGATGCATATAATATTTAGCGTAGGCGCGATCCTTAATCAGCGTACTCACCCTGCCCTTGAGAATACCCAGGGCAAGCAGTCCCTCAGTAATCACTTGTATCGCAGCTTCGTGGGGATCATTCCAGTGATTGCCCGGTCTTACCTGCTCTATGGCAGCCAACTGTGCACTCAAAACAACCTCATAGATCTCTTTTTGTGCCCTGGTAAATTTTCCATTAACAGGGAATGTACGCGAAATATCACTTGCATAGCCTTCATATTCAGCGCCAGCATCTATCAGTAAAATATCACCGTCTCTGAGCTCATCCTGATTGTCTGTGTAGTGAAGAATACAGCTATTTGCCCCGCCACCAACAATCGAAGGATAGGCAGAAAACCTGGCCCCCTGTTGCATAAATTTATAAACAATTTCGGCTTCAAGTTGATATTCCATCAAACCCGGCTGGCATGCCTGCATTGCACTTTTATGTGCAACAGCCGAGATCCTGGCCGCTTTACGCATTGCTGAAATCTCCTGACGGCTTTTATAAAGTCGCATGTCATGCAGAATATGCGTTAGTGAGATGAACTCATCCGGCGCATTGATTCCTGTACGCGCCTTATCCCGAACCTCATTCACCCAGCTCAGGACGCGCTGGTCAAAAACTGCATCATGCCCCATGGTGTAAAATATACGCTCTCTATCTTCAAGCATATTGGGCAAGATATCATCCATATCTTCTATCGGAAAAGCATCATCTGCACCATAAATCTTACAGGCCCCTTCCAGGCCGGCACGCTTGCCATCCCAGGTTTCTTTTTTCGGATCACGCTCCCGACAAAATAAAATATATTCGCCATGTGGTCGATCAGGAACGATAACGGCCACCGCCTCAGGTTCTGGATAGGCTGTCAGGTAATAAAAATCACTATCAGGTCGAAATGGAAATTCAACATCATTATTTCTGATGTGTACCGAGGCTGTCGGCAAGATAGCAACACTTTCGTTGCCCATCATATCCATTAAACGCTTACGACGACGCTTAAACTCCTTTGCATCCACTAATGTAGTACCTCTGGTGCTTGTTTTTCCGGCTTGTCCGCAGAATCTGTATTGTCCTGCAAGTCTTCAAATATAAACAGGGTTCCCATCCGCACATATTCAGTCAGCTCCATCAGGGCGAAGTCATTCCCCCGATCTGATCCATCTTCGTTGTCGGTATCCAAACGGGCTATTTTGTAAAAATCATCAATTAATTCCTTTGCTTCAGAGGGAATTTGCCCCTGATTTACCCCAGACAAACCGAGACCACTCATAAATCCCTGACACCATTCGGCAAGTGAACGACTTCTCTCTGCCAACGAGTCATCTTCGTTCGCAAGTAACAGCGCTAACTCGAGATCGGATGAGTACATCTGCGTTTCAATCTCTTCAGCCAACGCCTTTAATTGGATAAAACATTCCTCCGGATTAACGATTTCATCAGTATTGAGCAAAAAATAGTCCCTTAATTGTTGTTCCTGAACCTGCCCATTGCCACAAACCAACGCACATAGAAAACCATGGCATTCTGATGCGTGAATCCCGGCCCCTGAGGCGATTAATATTTCATTTAACGCATCATAATCTTGCATGATATCAATAATTTCGGAATACCTAAGCTTAGATTCACAGGATGAACCAAATTTTAATGGGAAATCCGGTGAATCTACTTCTAAATTTATAGTACCTATACTGCTTTTACCGTGTATATACCTTGTATATCTTGACCGCTACCACCGGTCGCTCTATATTGGGTGAGTGATGCATGAATAATAACAAATAATCAGGGATTTTTGACCACAGACAGGCACAATTTTTCGGGATAAATCATGACAGATCAAAACAACGAAACGGTAGATCTTAAAGCACTGGAAACTCGTGTTGATGAATTAATCAGCACAGTCGGTAAATTAACATCAGAAAACACCGCCCTGCGTAGCCAGCAGAATAATCTGGTCACTGAACGTGCTGTGCTGATAGAAAAAACAGAACTGGCCAGAACCCGAATTGAATCAATGATTTCCAGACTACGTTCCATGGAAACGCGTCCGTGAGTGAAACAAAGCCTGCCAGCGTCACCATCCTTGATAAAGAATACCTCATTGCATGTAGCGATGAGGAGCGAGAGCTGTTAGATGACGCAGCAAGCCTGCTTAATGACAAAATGCAGGAGGTAAAAATCTCGGGGAAAGTCATCGGTAGTGAACGGATTGCGGTGCTGGCAGCATTAAATATCGCACATGAAATGCTTGCATACAAAATTAAAAACGAGAGCTATACTTCGAATGTAGACGGTTTGATCCGTCGCTTACAGAATAAAATAGACGATGCCCTGATGAAGGGTAATCAGATAGGAATTTAAAAGTTTAACGACGCTGAATTGTAGTAGCGACGAGCAGTTATGGGTATCTTCTGCAGTGTTCGCCAACAGGCTGGTGGTAACTTGAGCCTACTCTACATTACCAGGGGACATTATTTGTGACGTTGTGTGCATGTCCATTCGTGGGAAGCCTGATATGTCAAAATTCGTTCCCACTTGAACTCACGGTTCAAGTTCTGAGGTTTGTAGCGGCACTGCGGTTGATATCCGCCTAATTTTTCTTGTATTTTTCCTTTCTCGTAGCATTCATTTACATGGGTTTTTAGTTTTTCGCTTCGTTTCAGGCTGGTTTCGCTGGCTGCTTATGCTGCGTTTTCGTGTTTAATGTCCCAATTAGGAAAAACCAAGACCGCAGGATGGCACTTAAGTGCGCGGGCAAGGTGCTTGGCACGCTCAACACCGAGATTCACTCGATCATTTTCAATCGCAGAGATAGTAGATTGGGGGATCCCCGCAATTTTTGCTAAATCATTCTGGCTCATCTCCTGTAATTCTCGGATGATACGGACGGACTCTCCAACAGAGACATTGATTTGTTTTTTCGCAATTTTATAATCTTTCATATTCATTTCTTCGATAATCGTGGGCAGTAATATTTACGATCTGCACTAGTACTTGACCCCGTACGATTTTATAAATGACTCGATACTTCAATCCTAATCGTGATGATCGGCAACCCTTCCATTCACCACGAAGAGATTCATCGTGAAATCCTTTAATTAAGCGTAATCCTTCAGGGCCGGAAACGGTAACGAGATCTTTCCATTTTTCATATCTCTTCAATATTTCGTCTGGTATTGAGCTTAATTGCCGAGAAACACGGCGGTGTTCATAAATGAGCCACATACCATATAAAGTATATATATCATATTTAGTATGTCAAGGGGGGGGGTTAGCTTCGATTAAGTAGTGATTCCGCCTTTTAGCGGCGTGTACCTTTTCTTTGTGCAAACGAAAGAAA
>JACZSJ010000013.1 GCA_022574295.1 Pseudomonadota bacterium
CGGGCGGGCTCGCCCGCGTCTGGGCGGACCGGTCGCTGGACCGGGTCGAATTCGAGCGGCTGCTGCCGGAGCGACGCCCTTTCCCCGGTGAGAGCCTACGGCTGATCTATCGCCTGACGAACCGGAAGCTGACTGGTGGCAGGATCTGCCATATTAAAACCCATATATGTGAAGGTATTCCCCCGTGCTTTCTCAATATGCGTCTTGTCCTGTTTCTCAAGCCAGCTAAGCATTTCTCTGGGGATATCTCCCTGTATGATATCCAGTTCGCCACGTAATAATTTTAATATGCGCACCGTTGGGTCTTTAACGGTAATAAAGTTTAATAATTGGTTATCACTTTGGCGTTTTAATAAAAGATCACCATCACTCGACCAGTCTTGTAACTCGACCGGGCCGCTGCCGATGGGCTGTCGATTGAATGGATGATCTGAGGCTATCAATGCTGCTGGTAATATACCGATAACTAACCTTCCGGGAAATAAAGGGTCAGGACGCTTTAGAATAAAATCGATGGTGTCCTCGTCAATCACTGTAATGCCTTCAATAACATCAATGGAACCTCGATGTGGAGAAGCGTTCTTGTTCTCCAGCACAAAATCATAAGTCGCTTTCACATCATCGGCCGTTAATCTTTCACCATGATGAAATTTTCTGCCGCTGTTTCCTAATGTAAAACGATATTGTTTAGGCCCAAGCATTTCCCAGATTGCGAGATCGGGAATGAATTGAAAATTATCATCGAAATCAACCAGACTACGATAAATTAGCCGTGTGATTCTGTAGGAAGTAGCATCTGTTGAAAAGCGCGGATCTAGTGTAACGGGGGCTGATTCCAAGCCGAACCGGATCGCATGATTATCTTCTTGAGTACAGGCAGAAATAAATATTAGAGCGGCACATAAATAAAAAACGAAGGTTCGTCGTTTTTTATCCAGCATTCGTTTATTTTCCCTGTTTCATTTTTTTTGGCTAGTAAACACAGCAATGGATTCAACATGCGTAGTATGAGGAAACATATCCATAATGCCTGCCTGTTTCAGGGTAAAGCCTTTTTCATTAACCAGTATCCCCGCATCTCGTGCCAGGGTCGCTGGATTACAGGAAATATAAACAATCCTGTTTATTGATGACAGATCCATCTTCTGAATCACTTCCTGCGCACCAGTCCGCGCTGGATCCATAAGTAATTTATTAAAACCATCATCTAGAAAATCTTCATTCATCTGGTCTTTGGCTAAATCAACGGCACGAAAGTCCACATTGTTTATATTATTAGAAGTGGCATTTTGTTTTGCACGTTCAACCAATCCATAGTCACCCTCAATACCAAGTACCCTGAATGCCCTGCGAGCCAAAGGCAAAGTAAAATTACCGATTCCACAAAATAGATCGAGCACCCGATCTTCACTATTCACTTCCAGTAATTCAAGGGCACGATGTACCATTACACGGTTGATTTCATAGTTGACCTGTGTGAAATCTGTCGGTAGAAATTTCAACGTGACATCAAATTCCGGGAGCGAATAAGACAATTCTTTCGGTTTTGTACCCTCCAACGGCATAACCGAATTCAACCCACCAGACTGACAATAGATATCAATATTATGTTGTTCTGCAAATGCCTTGAGTTTACTAATATCTTCATCATTAAAATCGGCAAGATGTCTGAAGATCAGCGCCGTGACCTTATCGCCTATAGCAACTTCAATTTGTGGGATTTGTCTGATTAAAGATAGCTCTGCAATTAACGACTGTAGCGGTCCAAGTAACAAGCCCACAGAAGGATGCAATACTTCACAATGGTTCATATCCGCTACGAACGGACTGTATTTTTCCCGAAACCCGACCAGCACTCTTCCCTTTTTCTCAACATACTTAACGCCTAATCGAGCCTTGCGACGATAGCCCCATTGAGGTCCAGTTAATGGCGGGATAACGGACTCAGGTTCAACATTACCAATGTGCGTTAACTGTTCCATCAAGACGGATTGTTTGTGTTCAATCTGAAAATCGTGCTGCATATGTTGCAGACTACAACCACCGCATAAACCAAAGAATTCACATTTGGCCTCAATACGTTCTGCTGCCGGGTTCTTTACTTCCAGTGTATGTGCTTCATCAAATTTTGAACGGCGCTTTTTATACTGGAACAGTACCTCTTCCCCTGGCAACGCCCCATTCACGAAGACCGTTTTACCCTCGACATGCGCAATACCCCGGCCTTCATGAGAGAGAGACTCTATCTTTGCAGAGACAGGTTCCTGCGGAATTTTCTTACGCCGTCTTGCCATCATAAATAATGATTTAAAATGTCTAACTAGCTAAGTTGAATGATTCTGAGTTTAGGAATGAAAAGCGATAGCTACAGGGAAATTAATTAATTCCAGGCACCTAGAAACTCTAGTAAGTGAGGTTGGCCTTCTTCCTGTAACATGTCCCTGACGCGTTCGCATTCTGTTTCATAAGATGTCGCAGATCTTTGCCCGCGCATAAGTTCATAACGGAGAAAAACCAGATAGGTATTTAGCACATCGGTCTCGCAATAATTTCGGATCCCCTCAATATTACCCTCGAGGTAGTTATCCCACACCTTGCTACCATCCATACCCATCTTGCCAGGGAAACCTAACATACTGGCCACTTCTGTCAGGGGCGCGCTTGCGCGAGGATTGTATCCTGCAATCACATCCATCAAATCAGTATGTCTCTCGTGAAAACGGCTGATGTAATTATTCCATTTAAAACTCTGATCATCGCCCCCCGTTTCCCAATAACGTGAAGCATTAATTCCATGCAGCAATGCACGGTAATGTAAGACCGGCAGATCGAAACCACTGCCATTCCAGGAAACCAGCATGGGTGTATAGCGGTCAATCCCATCAAAAAACCGTTGGATAATATCTTCTTCAGGTGAACTAACATCGCCTAATGACCATACGCTTAATTTATCTGATGTCCTGAGGACTGTCGATATGGCGACCACTTTTTGTAGATGATGTCGAAGAAATTCACTGCCACCTGTTTGTTGCCTGCGTTGGGCAAACATAGATTCGGCAACCTCTGCATCGGTCAATCCTTGCAGCGAATGAATTTTTCTTGCGGAATCTGTATCCGGGATGGTTTCAATGTCAAAAACGAGCAGATTCATTTTTTTGTCTATTTTCTACAATTATGATTTAAAGACACCAGTGGAAATATAACGATCACCCCGGTCGCATATGATGGTAACGATCAGTGCATTTTCAAGCTCCGCTGATAGCTTCAATGCCGCAGCGATGGCACCGCCCGAGGATATCCCTGCAAAAAGACCTTCTTCCCGGCCCAAAGCAATGGTTGTCTCTTCTGCTTCGTTCTGATCAATATCAATAATTCTATCAACTCTTGCTTCATCATAAATCCTTGGTAGATATTCCTTCGGCCAACGTCGAATGCCTGGAATACGAGCGCCGTCAGCTGGTTGCACTCCCACTATCTGGATTTCAGGATCTTGCTCTTTGAAATAACGAGAAGCCCCCATGATTGTTCCCGTGGTGCCCATAGAACTGACAAAATGTGTAATCTTACCGTGTGTATCACGCCAGATTTCAGGGCCCGTCCCTTCATAATGAGACAAAGGGTTATCCTCATTTGAAAATTGGTCGAGAACAATCCCCTTTTTGTCTGACTCCATTTCACGTGAAAGATCTATCGCTGCTTCCATACTACCCTCCTCAGGCGTCAAGATAATCTCCGCACCAAACGCCTTCATAACGACACGTCTTTCTTCACTCATATGCTCGGGCATAATCAGAATCATCCTGTAGCCTTTAATCGCAGCCGCCATCGCCAGAGCAATGCCAGTATTACCACTGGTCGCTTCTATCAGGGTATCACCAGGCTTAATATCTCCCCGTTCCTCCGCATGTTTAATCATACTTAACGCGGGCCTGTCTTTGACTGAACCTGCAGGGTTATTGCCTTCCAGCTTGGCCATGATGATGTTGCTGGTGTCGCCTGGCAGACGTTGAAGTCTGACCAGGGGCGTATTTCCTATATACGCTTCAATGGTCGGAAAATCTTCTTTATTTAACTTCTCAATTTTCGGTTTTCTGGTCACACTCATTTTCCATTAATGATTTACTAACAAACGATCTGTGAGTTGTTTACCTAGTATCAAGGCATCTTCACGACCGAATTTGGCAGGATAATAATCTTTGCGACTGCCTACTTCGTCAAAACCTGATTTTTCATAGATTTTTAATGCCTGTCCGTTTGATGGTCGCACTTCAAGAAACATGACATCTGCGTGATGACCCTTTGCCAGTTCAATCAGATGATCAAGCATCTCTTTTCCCAGACCATTATTCTGCAAATCAGGCTTGATACAAAGATTCAGGATATGCGCTTCATCTGCAAGCACAGACATAATCCCATATCCTGAGACACAATTATCTAACTCCATCAACCAGCAACAATAACCAGCACCTAGGCAGTCCCGAAAGATACCTGCAGACCATGGGAATTCATAGACAGCTTCTTCAATCATAATCACCTGTTTCAGATCTACTTCTGACATGGGACGAAATACGATTGTTGATTGTTTAAGTACGGCGCTCATGCTGTTTCCTGATAAACCCGCATTGCCAGTTGTAAATCCTGCCATGCTTTCCTTTTTTCACGTGGTGACCGCAACAAATAGGCAGGATGATAAGTCACCACTACGGGTATTCCTGTATCAGCATACTGGTATCGACGGCCACGCATTTTCCCGATGGGTGTTTCTGTTTTCATCAGATTTTGGGCAGCGATACGACCCACCGCAAGAATGATTTTCGGTTGTAATAAATCAATCTGTTTTCTCAGATAACTTGAGCAAGCGATAACCTCTTCCGGTTTCGGATCCCGATTATTTGGTGGACGACATTTGAGGATATTTGCGATAAACACCTGCTCTCTTTGCAAGCCCAGAGCGAACAACATACTGTTCAGTAATTTGCCTGCACGCCCAACAAAAGGTTCCCCCTGTCTATCTTCCTCGGCACCCGGTGCTTCTCCAATAATTAACCAATCTGCCTGATGATCGCCTACACCAAATACCGTCTGAGTCCTTCCACGATGGAGTTCACATTGTTGGCATGATGCAACGCGTTGTTGCAAATCTCTCCAGGATTTACTTTCCTGGCTGGAGGTTTCCGGGACTCGAGCGGATGCTGTTTTTTCTTCGTCTGAGTTGGAGACAGGCTCATCAATGACCCTGTTTCTTGACCAATACACTTCCACACCCATGGTTTGAAGATAATATTCCTGTGTTTGCGTCAAACCCATGATGTTATCTCAAATCTTTTAATCTCAAACCCTGTCATGTCAAACTTGGGGGTGTGCCCGTTCAGTCTGTTCCTGAGCTTTGTTCAAGGCGTTGATATAAGCCTTTGCAGAAGCAATGATAATATCCGTATCTGCACCTTGACCATTGATCGCCCTGCCATCCTTATCAACTCTGACAGTGACCTCGCCTTGCGAATCTGTTCCAGTCGTAATATTACTCACCGAGTAAAGTTCCAGTTTACAGCCACTATCCACAACCAACTCTATGGCCTTAAAAGTTGCATCGACCGGCCCACTTCCGTCAGAGGTGGCATGTTTCTCCTCACCATCAATCGACAAGGTCACTTTTGCGACAGGAATTTCACCTGTTTCTGAGGTTACTTTCATGGAGACGAGTTTGATCCGCTCCATGGTGGCTTCATGAAAGGTGTCAGTGACCAATGCCTGTAAATCCTCATCGAAGATCTCATGTTTCTTGTCTGCAAGCTCTTTAAAGCGATTGAACGTTGCATTCAAATCTTCTTCACGTTCAAATTCGACCCCCAATTCAGATAATCTGGATTTAAACGCATTACGACCTGAATGCTTACCCAAGACCATTCTATTGGCATGCCAGCCGACATCTTCAGCTCGCATGATTTCGTAGGTCTCGCGATTTTTGAGTACGCCATCCTGATGTATGCCCGCTTCATGGGCAAAGGCATTCGCACCAACAATGGCCTTATTTGGTTGCACGGGAAAACCTGTCACACTTGAAACCAGACGTGAACAGTTCAAAATCTGTGTGGTATCCAAAGTCGTATCACAAGGAAACACATCCTGACGAGTGCGCACAGTCATGACAACTTCTTCCAATGATGCGTTCCCTGCACGCTCGCCCAGACCATTAATCGTACATTCTACCTGTCTGGCACCGTTCATGACTGCTGCCAGTGAATTACCCACAGCCAATCCTAAATCATTATGGCAATGCACCGAGAATATTGCCTTGTCAGAATTTGGTATTCTTTCAATCAATTGTTTGAGCAATTCACCAAATTGCTGCGGCAAATTGTAACCCACCGTATCCGGGATATTTACTGTGGTCGCTCCCGCATCAATGACGGCCTCCAGTACACGACATAAAAAATCAAGCTCTGATCGACCTGCATCTTCAGGCGAAAATTCAACATTGTCCGTGTAGTTACGTGCACGTTTGACAGCATGCACCGCCTGCTCCACAACCTGATCTGGCGTCATGTGCAATTTCTCCTTCATATGAATAGGAGATGTCGCAAGAAAGGTATGGATCCTTGATGATCTGGCTGGTTTTAAGGCAGCCGCTGCCCGATCGATATCTTTATCTAGTGCACGTGCCAGTCCGCAAACCGTACTGTCCTGAATTACCTCTGCGACCTGATATACGGCCTCGAAATCACCGGGGCTGGCGATGGGGAAACCAGCCTCAATAATATCCACTTTCATGCGCTCAAGCGCCCTGGCGATACGAACTTTTTCATCCTTGGTCATTGACGCACCGGGACTTTGTTCACCGTCACGAAGTGTTGTATCAAATATTATTAATTTGTCTTGCATTATCCTGCTCCGAACCTTGCATCCATACTACCGTAAGGACGCGAAAGCTTAAACGAATTTGTCGTGTGTTAATGAACTACACACACATTGAAATCAAAAATTTTGAGGTGGTCTATTTTGCCCGACAGGGCAGCAAGCGTAGCAAAGCACCAAATGAATATCCGGTGTGTAAAAAGGGTTGAAATGTTTGACTGATTGTTTTCATTACAATACGAAATATAACGACACTTGCAACTATTGCAAGTTCTTTAGACAAATGTTTTTCAATAAATCAACTTTGCCCATCAACTTTGCTTGTCGGAAGATTCCTGAAGTTTTCTCGCTGCACGGTGCTTGCGGATAGACAGGAGTGTCATCACCGGACCCGATATGGCATAAACCAGGGCAATAGAAAACAATACCAGCGGTGGCTCACTGGCAATAAATACGAACAATAATACCAGCAATAATATCCTGACAAATGGGACACGGCCCTTAAAATCTATTTGCTTGAGGCTGTGAAACCGAATATTACTGACCATCAATATTCCAGCGATCACCGTAAGTAGAAATGCGCAGATCGCCAGATTTTCGACATCTACATACTCCTGTGTTTCGCCCAGCCAAATCATCCCCGCGAGCAAGGCAGCAGCAGCAGGACTTGGTAAACCCTGAAAAAACCGCTTGTCCTCACTGGCAGCCTGGGTATTGAATCGTGCAAGTCTGAGTGCAGTTGAAGCTGTGTAAACAAAAGCCGCAAGCCAACCTAGTTTACCCATCCCGGACAAGACCCACTGATACATGATCAAAGAAGGTGCCAAACCGAATGAAATCATATCGGACAGACTGTCATACTCAACGCCAAAGTCGGATTGCGTGTTTGTTAAACGCGCAATCCGTCCATCCATACCATCCATCACCATGGCAATAAAAATAGCGATGGCAGCACTTTCAAATTGTGAATTCATGGCTGAGACAATGCCGTAGAAACCAGCGAACAGGCCTGCCGTGGTAAACAGATTAGGAAGAAGATAAATACCGCGACGCCGTTTCAAACTATTTCTGCCCTGGTTCCCAATGTTAACAGTCAATACCCATGATACATGTGCTTCTAAGCAGCATCTCCAGCAACGGCATTTTTCCCATGCGGGTTCTTGTCATTAATCATACTCACTGAGCTCCCATGAACAAGGTATGCAAGAACATCCTCACCTGAAGTAATCGTTTGACCGGGTTCAACCTCCAGTTTTGAATTTTCAGGAATGTATATATCAACTGTGCCACCAAAATATAAATATCCACACCTTTGTCCCTGACCAAGCCGCTCACCAGACTGGATGTAGATTCGAAAACAGGCCGCAGCACAAGGACTTAATCTGAATACAGTCACGATATCATCACCTTCATCCGTTCTAATCCAGAAAGCGAATTTACGTTGTCCATTTTCTTCCTTGCATTTTTCTGACCACTGCTCCATTACCTTACCTTCAACGGGACTACGCAGGGAGTATACATCCAGGCTAGACATCTTTATCCTGATTCTTTTCGCCTGTCGATTGATCCCCTGTTGATTAAGCCAGGGATCATCCACTTCATCTATTAGAATAACCCTTCCTTCTACCGGGCTGAGAATGGCAAGCGGTAAAGATGGAATTGTTCGCTGCGGATCCCTTAATAGAAATAGAAAAAAACAAAAAATAATTGCCAGAACGAACGATACGATGCTGCTAACAAAATAAAAAGTCAGCAAAATCAACCCGGCCAGCACAAACAAAAGTAACCAACCTTCTTTGGCAATGAATGGATAACGATTACTGGGCACGCATCAACCTGAATAAATCAAAGTCATATAAGCAGGACAGGGCCTTGTCAATTATCTCCGTCATCAGACTATTGTAAATAAAGATTAAAATTTTAATTCTTTTCTGTATCAACCAGTTGATTTGCCTTAATCCATGGCATCATCGAACGTAGTTTCTCACCCACAATTTCAATATCGTGCTTTTTCATTTCTTCCCTGCGAGCAGGTAACTCACCCACATTAGCAACGAATTCTTTTGCAAATTCACCGCTTTGAATTTCAGAAAGAATTTTTTTCATTTCAATTTTAGTTTGCTCATTCACAATACGTGGCCCACGAGTTACATCTCCGTACTCAGCCGTATTGGAAATGGAATAACGCATATTTGCAATACCGCCTTCGTACATAAGATCAACGATAAGCTTCAGCTCGTGAAGACATTCAAAATATGCCATTTCCGGCGGATATCCAGCTTCGACCAGTGTTTCAAAAGCTGCCTGAACCAGGGCTGTAGTGCCACCACATAGAACCACTTGCTCACCGAACAAGTCAGTTTCTGTCTCATCTTTGAAAGTTGTTTCAATAATGGCTGTTCGACCACCACCAATCGCCGACGCATAAGATAAGGCAATAGCTTTTGCCTGACCTGATTTATCTTGCTTAATTGCGATCAAATCAGGAATACCACCGCCTTTTACGAATTCGCTACGGACTGTGTGTCCCGGCGCTTTCGGTGCAATCATTATGACATCCAGATCAGCGCGCGGCTCGATTTGTTCAAAATGAATGTTGAAGCCATGGGCAAAAGCCAATACAGCGCCCTCTTTCAAGTTTGGCGCAACCTGATCACGATACAGTGCTGCCTGATGTTCGTCCGGTGCAAGTATCATGATGACATCAGCCCATGCCACCGCGTCCTCGATGGATTTGACGGTTAGACCTGCAGATTCTGCTTTGGCCGCAGAGCTGGAACCTGGACGTAAACCAACACAAACATCTACACCAGAATCATTCAGGTTATTCGCATGTGCATGCCCCTGTGAACCGTACCCAATAATTGCAACCTTTTTGGCCTGGATCAGAGAGAGATCCGCATCTTTGTCATAATAAATTTTCATAAATCTCTAGTTCTCAAAAAAAATTAAAATGGAATAATATAAATCTACTGAATGGCCTTATCACCACGTGCGATACCTGACACCCCGGAACGCACCACTTCGAGGATGACCCCATCTTCCAATGCACTGATAAAAGCATCCAGCTTATCACCAGCACCTGTCATCTCTATGGTATAAGTGTTTTCTGTGACATCAATAATTCGACCACGAAAAATATCAACCAGTCGTTTGATTTCTTCCCGGTTTTCACCTCTGGCCTGTAATTTGATCAACATCAGCTCACGCTCAATGTGACGACTCTCATTCAAATCAATCACCTTAATCACATCAACCAGTTTATTCAGATGCTTGGTGATTTGCTCTATCACTTCATCTGAACCTGATGTCACCAAAGTCATGCGTGAGACAGTAGGATCTTCCGTTGGCGCAACCGTCAATGATTCAATATTGTACGCACGCGCTGAAAACAAACCGGCGACACGCGACAATGCACCTGTTTCATTCTCCATCAGTAATGAAAGTATGTGTCTCATGATCAGGCCAACTCTCTGTTCGGTGACAGGTGCATTTCATGATGTCCCTTACCTGCTGCAATCATCGGATAAACGTTCTCCGTCTTATCAGTGATAAAGTCTATGAAGACTACTTTTTCTTTTTCCTGTAGTGCCTCTTTTAAAGCTGATTCTACATCGGCAGATTTTTCGATACGCAGTCCAATGTGGCCATAGCTCTCGGCCAACTTGACAAAATCAGGTAAGGCTTCCATGTAAGAATGTGAATAACGACTCTCATAGAAAAATTCCTGCCACTGTCTGACCATCCCCATGTAACGATTATTCAAATTAATCACAGTGAACGATATTCCATATTGCAGGCAGGTAGAAAGCTCCTGCAGACACATGACAATACTGGCATCTCCTGTAATACAGACAACCGTTTCATCTGGAAAGGCTTTCTTAACACCCATGGCAGCTGGCAATCCAAAACCCATGGTGCCCAGACCACCTGAGTTGATCCACCGCCTTGGTTTATCAAATTTGTAATATTGAGCTGCCCACATCTGGTGCTGACCAACATCCGAAGTAACGTAGGCATCGCCCCTGGTCAGCTCATACAGCTTTTCTATGACGAACTGTGGCTTGATGATTTCACTGTTACGATCATATGCGAGGCAATTAATTCCTTGCCATTCCTTGATCTGGTTCCACCATGGTTTGAGGTCCTTTTCAGTCGGCAGATCTTTTCTGTTCTCAAGTAAAGCAATTAATTCACTTAAGACATGCTTGACGTCACCCACAATGGGAACATCCACTGGAATATTCTTGGATATGGAAGATGGATCCACATCAATATGTATAATCTTTGCCGAGGGGCAAAACTGCTCCAGATCTCCCGTGACACGATCATCAAAACGAGCACCGATAGCGATCAACACATCACACTGATGCATTGCCATGTTTGCTTCATAGGTGCCATGCATCCCCAGCATACCGACGAACTGTTTGTCCGTGCCGGGATACGCACCCAGACCCATCAGTGTATTGGTAATCGGGAAACCCAGGTGTCGAGTGAACACCGTTAATTCTTTATCGGCATTCGCCAGGATGGCGCCACCACCCGAATAGATCATTGGTCTTCTGGCGGTGGCAATCAAATCAGCCGCACGCTTTATCTGTCCAGTGTGTCCCTTCAGGACAGGTTTATAGGATCGCATGTCCACATGCTCAGGATATTCATATTCGCAACTATCTGCGGTGATATCTTTCGGGATATCCACGACCACAGGCCCGGGTCGACCCGTCGTCGCCACATAAAACGCCTTTTTGATGGTAGACGCCAGATCTTCAACATGCTTCACCAGGAAATTGTGTTTTACGCATGGGCGAGTCACACCAACAGCATCGACCTCCTGAAAAGCATCATTACCGATCAGGTGTGTCGGCACCTGGCCCGTGAAAACAACCAGGGGACTAGAGTCCATGTAAGCGGTGGCAATACCTGTGACACAATTGGTTGCCCCGGGGCCTGATGTCACCAGCACCACACCGGGTTTCCCCGTGGCACGCGCATAGGCGTCGGCAGCATGTGTTGCCCCCTGTTCATGACGCACCAGAATATGCTCAACATCATCCTGCTTGTACAATGCATCATAGATATGTAACACGGCACCACCAGGATAACCAAACAAATGCTTGATTCCCTCGTCTTTCAGGGCGCGAACGAATATTTCCGCCCCTCGAAGCACCTCTTTTGTTTTACTCAATATTCTGTTTCCTGTCGATTTTAAATTTCATTAATGTAAACCTTGGAAAGTTACTTATATTCTCGTCTCAGGTCAAGTTGTGCCATGCACAAAAAGAAAATCATTCAGCGGATTCAAATATAATTTGGCAAAAAAATAACTGAGAGTTCACCCTTCGAGCCA
The DNA here is from genome assembly GCA_022574295.1 of Pseudomonadota bacterium. Taxonomy (GTDB): domain Bacteria; phylum Pseudomonadota; class Gammaproteobacteria; order Eutrophobiales; family Eutrophobiaceae; genus SMWN01. The sequence goes on from JACZSJ010000013.1 coordinate 12,206, forward strand.
GTGATACCCAAACTATCTGGTGGTGATAAGCAATTATCGCCTTCGTTCTAAAACCCTGGACAGACAGAAAATTGCTCCTCGGCAATTGCTGGTAAATTAGTTCCTGACATTTTCAACCGCCTATGTCCGTATAGGCGTCCTGCATTGCTCTACTAAGTTACATCCCTGTAACAATACATTTTCTGCATACAATCCATCCATGGATATAAATGACTAGTCCTTCGGCTTTATGCCTTGAATATAATTGTCTCTCATCTTGCTGAAGCCTGCATTTCCAGATAGTTTGGGTATAAGCTAAGATACGCATCCAAAAATAATTAATAGCAGAGACGAATGCGCCAAGACAAATGAAAATTTCTCAATACTTGATTGCCACGCTAAGAGAGGCTCCTGCCGAAGCCGAAATTATCAGTCACCAGCTGATGTTGAGGGCAGGCATGATCCGCAAGATTGCCTCCGGCATTTACACATGGCTACCACTGGGCTTACGTGTACTCCGAAAGGTAGAGGCCATTATCCGCGAAGAAATGGATCGTATTGGTGCGCAGGAACTATTGATGCCAGGCGTGCAACCTGCAGAACTTTGGCAGGAATCAGGGCGCTGGGATCAATATGGGCCTGAGTTACTACGATTCAAGGATAGGCACGGGCGAGATTTTTGCCTGGGACCCACGCATGAAGAAATCATCACCGATCTAATCCGGAAAGAAATAAGAAGCTATAAGCAGCTACCGGCTATTTTTTACCAGATACAAACCAAGTTTCGTGATGAAGTCAGACCACGTTTTGGCATCATGCGCGCACGTGAATTCCTGATGAAAGATGCATACTCCTTTCATCTGACAGACGAATCATTACAGGAAACGTATGAACAAATGTTCGCCACCTATACCCGAATATTTGAACGTCTGGGCCTGAAGTTTCGCGTAGTACAGGCCGATAGTGGCAATATCGGTGGCAATGCATCCCATGAATTCCACGTGCTGGCGGACTCCGGGGAAGACCAAATCGTCTTTACCGAAAAGGGAAAATATGCCGCGAACATTGAACTCGCCGAAGCACCCAGGGCTGAAGGTACACGCGATGCCCCAAAAGAGACACTCAGCATTGTTGAGACACCCGAACAACATAGCATTGAAGATGTCAGCCATTTTCTAAAAATCGCAGCCAAGCAATGCATCAAGACGTTGGTGGTGAAAGGTCAGGCAGCCCAGGGCCAGAATGAACAACTTGTTGCATTGGTGCTCAGGGGAGATCACGAACTCAACAAGGTTAAGGCAGAAAAATTACCTGAGGTTGCAACCCCGCTTGAATTTGCCAGTGCCGAACAAATTAAAAAATCATTAAACTGCAACCCGGGTTCAATCGGTCCGGTCAATATTAATATTCCAGTCATTGTTGATCACAGTGCGCTGCACGTTGCTGATTTCGTCTGCGGTGCAAATGAAGACGGGAAACATCTTACCGGCGTTAATTGGGGACGAGATTTACCTGAGCCACGGGGAGTGGATATTCGTAATGTTGTTAAAGGTGAGCCTGCACCTGATGGCTCGGGTGAACTTGATATTGCCCGTGGCATAGAAGTTGGACATATCTTTAAGTTAGGCAAAAAATATAGCACAACGATGAAAGCCACCTGTCTGGATGAAAATGGTGATGCCCAGACATTGACCATGGGGTGCTATGGAATGGGTGTTTCAAGAATATTGGCCGCCGCCATAGAACAGAATCACGACGATAACGGCATTATCTGGCCCGATGCGATTGCACCATTTCAGGTTTCATTAGTTCCGATTAATATGCACAAGTCACAACGCTTACGCGATGCGGTCATGGATCTCTACAAGGAACTACAAGACGCTGGACTTGAAGTACTTCTCGATGACCGTAAAGAACGTCCTGGTGTAATGTTCTCCGATGCCGAGTTAATCGGTATTCCCCATCGTCTTACTTTTGGGGAACGCGGACTCGATGCCGGCACAATCGAATACAGGTCACGAACTGACAGTGAAAATTCTGAACTCTCGTTAGCAGATGTCGTTGGCTTTATAAAAAAAAAATTAGCAAATAAGCAGATTGATTCGCCCACTTGATTGACCTGTAAATTAAAGATACATACTTCTACTAGCGAATAGCAAACCCTTCGAACTCCTGAAATGCAATAGTTTCATTCTCAACATCAAGAACCCGTGCCATGGCTGGCCCGGATTTCAACCACTGTTTAAGCTTATCTAGTTGTTGCTCATCGCCAAAGGCCATGACCTCAACCCGACCATCCTGAAGGTTTCTTACCCAGCCTGTTAATCCGTATAAATCAGCCTGCTCCCGTGTCGATAGTCGAAAACAGACGGCCTGCACACGACCTGTCACCAGACAATGAAGCCCTTTAACGTCAGAAATATTTAATCCGCTTTTATCATTCAGCATACTTCAGCGCTTTATTCACTGGTATTGCCAAGGCCACCGACAGACTTGCATCACTATCGGCGAACACACCCTTTAAAGAGTTCTGCCATTTATTGGCAGGACTGCCCATATTACTTGGTAACTTGCACGGTAGTATTTTATACAAATCCAGGAGAGTTAATTCACCAAGATCTCTGATCAGACAATACTGCCCACTTGCGTTTCTACTAATCCAATTTGCCTTGATGAGTAAATCAAAAATCTCGTTCATGGATGTGTGGGTAATTCGAACGCCCAATTTTTTCAACTGCATCACTGACCTTCCAGTTCCCTGTTTTTGTGCCAACCACAATTCTCCAATGATCTGATAAGCATCCAGAAAACCCCAACGAATTTCAGAATGATGTTTGCCTTTATCTTCCAGTCGGAATACCGAGAGGCTGTAACTGATCTGTGCACCGAGTAGAACGATTAACCATGAAACATATATCCAGATCAAAAACATAGGTATGACTGCCATGGCACCATAGATCACCTGATAAGTAGGGACTGATTTTACATACAAACCAAATGCATATTTAGCCAATTCAAATAAAATGGCTGCAGTAACACCACCTGCAATCGCATGCCTGGTGTTCACGCTGGTATTCGGTACCAGGATATACAACAAAGTAAACGCGATACTTGTAGTAAAAAATGGCATTAATGCCAACAATCTGGATTTGATCATTACCGCACTATCAACACTCTCTATGAGTGGTAGTGCGAGCAAGTAAGATGTTGAATAAAAACCGATGCCTATCAATACTGGACCGAGTGTCAGGATTGCCCAATACACCAGAAATCTGCCAATCAAACTACGCCGTTTGCTGATATGCCATATATTGTCCAGTGCACTATTGATTGTGGACATCAGCATCAGGGCGATTATCACAAGCAGGATAATGCCCGTTGTCGTGAGCTGCGATGCCTTAATCGAAAAATTAATCAGGTAATCCCGAATCGTTTGACCGAAACTCGGAACAAAATTACTGAAAACAAACTCCTGAATGATCTCACTTAAATCCTTGAATACGGGCAAATTACTAAAAAAACTGAACATCACGGCTATTAAAGGCACCAGTGACAAAAGTGTCGTGTAGGCCAGCGAGGATGCTGATTGCATCGTCCGACGTGCGTAAAACTGCTGAAAAATATAGGGAACAAAACAAAATAGCCAGATTGCGCCAGATTTGAAGATTAAAAATAAATGACCGATTGACCTGTTCTCTAATGACATCGCCTGAATCTTTACCTATGCTTCACCCATTCAAAAAAAATGCATTGAGGAATCGCTATGAGCGTCACCATATATCATAATCCCCGTTGTTCAAAATCCAGACAAACACTGGACATCCTGAACCAACAAAATGTAGACCTGGAAATCATTGAATACCTGAAAACATCCCCGAACGCCAAGACTTTAAAACAAATATTGTCTTATCTGGATATCTCAGCGCGCGAACTCCTGCGCAAAGGCGAAAGTGCCTATAAAGATGCCGGCCTTGATGATACAAGCTTGTCTGAAGATGATCTGATTACAGCGATGGTTGAATACCCGATATTGATCGAACGACCAATTGTCGTAAACAACGGCAAGGCAGCTATTGGCAGACCTCCGGAAAGTGTACTTGATATACTCTAGGTGTCTGTCGGACTATGGTGTTCGTAGCGAGACTATTGAAAAAAATTCTCACTTTTTTGATATTTTGAGGCGAATAGTGAGTCTATTTAACGACAAATCGGCAGGATTGCCGATTTGCACGGACAAAGTCCGCCCCGAAGGGGTGTGGCACAAGGAAGTGCCACATGTAAAAGAGCGGGAAAGTGAGGAGTTTTTTCACTGCCGCAGTAGAATCATCCATAATCCGACAGACACCTAAGACCATGACAGAGATACTGGTTCTTTATTACAGTCGTAACGGCAACGTGGCCAGAATGGCGCAACAAATTAGCCGAGGGATTGACTCCGTCAAGGACATCAAGGCAAGAATTCGCACTGTGCCGCCAGTTTCAGCCACTTGTGAAACCAGCGAAGACAGTATTCCGGAAAGTGGCCCGCCTTTTGTGCAGCATGAAGATTTGGCGGAATGCGCAGGGCTTGCCTTGGGTAGTCCGACCCGCTTCGGCAATATGGCTGCGCCATTAAAATATTTTCTGGATAGTACCAGTGATGCCTGGGTATCAGGGACGTTGATTGGGAAACCTGCGGTGGTCTTCACTTCCACAGCGAGTCTACATGGTGGCCAGGAGAGTACATTGCTCTCCATGATGTTGCCATTATTACACCATGGCATGATGATTCTGGGGATCCCCTACAGCCAGCCGGAACTGCTCACCACCACCAGCGGTGGCACACCTTACGGTGCCAGTCATACGGCAGGACCGGATGATAAACTTGAGTTAACTGAAGACGAAAAGAAACTCTGTTTTGCCCTGGGCAAGCGACTTGCTGAAGTAACTAAAACACTCGTCTCATAAACAATCAACATGCTATATGTCCTGTATCAGTGACTTCACAAACGGGATAGTCAGTTTTCTTTTTTCAGCAAGTGTTGCCTGGTCGAATTTATCCAGCAACGCTAATAATGACGGTAAATCACGCCTGACATTCTTGACCAGATACGCCGCGACCTCTGCAGAGATTTCAAACGAACGTGTATCTGCTCTTTTCTGTAACAGACTGATCTTGTCCGTATCACTCAATGGTTGCAGGTGATAGGTCAGATCCCAAATGATCCTGGACTTTAGATCCTGTAGTTGAAATGCCAGATCCCTGGGCCCTTTTGCGCCTGTCATGAGTAAAGGTCTCTGTTGATCCCTTAATCGATTGTACAAATGGAACAGGGCTTGTTCCCACTCGGGCTGTCCTACGATGCAATCAATATCATCAACACAGACCATATGTAAATGATGCAAGCCTTCCAGCATTTCCGGACTGAGTTCTGCATACTGGCTTAACGGAATATAAGCAACCTTCAGATCAGCCTGACTGGCAAGATTACATACTGCCTGAAGCAAATGAGACTTGCCGGTAGCGGCCTGTCCCCAGATATAAACACTTTGAAATGTTTCACCAAGGGCAATCGATCGACTGAGTTTACAGACCTCAGTGTTTGGTCCTTCGATGAAATGTCCGAAGTCTGCAGTTTCACGAAAGCCAAATTCAAGCGGGATTTGTACCCCCGAAAGTGGTTGATTCATAACGTACTGTTCACGTTGTGTAGAGGTTACTTTCCAGATAGCGTTCGTGGACATGCCTAAGCAATACCACGATGACTGCCGCCACTGGTAATGCGACCAACACGCCTACAATCCCGAATAATTGACCCCCCGCCATCACAGCAAAAATGACTGCCACAGGATGTAAACCGATCCTGTCTCCGACCAATAGAGGCGATAAGACCATCCCTTCGATGATCTGACCGACACCAAAGACAATCAGGATGTACACCAGATGAATGATGTCATGAAACTGCATGAACCCGGCGATGCCAGCGACACCAATACCGACAATAAAACCAAGATAAGGCACAAAACTGACCAGACCAGCCAACATGCCAATCAACAGGAAAAATTCCAGTCCAACTATCCACAACCCGACGCTGTAAAGAACTGCCAGCGCCAGCATCACGAGAAGCTGCCCACGTAGAAACTCAGCCAATACCTCATCACATTGCTTTGCTAATTTACTGACCAGTCTCTCATAGGGCCTCGGGATCAAATCATTTACCTTGCCAATCAGAATATCCCAATCCCTGAGTAAATAAAAAGTGACGACCGGGATCAAGGTCAGATAAGCAAACCAGACAATCAGTGACTGACCAGACTGAGTTAATTTGACCAATAAACGGCCCATGATGCCACTAATATCTTTTATGTTGTTGGCAAAGGCATCCTTGACGACAACCAAATCCAGACTGCCTGGCTCCAGTCCTAATATCACTATCAATCGTGGCAACATATTTTCCTGTATCCAGCTAATAAACTGAGGAAGACGTACCACCAGCCCTGTAATCTGCCTTTCCAGTTGAGGCAATATGAAAAGTAACAAGATAAGTCCAGACATTATCATGGTTCCAAAAACAATCACGACGGATAAGGTCCTTGAGAGTCGGGTTTTTTCCAGCCGATCAACAAGTGGATCACCCAGATAAGCGAACAGCGCACCGACAATGAATGGCATCAATATGGGCGCCAAAAGATACAAGAGCCAACCTGAAAAAATTGTGCCTCCGAGCAGCAACCATTTTTGTGCATCACTCACTTGGCTAACCCTACTCTACTAGTCGATAACTCATTGCGCTGATCTGCTCCAGGGTATGCCCCAAATCAACTGCCTTTGATATCACAAAAATATCTGCCCGGGTTGTCAGAAGATAAACCACACTGCCCAGCTTGACTTCTTTGACCTCGACATTGGTCACCGAATTGAGTGACTCGAGATAATTTAATACCTTTGAGTATTGGTTATAGTCAGTAATATCATTGACGAGAATTTCTATTTCGTCTGAGCGAGTATAGGTGCCCGCCTGCCCATAGCGTTCTGCCAATACGTCAGCCAGGCCATCTATCCCTTCATCCAGTACAGTTTCCGATGCCGTTCCCTGGGTGATCCAGGTATATGCCTGATCATCAATGTAGGCTATCCAGTGAGCCTCCCACAATTCCGGTAAAACAGATTCAATCCTGCCTGTCAGGATGACATCTGCATGGTAGCGCCCGGATGCAGCAAGCACAGGTTCCTGAAAACCACCCCAGATATCGCTGGCCTGTAATTTGCCCGTGTCCTGCAGATCAAGGAGTGGATGAATCAGCACAATGCCTCTGGTTTTTGCCTGCGCTTCCATCTTCTCCACATAGCCAGAAATATCACTCAAGCCCGTCAGACGGCGTCCACGGGCATCACCGACCGCCAACCAGACCAGGGTAGATGGACGTTCCCTGCCCCATTCCGGTATCGCAGCTTCGTGCAAGATCTTATCTAATGAAGACCTGTTGAATTGCGCCCATAGCGTGAGTTGTTGTTTACCTGCTTCATCCCTGGTTCGATATTCAAATTGTTGCACATACTGATCTGCATTCAGCAATAATTCGGTGACCCCGTTACGAGAAGGTACCTGACGGTCGCCCGTGAGTTTTATCAGCACGACACGCAAGACTGCAGCCATGTTCTTTTTGCGACTACTTGCTGATTGATCTAACACCGGAACCTCAGCCTCATATAAACCAGTCACAACCACGGCCTGGACCATTAAAGGGGAAAAAGATAAGGCGTAGAACAGGAGTATCATTAAAAAACTGCTTAAAAACACTTTCATAGCCCGCACGCTATTCAAGAGCTGATCACAAGTCAAGGAATAACATTCTGGAATTTAGCATAGGAAATAAGGCTCAGGAATGAGGTTCAGGGATTGCGATGACTCTAACTCCCCGATACCATTGCGACTTGAAAAGAAAGAACCCACAAAACCTCAGTTACCAGGATGCCGGCGTCAGTATCGAACGTGGTAATCGGTTGGTTGATCGAATCAAATCTTCAGCCTCATCCACACATGGCAAAGGCGTGATGGGAAACCTGGGTGGTTTTGGTGCCCTTTTTGACATCGGAGCCATGCAGTACAAGGATCCTGTACTTGTCTCGGGAACGGACGGTGTCGGCACCAAGTTAAAACTCGCCATTGAGATGAATCAACATAAGACCATAGGTATCGATCTGGTGGCGATGTGTGTGAACGATATTCTTGTCCAGGGCGCGACCCCTTTATTTTTTCTGGATTATTTTGCCTGTGCAAAATTGGATATTGATGTTGCAAGCGATGTAATAAATGGCATCGCACAGGGTTGCAAGATTGCAGAATGTGCCTTGATCGGCGGTGAAACAGCAGAAATGCCAGGACTATATGCCAGTGGAGAATATGATTTGGCAGGCTTTTGTGTCGGGGCTGTTGAACGTGATGAAATTATCGATGGTAGCACCGTTCAGGCAGGGGATATTCTGATCGGTATCGCCTCAAGCGGACCACATTCCAATGGCTATTCCCTGATCCGTAAAGTCCTCGAAGTTTCCAGTGATAATCTGACAACGGAATTTGCTGACACAACACTGGGAGAAATACTGCTCGAACCGACAAAAATATATGTCACATCTATTAAGCAACTACTAAAAACATGTGATATAAAAACCTTATCTCATATCACCGGTGGCGGATTATTAGAAAATTTGCCACGCGTCATTCCCGGCAATGTTCAGGTGGTCATAGACACAAGAAGCTGGATATTGCCCCTCGTGTTCGAATGGCTACAAAAAGAAGGGAATATCGAATCGCAAGAAATGTATCGCACGTTCAACTGCGGTGTGGGCATGGTGGTTTGTGTTTCGGAAAAAGATAAAGATGCGGCAATCAACTGCTTGCAGGCGTCAGGTGAAACGGCATGGGAGATTGGCAAACTGGAAGTAAAACAGGAGGGTAATGACATCGTCAGTTTTGTCTCCTGAAGATGTAAATTATTTAATCTTCATCACTCATTCTTCTTTCCTTCAGTCGCCGTCTCCTGAACTGCTGCCAGAAATCCTCTTAAAATACTCACTTCATTTTCATCGAGATGGGCACGATTAAACAAAGATTTTAAACGCCGCATCAGTTTTCTCGGCTGTTCAGGATTTAAAAAATTGACATCAATCATACTTTGCTGAAGATGATCGTAAAAATAATTCATTTCATCTGCAGTGGCTAATTGTACTTTTTCTCTGTCCGTTTTTTCTGCCTCTAAACACTGCAAACCCTGAATAAATTCATAACATAATATTTGTATGGCTGATGCCACGTTCAGGGAACTAAAATCAGGATTCGTAGGTATTTGCAAAATCACATTACAGTGTTCCAGTTCTTCATTACTGAGACCTGAACTTTCCCGGCCAAATACCAGGGCCACAGGACCGAGCATTACCATTTCGTGTAATTTTGATGCATATTCACGTGGGGTGAAGACGGGAGATGAAATGGCGCGCGGTCTGGCCGAACTTGCGATAACTGTGACACATCCCTGTAAAGCCTCTTGTAGCGAGTTACAAACAACTGCATTTGTGAGAATATCGTCCGCACCTGCGGCACGCGCCGTTGCCTCTGCATTGGGATAAATCTTTGGCTTTACCAGATAGAGATTTTTATATCCCATGGCCTTCATGGCTCTTGCAGCAGCACCAATATTTCCGGGATGTGTGGTTTCAACCATCACTACTCTGATATTGTCTACTAAATTTTCAACCATTTACAGATTCCCGGTTTAATATTCCATTTCAATTGATGAGGTAATTTCCCAGAGTTCTATTACAATACCCGTTACTATTATTTCCATCATTTTTTCGGAGTTGTTTATGAACCCTATGCTCAATATTGCAATCCGTGCAGCGCGCGCCGCAGGAGATGTAATTATACGGCAAATTGATCATGTACAGGATTTGCCTGTGACAAAAAAAAGCAGGAATGACTTTGTCACCGAAGTGGACAGGCAGGCTGAAATAGTCATCATTGAGACACTCCACAAGTCATATCCGAATCATGCGATTTTAGCCGAAGAAAGTGGTCGGCAAGGCGATAGTCCTTATTTATGGATCATAGATCCCTTGGATGGCACCACAAACTATCTACATGGTTTTCCTCAATATGCGGTCTCGATTGCACTACAGCATCGCGGCGAACTCGATCAAGCCGTTATTTATGATCCCCTACGACAGGAGTTATTTACCGCAAGTCGTGGCGGAGGTGCGATGTTGAATAACAGACGTATACGTGTCAGCAAACAAAAACATCTGGAAGGCGCATTGCTTGGTACCGGCTTTCCTTTTAAAGAGCAGGAACGGCTGGATGAATATCTCAACGGTTTCAGAGCACTTTTCCCTATGACCGCTGGCTTTCGACGAGCTGGGGCAGCATCGTTAGATCTTGCCTATGTTGCCTGTGGCAGGCTGGATGGTTTTTGGGAACTTGGATTAAAACCCTGGGATATTGCTGCAGGTGCATTGTTAGTAAAAGAAGCAGGTGGAATGATTAGTGATATTTGCGGTGACGAAAACTATATGAAAACAGGAAATATCGTTGCTGCAACTCCTGAGATTTTCAACATGATGACAAAGAAAATTAATTCTAAATAATAGCAATTAATAACTTCCTGAATTCCAGAGCAATGAAAATGCGGCTTGATTCTTGTTATTTCAGATTAGAATGATTAAAAAAAACAGCTTGCTTAACGTCTTGTTAGTCTCCACCTCTTTTCCAATTGAGGGCGGTGCGCAGAGCGGCATATTTGTGCAACACCTGGCGCACTACCTGTCAAAACAGCATTCGTTGATGGTATTGACACCCGACGATAATCACAATAACCATTCCAGACGGACGAACAAAACACGGGCCTACACACTTAAATTGTTTCGTTATGCCCCGATAAAGTGGCAGATATTGGCACACCAACCGGGGGGTATACCGGTAGCATTAAAAAAGAAACCATGGTTGTCCCTGCTAATCCCCTTTTTCATATGGGCATTGTTTTTTGCCTTACTAAAACAGGCCAGAAACGTGCAGATTATTCATGCAAACTGGTCAGTTATCGGGATGCTCGCTGGTATTGCAGGATTAATCATGCACAAGCCGGTGATAACGACAACCCGGGGGAGAGATATAACGCGGTTAAAACAAAGTCGCATCGACAGGCTCATCACGAGACTTTGTCTTGCTAGCAACCGATATGTGGTTTGCGTAAGCGCAAGCGTACATAATGAATTGTGTATGCTTTATCCTTTTGCGAGACATAAACTGAAGATCATCCATAATGGTGTGGATCAAGGTTTACTTGATATACATCGCCATGCCAAATCCACCGACCATCCGTTAAAGCTCATCACAGTGGGAAGCCTGATACCACGAAAATCCATCAATACGATCATCACCGCCGTGGCCGATTGTGATAATTGTACTCTGACCATTATTGGCGATGGTCACGAACAGAAACAGCTTATGGCACAAACCCGGCAGTTGGGGATTGAGGAACATGTGATATTTAAAGGGTCACTGGTACAGCAAGCAGTATTCAGTGAACTGGCGAAGGCCGATGTATTCATCCTGGCCAGTAAAAGCGAGGGCAGACCTAATGTCGTTATTGAGGCAATGGCGGCGGGTTTGCCCGTTATCGTTAGTAAAATTGACGCCGTTACAGACTTTGTAAAACCTGAAAAAACAGGCTTGCTATTTGATATCGGGGATCCACACCAATTGGCACAATGCATTCAACAGCTTATAAATAATCCTGGATTACGTCTAACATTGGGCGAGGCAGGCAGACAATATATAATCAATCAAAAACTGACCTGGGAGAACTGTGCCGGGCACTATTCAGAGTTATATTTCAATGCTGTCGATACCGAAAAGCAGATTCCTTAGTTAGCCTATGTGCGGATTCTTCTTTTTATATAACCCTACTGCAAACGACAGTCTATTATTGGAACGCTCCAAGGCTGCATTGCAGCGCTTACGTCATCGAGGACCTGACGATGAGGGCGTGACGGGCGGGACGAACTGGCGGATGGGGCACAGACGTTTATCCATCATTGATTTATCCAATAGTAAACAACCCATGAGCGATCCTGGTAGACGTTTCTGGCTCGCCTATAACGGAGAGACTTACAACTACAAGGAACTACGCCGATCACTGTTACCACATTGGCAGTTTCGAACCAATGGTGATACCGAGGTCATCCTCGCCGGTCTTATCCATTTTGGTGAAGACTTCATACAACGGATGGAAGGGATGTGGGCATTCTGTCTATGGGACAATGAGAAAAAAACATTATTGTTGTCACGTGACAGGATAGGAAAAAAACCACTTTATTATCAGACTGATGAGCGGGGGCTTTGCTGTGCATCGGAACTCCCCACGCTTTCGTGTATCAGTGATACCCGCCGAGAGGAAGATATGGATAGTACTGCAGATTACCTACGCTATGGTTTTTATTTGCCGGGTAAAACAGCATACAAAAATATTTGTGAAGTCTTACCAGGGTACAACATTCTCTGGACGCCGGGTAAGACAATCAGGGAAAAACAGTACTGGAAACTGAATATTGCCAACACCGTACCCAAGGACAAGCGAGCCTCTATGGATTTATTGCGTAGTCACTTACAGGAAGCAGTCAAAAAACGTCTGGTTGCAGATGTGGAAGTCGGAGCGTTTTTATCTGGTGGCGTCGACTCGTCGCTAATCGTCGCTATTTTATCCGAGGAATTAAAGGTTAAACCCAAAACCTTTACTATTGGTTTCGATGACGATAGCCATGATGAAAGAGAATACGCCCGCGTTGTAGCAAATCTGTTTCAGACCGAACATAAAGAGCGTTGTTTACATGAATGGGACAGGGATCTACTTAAAAAACTTCTCTTCGAACATGTGGGGCAGCCATTTTATGATTCCTCACTGCTACCAACGGCAATGGTTTCACAACTGGCATCAGAGTCTGTCAAAGTGGCCTTGTCGGGTGATGGTGGTGATGAATTATTCAGTGGCTATCAGCGTTATCAGGCCCGGGCACTACTCAGGTTGTATACCAGAATGCCCAATTTTGCCCGAAGCGGTTTGAAAAGACTGATTCGCTCCATCCCTGAACCGTTTTCTCATCACAGTCGAAGTGTACTAAAGAAGGCGCACTTGTTTCTGGATACAGTAGACAAACAAGAGACTGAACGTCCTTATATTGCCCCTACGCTGTATTCCTCAGATAATTTTAGACAGTTGTCTCCTGAGCTTGCCAGCAAAGGCCACACACCACCACCCCTACCGGAATCATGCCATAACGACGACATACTGGAGATGATGGTGGCCGATGCCCTGGTTTATTTGCCGCAGGATATCTTGCTTAAAGTCGACCGCGCCAGCATGGCGTATTCGCTGGAGACACGTGCTCCGTTTCTTGATCACAAGGTGATTGAGCTTGCTTTTTCAATGCCTGTCAATTGGCATCGGAACTGGTTTGGCGGAAAGAAACTGCTACGCGCTGCCTATGCTGATCTATTGCCAGAGTCTATCTGGAAACGTCGTAAACAGGGATTCTCAGTACCCATTAATCATTGGCTCAGGAGCGAACTTGTGCCGGACATGAAACAAATGCTTGGTGGCGAACTTGGATTTTTGAACAAGGAATTTATTGAACGACTACTCTCTGAGCATATTGCAAAGAGGCGTGACCATGGTCATCGCTTGTGGAGTATCTTTGTCTATCTGATGTGGTTGCAGAAAACGACAGCTTGACTATAAAGCAATGATTCCATATGGAACAAACCGAAAATAATAAAGCCAGGGTACTGACCAGCTATTATCGTCCAAAACCCGGCGGGTTTTGCAAGCGCCTGTTTCGAGCCATCAATGCCCTGTTAGATCGCGGACATGAAGTTCACTATTTATCGGTAGTCGCTTTCCCCATCAATCACCCTTCTTGTATGCATCATAAATTTCCGTGGCCAGAACGTTACACCGATACATTATTATTTTGGGCAGTATTTCATCTGCTCGCACCGGTTTTTCTGCTCTATCTGGGGTTCAAATTAAAAATAACGCACTGTTTTGCGTTTACTCCCAATTACGCATTGATTATGCAACCACTGCGTCTTATCAAAGGCATACCGCTGAGCCTGTTTTTACGGGCGGATACGCTTGAAAATCATCAGATCAAAAAACGGCCACGCTGGATATTACAGACAGAATTACTTATCGAGGCGATGGCGATTCAGGGAACTCGGCTCTATTGTGTGTCACAAACACTTTGCGACACGGTTATCGCAAGACATCGATGGGTCCACCCGGACTCCTCCGGGATTTTGCGTAATAACGTCACCGAATCCGCAGTTCGTGAAACATTTAATATCAATACCCCATTACGTTTTGCCTGTGTCGGAATACTCGAAAAACGCAAAAATCAGGCATTCCTGATAAAATTGTTTTCCCGTATAAAGTCAGAAAATATACATTTATATCTGTATGGGAGGGGTCCCGATGAAGACGATTTACGACAACGGGCTGAAGAATTGCATGTTAGCCATGTCGTGAGTTTTATGGGCTGGGTCGAAGTAGAAAAAATATGGTGCAATATCGATGTTCTGCTATTCCCTTCGCTACATGAAGGCGCCCCCAATGCTGTCCTGGAGGCATTGGGACATCATATCCCCATCATTGCCAGTGATATACCCGAACACCAGGAAATCCTTCCGTCGATCTGCTTATTGTCATTATCTGATCAGGATGCCTGGCAAAAAACCATTACAAATCTATATTCCGATCCTGAAATCGGGCGATATAAATTGATCAAAGCGCAGCAAGATTCTGTTGAATATTTATGTTTCGACTGGGATGAAGCAATATGTTCCAGGGTGTTAAACTCTCCTTCAACAAGCACACTATGAAAAACAACATCTCCATCAAACAATACTTGCTTGTCGGAGGAAGTTGGACTCTTGTCGGCAGACTGCTCATCGCGTTTATCAGCCTGCTATTATCGGCCTTGTTGGCAAAATTATTATCGCCGGGTGACATGGGTATATACTTTCTTGCCTTCAATCTTGCTACCTTCCTGGCTATTTTTGCGCGTATGGGTCTGGAAAATACGCTGTTGCGGTTCGTCTCCGAAGCCATAGGTCGCAAACAACAGGATTATATACCCCGGCTAATCCAGAGAAGTTTATTGCTGGTGCTCTTGGCTGCTGTGGTCATCGCCACAGGATTTTATGCCGGGATGGGGACGTGGCTGTCGGAACATGTTTTTCATTCGAATACCCTGGGAATGGTGATTGGTTATATTGCCATTTTGCTGATATTACTGGCCATCCAGTCTCTGCTTGTCGAGATTTTTCGTGCCTATCAGGATATCCCTATGACTGTGTTTTTCAATGGCCTGATAACTGCGAGTCTCGGCTTTATATTCGTGGCTCTCTACTGGCTTATATCAGGGCACGCGTCTTTGGAACAGTTGTTTCCCTGGATACTTGTGGCGACCACAGTCAATATTATCCTGGCGATTTGGGTACTGTCGCGCAAGTTCCATATCTTCAAGTTGTCAGGTGAGTCAAGCATCAGTTACCGGGAGCTTGTCAATCATTCCTGGCCCTTATTGTTTTTTTCCCTGACCCTCTTCGTCATGGCACAATCTGATCTGTGGATCCTCGCCGCCTTTCGATCTGATGAGGAGGTCGCGATTTACGGCGCAGCCGTACGCCTAGTTTCCCTGATAGGTCTATTCTTCACTATTATTGATGCAATTGTTCCACCGCTGATTGCCCGCTTGCAGGTGCAAGGGCAGAAACAACGACTCGAACGGATCCTGAGAACGACAGCTACGCTTGTTACCCTTCCCGTAATCGCGATTTTAATCCTGTTTATGCTCTTCGGTGATATGCTGCTTGGCTTTATCTTCGGGGATTATTATCGTTCGGGTGCCACTGTCCTAATCATTCTGAGTCTGGGGCAGGTAGTAAATGTCTATACAGGATCTTGTAGTTATACATTGGTGATGATGGGACAACAAAGAATACTATTTTTGGTCTCAATAATTTCGGCTGCAATAAGTGTTTGCTGCGGCCTGATCTGGGTACAATCCTATGGTGCAATCGGCGTCGCGGTCGCCACGACTCTGGGCATGAGTGTGCAGCATATACTAGCGCTCTGTCTGGTTCGATATCGCTGCGGGATATGGACTCATGCCAGTATCAAGTTCATCCCCGATTACAAGAGTGTAAAGGAAATATTTTTATAACGGGCTTGTTCCGAAGCACCTTTATTAAACTCAGGAGAAAAACTATGCGCCTATTACCGTGGCGTGGCGGCTTGGTAAAAAGAGTCACATCATTTATGCCTCTATTTTTGCGTAATTTTTTGCGCAAGAACATAACCGCCTTTGAATACCATTTACGTTATTCCAGAGAAGAACGAAAAATAGCAAATCTACGTGATGGATGCCCCGAACGCGAAGTTGCCCCTGACTTGTCAGGAATACCACGTAGTCATCAGGGACGATACCGCTTCAGTTGCCACAGGATACCTGGTGATGCGCGTGTACTTGATGCTGCATGCGGCATAGGCTATGGGGCTTATATCCTGGCAACAGAAAGTCGCGCTGCTTCCATAACTGCCCTAGACATATCGAAACAGGGTATAGCCTATGGCAGGCGTCATTATTCTGCCCCTGAAATTGATTTTGGCGTTACCGATATTACTGCCTTGAACCTGAAGGAAGACACCTTCGATGTCATTGTATCGTTTGAAACAATCGAACATGTTAAAGCACCAAAGTCGGTCTTACGCTCTTTTCATGAATCACTAGCTGAAGATGGAATACTAATTGTGTCAGTTCCCAATGAAGTACTTCTTCCTTTTAATCGCGAAACCTATGTGCATCATGAGCGACATTATACGCCTGATGAACTGTGTAAATTGGTCGAATCTTGTGGCTTCAGGGTTGAAAGGATTTTTGCTCAAGGGGATGATGACATGATCCGAGAGGGAGAGAACGGAAAAACTATTCTCGTTGAGGCGCGTAAGGCACGCCATCATTCAACAGAAAAATAAGGCACAGTATGGAAAAAACAGCTTTGGCTAATATGATTATTCCGCTTGCAAAAATCCCTACTGCATTTCCAGTTTCTGATGTTGCGCTGTTCTTACCGACGGCATGTGATGATGGTGGTACGCAGCGCGTGATGATCTGTCTGGCAAACGGATTCTCTCAACAGGGTCTTGCTGTAGATTTATTGGTCGTGAGTGAGGAAGGGCCGTTCCTCAAGGATGTCTCCGAGGCCGTTCGTATTGTGGATCTGCGTCCAATTCAGGGATGGTTCCACTACAAAAAGCCTTATTATCTTTATTATTTTCAACTGGTGTTACAGTTGGCTACGTATTTGCGGCGTATACGCCCCCGCTGCCTTTTGTCGGCACTAAATATTTACAATTTTATCGCCATTGTTGCCCATATTTTTGTTCTATCCTCAACTCGGCTCTATGTTTCCGAGCGTACTACCATCAGCAAAGTTGCGTGGCCGGGTAAGGCAATTTTTCAGCATTTACTACCCTTGACGATGCATTGTCTTTATCGTCGAGCGGACAAAATCCTTGCTGTGTCTGAAGGTGTGGCGGACGATCTTGCCCGGTTTGCCCGGTTAAGACGAGACAGCATCTGCACCATTTACAATCCTGTCCCGGTTGATTATATTGCGGCCAAGGCAAAGCAGCCTTTAGCACACCCCTGGTTTGCCCCGGGGCAGCCGCCCGTGCTGCTGGGCGTCGGATGTTTATGTGTGGCAAAGGATTTCCCCAATTTGCTCCATGCCTTCGCCTTGATTCGAAACAAACGACCGGTTCGCCTGGTTATTTTAGGTGAAGGGGGACTACGCACTGAACTCGAAGCCCTGGCAAAAAAACTCAATGTGGCAGATGATGTGATATTTCCAGGATTTGTTGCTAACCCCTATGCTTGGATGCATCGGGCAACCGTTTTTGTTCTGTCTTCTGCGTATGAGGGACTTTCCAATGCCTTGCTCGAGGCCATGGCATCAGGTACGTCGGTGGTGTCTACCGATTGTCCCAGTGGTTCTGCTGAAATTCTTGAAGGCGGGAAGTGGGGACACCTGGTATCTATAGGAGATCCAGCAGCTCTGGCTCATGCGATCATAGAAACCCTGGACACACCGAAGGCGGTGGACGTTACCGAACGGGCGCGGGATTTCAATGTTGAAAATTCCGTACAGGGGTATATGGCAGCTATGGAACTCTAGAATGCACACACTAATATTTAAAGATATAGTAATAAAAGAACAAATGCTTAGCGGACTTCTTCTTAAAAAGAAATTCTCCTCACCCGAACCGTTTATGACATCAATTTTGCAAGAATAGTTAAGTCGAAATAGCAAGACTATGCGGCATTTACAACACACCTGGCCATAAACTTCGGGATCAAAACCATACCACATAAGCACCAGCTGGATCCGAATCCAAATCGTAATGGCGACATTGTTTTTTTATCATTCATCTTTGATTGATGATCGTTGATACAGCAACATGGTAATTTGTTCAGATATCAAACCCATTAGAAAAATAGTAAACGACGTCGTAAACAGCAAGGCACTCATATTAGTAAAACGCTCCATTGTAATATAGGTATACAGGTAATAAGCCAGCCCGGTACAAAAAAACAGAAAACTAGTCGGAAAAAATATTTTTAACGGTGAATATAGAGTGCCGATCCTGAACAGGATTAATAAGAATCTCACGCCATCTTTGAACAATTTAATATGACTCTTTCCTATTCTGTCGTTTGTTTCAATCGGGACATATCCAACACTATAACCGGATCGAAAAAATGCCATGGTGCATGTTGTTGGATAAGAAAAACCATTGGGGTAAAGATATAGGAACTCTCTGAAATATTGAGCTTTAACTGCCCGGAAACCTGAGGTTAGATCCTCAACTTTTTGTCCCACCATAAAAGTTGCAAACCAATTATAGAAAGTATTGGCGCATAACCTCCCCACACTAGCATGTGACAAAGAAGATCTGGCACCAACCACCATATCGAACCCTTGGTCCAGTTTATCGAGTAATTTCTTTATATCTTCAGGATTATGTTGGCCGTCAGCATCCATAAAAACGAGAATATCAGCTTCAGACGTTCTAGCACCTGTTTTTATTGATGCACCATTCCCTTTTGAATATGGATGTCGCACCAGGGTGAAGCCATTGCCTTTAACTAACTGTTCAGTGTCATCGTCAGAACCATCATCAACCACAATAATCTCAAATTCCGGATGGTATTTTCTAAGCTCTGGTAATAGCTTAGCCAAGCCATGAGACTCATTCTTTGCTGGAATTATAATACTCAGCTTCACTCTTCCACCTCCAAGTTATATTGCCACGGCGAATTGTATTAATGCGTTAAGTTGATTCTTTATAAATCATATATTTTGTTCCGCAACCTGTATCCGAACACCGTATATTTACCACTATTATATAAAACACCCTACCTATGATTACACTATAACTTCCCTTTCACCAATCATTACTAAGGCACTATCTTTATTCTCTGAATTTTGTGACTAATCACATCATCATACAACTTAGCTATATCCTTATCTTTAGGAAATTGCTTATGGGCGATCTCCATATGTTTCAACATTAATGGATAATCACCAATATCACCATATAATTTGGCAAGTATAAGACTCAGTTTACCTTTTGAATTGTTTGACTGTAAAAATCGATTGCGTAATAAAGCATCTGCAAAGACAATTGATCTTTTCGGATCTGACCAGTTATAAGTATCTGCATTACTAAGATATAGAGTAAACTCGTTCAGAATGTCTGGATGAACTCTCTGGCTTGCAAACGCATCTTCCATTTCTCGATAAAATTCTTCGGATAAACCTTGATTTGTAATATGTTTAGTAATCAGTAGATTGAAATAGTGATTTGCAAAAGGTCTTATGGTATGTTTTATGTTTTGCAAAACAATTCCAGCCTCCGCAAATTTTCCGACCTTCATTAACTCTTTAGCCAGTTTATCATTTGCACGATAAGACCGGGGATGATGTCTGATTTCAGTTTCTATATGCTCCCCAGCAGTAGACCATTGATGATTTCTTATTAAGGTCAGTGTCATTAACAAAATCAATATGAATATACCGATTAATCTAAAAGCTGGTCGCAATTTTTCCTGACGTTGATACAGCACCAATACACACCATGACATACCCATTATCACCCCGATACCAGGCAAATAATTCCGGTGCTCAAAGGCGATTTCAAGAGAAAGAAAACTGGATTCTATGATATGACCCACAAGAAACCACAATATGGAAAAACTCAATATTGGCACGCGATATCGCAAAATAATTGCAATCAGAAATACAGCACCCCATGCAATAGTACTTAACAACGTGCTCACTGGATGCAACCATCCTGTTGATAATGAAAAATCATCTAGATATAAACCCATTCGGGCAAGATCGGGTAATAGCAAACTATGAACGTAAGTCCAGAGCACTCGTGATTCGGTCATTAACCGTTGTCCCGGCGTAAAATCCCGCCCATGATATGAGCCCAAAATAAAGTCAGGATTGCTTAATAAATACACCACGGTAGCAAAGATAGACAGAACAAGTATCTGATGGAGTCTGCGTAATAGTGCACTCATTGCGCCAAAGCGAAACAACGTGATTTCGGCAACAAGACAAAGCAGCGGTAAAATAACTGCATTTTCCTTACTTAGCATGCCTAATGGCCAACAAATAAATAAACCTGTAAAAAGTGCCAGATGCCCTGTTGCTTGGGTATTTTCAAATTGAGACAATCTGCATCTTAAATATGCAGCAAATCCCAACAAGGTAAATAGTGCTGATAATTGTGCCATCCGTTGAACCGAGTAAAGAACAGTACTGACATTAAGGGGGTGGATTACCCAAATTACGGCTGTTAACAGGGCAATCCAACGACCATATTCTGGTTTAACTGGATGATAGATGTTGTTGTCAAGTAGTCTGTCCGCACGAAATATCCAGCTCAGAATCAGGAAGATAGTCCAGGCGGTAAACAGATGGATGAGCAGATTTACAAGTTTAAAGCCATATGGTTCAAGACCACCGATGAAATAGTTCATTGCAAAACTCAGCTTTGCAACAGGGCGGGATGATAATATATGTGTCCGCCCATCGGGGCCAATGAATAACTGCGACAGATTTTCGAACGAGAAGCTTTCGACATGTATCTGCTTGTTTTCGACGATACTTCCATAATCATCGAGAACAAAGCTACCATCAAGTCCTGGCAGATAAATAAGGTAGGTGATTAAACAAATAGATGAAAAAAGAACGAGGTCTGTAATCCGTTGTCTATGCATTAATGATGTACCTTCTGTTTGGATTAATATTAATACATGCCTGTAAGGATACAGGCCTCTAAAATCTGGCAAGGCAGCAAACCCAGAAATAATTAATGCAATGTTAGAACATATTTCCTGATGTAGTTAGTAATTCATCAAAAGATGAGAGCGAAGGTTTTTATATATTAAAATCCAATTTTACATAATCAGCCATCGTCAACTGTAACGAGTAAGCCATACTTTTCCAGTAGAACATTGTGAACACCTTTAATTTCCTTTAATGCTGCCAAGTAACGAGCTCTTTCCTTAATTGAGAATTCCTCAGTAGCGGAATCCATAGTACCGGCGATTTCCTGATAAATTATTTCACGGTCAGGGTTTCCGGCCAGTAGCCTTGAATACAATCGAAGTTTCACATAGCCATCGTCAGCACTGTAAATAAAATTCCACCATATTTCATCAATCTCATCATCAAAAATTGACACCAGTGTCTCAGAGCGTAATTTTTTAGCATCATCAAATCGTTCATATAAAAGCAACGTTTGATGTTTGAAACGATAATCACGTAATTTCACTATGTCTGAATCTAGATACAGCCAATAAGCAAACCCAGAACAGATAAAAATCGAACAAGCCAGTATAAGATAGCTTACACATAATCCATCTTTGTTTAACATTATTTAATATCTTCGTTATTCATACTCAGAATTTTTTAAAGGTAGATATGCGCTTTTTTGAATATTATTGACAGAATAATCGCCAACAACAATGTCCTTATCCGTAATTCCAAAAAGACGGTCACCATGTAATTCACCGCCTTTACTATAACGCGGATTTTTACGATATAGCGCGATGGCATTTCCTGGTTCAAGTGAAAATTCAATATTTTCGATCTGTGCAATCGACTGGTCTTTGACAGCAATACCAAGCTGGCAATTTTTGAGCTGGCTGTTTTGTATTGTTACCTGGCTGGCCTCACCAACAGAGATACATTTATCTCCACTGCCGACTATATTGACATTATCGATCATAGTTTTCGAATTCATTAAATCAATGGCGTCGTTGCCAATATTGAAGAACTTTGAGTCAGATACGGTTACATCAACAATATCCATATCCAGGGCATCAAATGCAGTATTTTTAAATTCACAACGTTTTATAGTCCCCTGACTGTACGCAATATGAACGGCATCATCACCGATACTATTATTACTGATAGTGCAATTTTCTAACCGAAAAGAATCAACATCATGAATCTTTAACTGGCCGGGGTAA
>JACZSJ010000154.1 GCA_022574295.1 Pseudomonadota bacterium
AAAGAAAGACACATGATGACCGTGAAAGCAAAAAGTCGGACCAACCCATACTAAACTGACCATGGTATTTTGATTATTATGGCTTTTTATAAAAAAATATTAAAACGTTATCCCTTTATAGGATAAGGACTTACGACTATCTTTTAATATATTTTCAAAATTATATTATTTTTATGTTGAAAGTTTTATTGAGTTTTTTTAAGGTTTTGAGAATTATTGTTGCAGAAGTTATTCCGTCTGTATCATTGTGACTTATGACATATATTTCTTTTTGTTTTTTCCATTCCTTAATTTCCATTTTAGTGTTGCTGATTTTATTTATTAAAAAATCCGTATCTGAAACGGCTATTTCCCAAAACGAAAAAATAGCTTTGCTTAGATCGTTGATGATAATTTTATTGGAAACAAAAAGGCTGCGAAAGAGCTGCTTCGGCTCATGATTCCTTGGCAAAAGAAACATAATTATCCGTTACGGATGTCGACCGAGGCAAGTATCAACTTGGCCGACGATGCTGAATTGCTTGATTTGATGTATCACGCGAATTTTCGGGCCGTCTTCATCGGCATTGAGACGCCGAAGATGGAATCGCTAAAGGAGACAAAGAAATTTCAGAATATAGCAGGCGACTCCATGGAAGCTAAGTTAGATCGCATCTATAAAGCCGGTATAAATGTAAGGGCCGGATTTATTGTCGGATTTGATAATGATGACAAGAATATTTTTGAAGAGCAATACCAGTTTATTCAGAACAATGGAATTCTTATGGCCATGGTTGGTACTCTCATTGCGATACCGAAAACCCCGCTCTATAAACGCATGGAGAAGGAAGGGCGCCTCAGACTCGATGATCCAAATTGTAATATCGCACCCAAACAAATGACACCGGACGAACTCCAGCAGGGTTACTGGGAACTCCTCAAGCGGCTCTACGCACCGCAAGCCTTTATGGACAGGTACTTCAAAACTTTTCGATTTCCGGAATTCCGGCAAAAAAGGGCCCAGATATGTGACAAAGCCAACGAAGGGAAAATGATTCCGACTCTTGGATTTGGCTTGGTCTTGTTGTGGAATCTGTTTTGGACGCTGTTCAAAGACCGTAGTTTAAGAAAGGTGGGGGATGTTTACATTCGTAATTTTTTCAAGAACAGTCTGCGTTATCGACGAGACGTTATAGGCTTTGCGCAATTCATGAATGCATGTGTCACTCACTGGCATTTCTACAAATTTACACGAGAAGGCACAGAAGGCAGACTGCGTCTTTTCAATTCAGGCTAACTTCACATTTAACTAAGGGGAATTATGAAATATATTCGAAAAATATTAGGCGCCTTGGTTGTATTCTTTGATGCCCTAACGCGTCCAAAGCCGATCGAGAGATCTGTTGATGCTCAAAGCGATGTTGACGGCCGATCTAAGAATTTATCTTTGTATCAGTTTCATGCTTGTCCGTTTTGTGTCAAAGTGCGCCGGACGCTTCACAAGTTGAATGTCAACATTGAACTGCACGATGCCAAAACTGATAAAATCGGAAATGAATTATTAAAAGAAGGTGGCAAACGAAAAGTCCCGTGCCTGCGCATCGAAAAAGACGGCAAGGTTCAATGGATGTATAATTCTAAAGATATCATTGTATATCTTCAAAATTCTTTTGCATAAAGAAAACCAGGCATATCTATAGGGCAGCTCATAAACTTGGACTGTCCTTTTTTATGCCTTGTCACAATTAAGCGCGAGGGGTAGAATGTTTCTATATTTATGGAAGGTCTTTGCGCCAACACCTTGGAATTGGTACCCTGAAGGTCAAAAAGAAAAGTAAATGGGATCGACATTGGTGGATATTTGTAACAACTGTAAAAACGAATTTAAGAGTATAATAAATTAACGTGGATTAATTTTAATTTATGTAGAAATCAGAATTAAATTTTGGAGATTGAATGAGTAACATATTCATTATAGATACCCCGGTTTTTCAATGGGTTGTATTACCGATATTAATTTTCATGGCAAGAGTATGCGACGTTTCCCTGGATACTATCAGAATAATGCTTTTAACGAAGGGAAGGCGAACCTTGGTGCCTATTATAGGGTTTTTCCAAACGTTAATATGGTTACTGGCTATTCGTCAGATATTTTTAAACCTTTCAAATATTGCATGTTATTTTGCTTTTGCTGGAGGGTATGCTACAGGAACGTATGTTGGTATGATTATTGAAGAAAAGCTTGCGATTGGTCACGAACTTATTAGGATTATAACCCACAAAGAAGCGAACGAACTTATAGAGGCTTTTAAGGTGAACGGGTTTGGTGTGACAACTGTTGATGCCAAAGGGGCTAGAGGAAATGTTAATATTGTTTATACAATAGCCAGCCGAAAGAAAACCAATAAAGTTATTGAGTTGATCAAGAAGTTCAATCCAAAAGCGTTTTATACGATTGAAGATGTTCGCCCGGCTAAAGAGAGTGTTTTTCAGAAATAAGCAAGATAAGTAAAATACCTAGATGTTAGATTAATCAACAAATTGGGGATAATTAAGGCAATCCAAGAGGGTTGTCCTTTTTGGACGTATCTCAGTTGGCAACGAATGAAGAGTATGACCGCCCCCATTAGTTTTACCAACATTTGTGAGAATTT
>JACZSJ010000155.1 GCA_022574295.1 Pseudomonadota bacterium
ATTTATGCGGAGAGCTTTCTCGTGCGTGTTTGCAAGACGGTCCTTTTGTTTTACTAACTGAATATAAAATACTTCTTCAAATGCGAAACGCTTACGGGAGGATATACTGTCTTTCGCTTGCTTTGGAGTATGTATCCAAATGAGTGCTGTTTTAAGTGTCGGCAAGTGATACCGCTTCAGTATTTCTTTTGGTATAGGGTCTTCTAGTCTGTCGATGAGGCCGGAGTTGAATATTTTTTGTATCGCATAATACATCCATCTTGATGTGATACCCCTGCTTTCTGGGTAGACAGGAAGAAATGTTTGCTCACTTACCGGGCCGCTCTCTAGCAGACCACCGTGAGAGGGGAGGGTGTCAACCGCTGTTATTTCTGGATTGGCAAGATAGAGGCTTTTGTCACTGCCAGCGACATTTCCGACCACTTTGACAGATGCCCGATTCTGGAACATTTTTGCGATGTAGGGTTGATTGAACCACATCACTTTTATTTTTCCCGATGGATCTTCCACATACCCCTCGGCAATAGGTGTTCGGCTTTTGAATGCTTTCCGAATCTTGAGTCCTGAAATGGTGCCATAGATTATGGCGCTGTCATCTTTTTTAAGCTCTTTGATGAGCTTTATGTCGGCAATATTTTCGTACCGATTGGGGAAATGGTAGAGCAGATCATATACTGTGGTAATGTTAAGTTTTCCGAGAGCTCTTTTTTGTGATTCTGCAAGCCTGAAGTGGCTGGATAATTCGTCCTGTATTTGCATACATTCTAGTATATACAAAAACCTCATCTCTTGGGGAGGCTCATGATGGTCGGATTAATTAGGAAGCGTATTGTTTGGGGTAATGTTTTAGGGCAAGCGCCAAGGACATGGCCGCAATGGAGAGGTCTCTAAAGACTATATCCATTTGGCTGATATTGAAGATAACAATGGCAATAAGCATGACGGTTGCAAGAGCACTAGGGATGAATATATTTCTTCCTGACAGAATCCACAGTCCTATGACAATCTCCACGGCCCCGAATAAGTGAAGGAGGACCAAATCAGGAATGATGCCGAGTGCGAATGCAGGAAAGTACCCAATCCACGCGAAAGGATTAAACAGCGCCGATATCGGAGGATAGATGAAGGTAAAGGCAACACCAATGCGAAGCAGTGAGTCCACTTTTTTATTCAGTGTCACTGTAAATTAGTCTACGTTGACTGTGCCTATTTTGTCTATGCTCAAGTGGTTGTGGTACGTCCATGAACCACTCTCATTAAAGGTAAATTCGAAGCTTGACCCCGGAGCGATGCCGGTGCAGGCATCGAATGAGCTTCCGAGGCAATCGCTGTCTGCTTTTTGCGGATAGAGAGTATGAGTGGGATGTACTGCTGACGCGACCCAAAGGTTTTGGCTGCTGTCATTAACCCATCGTACTGTCTGACCATTTTCTATTTCGATTGTTTCGGGGCTAAAACCCTTATCTGTGTACATGACTATTGTCTGCGTACCTTCTTCCGTAACCTCTTCACTTTCGACGACTTCTGTTTCTTTTTCCGTTACTACCAGACCACCCTCAATTCCAACAACTACTCGAGTTGTGATAAGTTGACTGTCACTAGTTGTGATGGGGACGTCGGGCCCGGGGAACTCATAGATGCCATTTCCATCATCACGGTGGAGCATAAAGTAGAGTACATCTCCGTCTGCAATGTCTTCAGAAAGATCAATGGTTATATTTTGTGCACTGCCTTCTGAAAGAAGATCTGAGTTCCCAATAACACTGCCTGGCGTATTATCTTCTGTTGCCCTGTGCACTACTACATATCCGGACTCTGCTAACGTAACAAAATCTATCACAGCAACAGCGCCTTCATTTTGCAATGTGGGGCTAATCAAATATGCCGGGACGGAGCTAACTACGTCTCCCTCATCTGGCGTATCAATTGAAGTATCTTGTACCTGGACAGAATCGTCATTTCCAATGAAGAAAATTCCTCCGACGATGATAATTATAATGCCGACAATAGCGATAACTCCTTTTCTATTCATACATGTGATTGTTATTCAATAATATGGTGTATATATTACCACGCCTCCAAGAAAAGATGAAAAAAACGAGTATATGTGTTAATTTATACATATTTGGAGAGGTGCCAGAGCGGTCGAATGGGGCTCCCTGCTAAGGAGTTAACCGGGTTAAACCGGTTCGAGGGTTCGAATCCCTCCCTCTCCGCAAATTTAATTTCGATATCTTTTGATATCTGAAATTAAATTCTGTGTGGTGGGATTCGAAAGCCGGAGATGCGCCTGCTGTGCAGGAGTAAGCGTCGAGGCGGGGTCGAGAGTGCTTAGTAGATTTCAAGCGTAGTGAAGAAATATACTTAGCAACTTGTGACCGAATCCCTTTTATACTGAGCTTGTCGAAGTGCCTCCTCCTCCGCCACTTATACAGTGAGCACGAGAAGTCTTATATTATGCTGACAAGACAAAAGTCTAATTTTTCGACATCTCAAGGATTTACACTTGTAGAATTATTGGTCGTCATAGCGATCATAGGCATCTTAGCGAGTATTGTTCTTTCAAGTTTGCGGACAGCCAGAGAGGCAGTCAATATTGCTGCTGCCGGCCTACAAAGACAACAAAAG
>JACZSJ010000014.1 GCA_022574295.1 Pseudomonadota bacterium
TGTGTCATTCCAGAAATCCTGCAAGGATTATCTGGAATCCAGTTAAATCAATTACTTACTGGATACCGGACAACCGCTACGCAGTTTCCGGCATGACGAAAATGGGTTAACGGGACAGCAGTGATATTTTAATAAATTGTATCAGAATTAAACTGCCTTTCGGCAGTTCGCCTTCAGCCGTTATTCCGGGCTCCTGCCCTCCACCCCTTCGGGGCCATCTTCGCTTCGCTTGATGTTCAATTTCGTTCCAGACGAAATTGTCGGCCACCTCTCCTTTCTCATTTTTTATTGAATTCCTAAACGGCGAGCAAGAATACCCACCGGGTAGATAGCAGTAAAGTATAATTAACTGCTAAATTGTGTGCAGACGTTAAATTAGGGTCTATCAGTCTTCGCTGTCTGACTTATCTTTATGCCCTTCCTGCTGAATTCGCTCGTAAATTTCTTCACGATGAACTGGAATTTCTTTTGGCGCATTCACACCAATACGAACCTGATTACCTCTTATGCCTAAAACGGTGACTACGACTTCGTCACCAATCATCAATGACTCACCTACTCGGCGTGTTAATATCAACATCTACTTATCTCCTTAAACTTCCTTATTGGACTAATATAATTCTAGTCCATTTTTATGACTTTATTTCTGAAACGATACTGTCCTACCCTCCCAAGTCGACACTATCTTCCAGATTAAATGCTGAATGCAGGGTTCTAACACCCAACTCCAGATACTTCTCGTCTACGACAACTGACACTTTTATCTCTGATGTAGAAATCATTTTTATATTGATCCCTTCTTCAGATAAGGCATTGAACATCTTGCTGGCAATACCCGCATGAGAACGCATGCCGATTCCAATGACAGAGATTTTTACAATACGATCATCACCTGTCACATCAGAGGCATCCAGTTCACTGGCTGTATTTTTCAGAATACCTAGTGCCTTTTTATAATCATTCCTGTTAACAGTAAAGGTGAAATCAGTCGTATTATTGACACCGACATTTTGCACAATCATATCAACTTCGATATTGGCATCTGCAATTGGTCCAAGAATACGGTACGCAACACCTGGTTGATCTGGCACACCAACAATCGTCAGTTTTGCTTCGTCTTGATTGTGCGCAATTCCTGAAATAAGTGCTTGTTCCATACCTTCATCCTCTGCTGTAATCAATGTTCCATCTCCTTCCTTAAACGTGGATAAAACCCGAAGTTGCACATTATATTTTCTGGCAAATTCAACCGACCGTATCTGCAACACCTTGGAACCTAAACTCGCCATTTCTAACATTTCTTCATAAGTGATGACATCCAGACGTCGAGCTTTAGGCTCAATGCGCGGATCAGCAGTATAAACACCATCAACATCTGTGAAGATATGACATTCATCTGCTTCCAGTGCTGCTGCCATGGCAACTGCCGTTGTGTCGGAACCGCCTCTACCGAGAGTGGTAATATTCCCATCTTCATCTATGCCCTGAAAACCTGCAATAACAACGACCTCTCCTGCCTTAAGTGCCTTTTTTACCCTGGCAGCATCGATATTAATAATTCTTGCCTTGTTGTGGGCACTATCAGTACGAATGTGAACCTGAGCACCGGTAAAAGAACGTGCCGGGCAATTCTGCTCATCAAGTGCGATGCTCAATAGGGCTATAGTCACCTGTTCGCCTGTTGATAGCAGCACATCTATTTCTCTGGAACTTGGTTGGTCCGAAATCTCATGCGCCAGCCCCATGAGTCGATTTGTTTCACCACTCATGGCAGAAACCACCACCACCACGTCATGTCCTTCTGATCGAGATATAGCAATCTTCTCAGCCACAGCCTGTATACATCCAATGCTGCTAACTGACGTTCCACCAAATTTTTGCACTAATAGCGCCATATTTCGCTTACCATTTAGTATACCCCAAATGGGGTAGATATTGAGGGTTTTAAAAAGGCAGGGATTCTAACGGAATCGAAGCTGTAGGGGAATCTTGTTCCTTAAATTATCCCTGTTTTACATCACGCCATCCTAAACTACTCCTATGTTTTGATCTTGTCTCTCACCCAGTCCGGAACACTGGCGAGTGCCGAGTCCAGTTCGGCAGGTTTATTGCCTCCTGCCTGTGCCAACTCTGCTCGGCCACCTCCTTTTCCGCCCACTTGACGAGCTACAAAATTAACTAACTCACCTGCTTTTATCCTGTCCGTGATATTTTTGGTCACACCCGCGATTAACATTACCTTGTCGTCCTCTACTGAGGCCAGGACCAATGCTGCGGTTCCCAACTTGTTCTTTAACTGGTCCATGGTCTCTCTGAGCGTATTCACATCTGCCCCATCCATGACTCTGGCGCTGACCTGTATCCCTTCAATCTCCTCAGCTTCTGTAGCCATATCATTTCCTGCACTTGTCGCTTGTTCCGCCTTTAACTTCGCAAGCGCTTTCTCCAGCTTGCGTGTTTTTTCAAGTTGTTGTTCCAGGCGTGATACTACTGATGGTCGATCTGCCATGAGCAATTGAGTTAGATCATTTAGTTTCCGTTCGCTCTCGTAGATCCAGTCCAGTGCACCTTCCCCGGTAAGCGCTTCGAGTCGGCGAACACCTACTGCAACACCGGATTCGGAAATGATCTTCATTAAACCAATATCTCCGGTGCGGCTCACGTGTGTGCCACCACATAATTCTGTGGAAAATTCTCCACCAATCTTGAGTACCCGGACGGACTCGTCGTATTTCTCACCAAACAATGACATGGCCCCGGATTTTTTGGCATCCTCAAGCGCCATCACCTGAACTTCTGTTTCCCTGTTCTCAAGAATCTGACGATTTACCAATGATTCAATTTGCAATAACTGATCCGCATTGACAGGCTCAGTATGTGAGAAATCAAAACGCAACCTCTCTGGACTAACCAGAGAGCCTTTCTGTGTGACATGCTCTCCCAATATGTTTCTCAGGGCGGCATGCAGTAAATGCGTGGCAGAATGGTTACGCATAATGTGTAAACGCCGGATCTGATCAATCCGACAATTCAAAAGCTGACCGACTTTTAATTCACCCTCTTGTAATGACCCTAAATGCACATGTGCCAAACCCTGTTTCTGTGTATCACTGACATCAAACACTATCCCCTCAGCGGACAGTACACCCGTATCGCCGACCTGGCCTCCGGACTCAGCATAAAATGGTGTCGTATTGAGTATGACTCCACCCGAATCCCCAGCCTTCAATGATTTCACTGTATTACCATCCTGATATAAGGCCTCAACTGTCGCTTCCTGGATCGTTTCCTGGGTCATTAACTCATATCCACTAAATTCAGTCTCTAGATCTGTGTCCGGCAATTCTGACATATCAACGCTAAATTTGCTGGCTGCACGAGCACGAGCACGTTGCTTTTCCATGGCCTTTTCATAATTTGCATTATCCAGAGTTAAGCCGCGTTCGCGCGCAATATCGGCGGTTAAATCAACCGGGAATCCGTATGTATCATAGAGCTTGAATACGACTTCACCTGATATGACTGAACCTTTCATTTCATTGATAGCAACTTCCAGATGTTTTAATCCCTGCTCCAAAGTCTCCGCGAAACGTTGCTCTTCTTTCAAGAGAACCTGACTGACACGTTCACAATTTTTATCCAGTTCCGGGTAGGCCTCGCCCATTAATTGACTCAAAGGTGACACCAGCTTATGAAAAAACGGCTCAGTAAAACCCAGTTTATTTCCATGTCTGATGGCACGACGAATGATCCTACGTAACACATATCCACGGCCTTCATTGGCAGGGACAATGCCATCAGTAATCAGAAATGCACAGGAGCGGATATGATCTGCAATCACCTGTAAGGAAACAGTCTCCCTAATCTCATTTTCATTGGCATCACCCGGTAGAAGCGATTTAATTGCTCTAATCAATGTCTTAAACAGGTCAATGTCATAATTATTGTGTACGTTTTGTACGACGGCAGTCACACGCTCCAGACCCATTCCTGTATCCACAGAAGGTGAGGGAATCGGATTCAATTTGCCTTCCGCATCACGATTGTATTGGGTAAATACAAGGTTCCAGATCTCAATGTAACGATCCCCTTCCTGATCAGGACTGCCAGGAGGGCCGCCGGGAACATCTTCACCATGGTCATAAAATATTTCTGTGCAAGGCCCACAGGGACCTGTATCTCCCATCTGCCAAAAATTATCTTTCTCACCGCAACGACTAAAACGTTCCTTTGCAACACCGATATCATTAAGCCAGATATCTGCAGCCTCCTCATCGTCTTCAAAAACTGACACCCAGAGTCGTGATTCAGGGATGTCCAATTCCTTTGTTAAAAACTCCCATGCATAAGCAATGGCTTCATGCTTGAAATAATCACCAAAACTGAAATTCCCCAGCATCTCAAAAAAGGTGTGGTGGCGTGCGGTATGGCCTACATTTTCAAGATCGTTATGCTTGCCCCCTGCACGAATACAACATTGCGAGGTAACCGCTTTGTTGTATGGACGTTTCTCTATGCCCAGAAAAACATCCTTGAATTGCACCATCCCGGCGTTAGTAAACAACAAAGTCGGATCGTTCACCGGAACCAGAGAACTACTCGCCACGACTTCATGATCCCTGTCACGGAAATAATTCAGGAAGGCGTCTCGGATGTCAGAACTGCTTTTCATGATTTACTTAATTTCAGGCTTCGTCTGTTCTAAAAATTCGTCTGATTTGCTCACTGGTAAAACCGCGATATTGCAAAAATTTTGATTGTTTCATTTTTTCCTGATAGCTTGATGGCAAAACTTTTCCATATTTTTTTTCACGCAGATGGCGTACTTCTTCGTTCCAATGGGGGTCATTTATTTCAAGATGTAGAGCAATCAGTTCGTCACTAATACTTCTTTCACGCAATTCCAGTCGGATCCGAACTGGTCCGTAACCTCTTTGCACACGGCTGTGAACATAGGCCTCTGTAAATCGATCATCACTTTGTAGACCTTCATCACGAAGCTGCTCGACGACTGCCAGCACATCTTCACTACATTTATCGCCTTTATTCAGTTTTCGTACTAACTCGCTGACACTATGCTCTCGTCTTGAGAGCAGTCTCAACGCACGGTCGCGAATTAAGGCGATATCTTCACTCAGGCTTCTGCTTCCTCGGCGGCCTCATCATTACTGGAAGATTTATCAGCAACATCAGGTATCACTGCGCTACGAATACCTTTTTCTATCTCATCGGCAATTTCAGGGTTTTCTTTCAGAAAAATCCTGACATTATCCTTCCCCTGACCGATGCGTTCACCTTTATAGCTATACCAGGCACCGGCTTTCTCAATCAAATCATGTTTCACACCCAGGCTCACTATCTCACTCTCTCTGGAGATACCTTCTCCATAAATGATATCAAAAATAGCTTCCTTGAATGGCGGAGAAACTTTGTTTTTTACAACCTTCACACGCGTCTCATTACCGATGATTTCATCACCCTTTTTAATGGCACCAATGCGTCGGATATCCAGACGCACCGAAGCATAAAATTTAAGTGCATTACCCCCGGTCGTGGTTTCAGGATTGCCAAATATGACACCAATCTTCATTCGCATCTGGTTAATGAATATCACCATGGTATTCGAACGTTTGATATTTGCAGTTAGTTTGCGCAGTGCCTGTGACATGAGACGTGCTTGCAGTCCCATATGACTGGCACCCATATCACCTTCAATCTCGGCCTTTGGTGTCAAGGCAGCAACCGAGTCAATAATGATCACATCAACTGCGCTTGAGCGCACCAACATATCGGTTATTTCAAGGGCCTGTTCACCAGTATCTGGTTGTGAGACCAGTAAGTCATCAATTTGCACCCCTAACTTGCCGGCATAACCTGGATCCAATGCATGCTCCGCATCAATAAAGGCAGCAGTGCCCCCCAATTTTTGAATTTCTGCCGCCGCATGTAATGCCAGGGTGGTTTTACCCGATGATTCCGGCCCATAAATTTCAATGACCCGGCCTCTTGGCAATCCTCCAATACCCAGGGCAAGATCCAGCCCTAGTGAACCGGATGAGACCGCTTCAATATCATGTGCCGATCCCACATCACCCATTCGCATGACAGCTCCCTTGCCGAATTGCTTTTCAATTTGACCTAGCGCGGCAGTTAATGCTTGTTTCTTCTTTTCGTCCATTGATCTATACACCACCTGTTTGATTTGAGAGGCATGATTATCCCATAAATCTGGCCGCTCAGCCTAGTAATCCGTCCAGATGATATTGCCGGGTTCAGTTAGCTTATCAATGTTCATGGCAAGGCGTGCCTCGCCGACAATGGCCGCTACCCTTGTCAAGAGGGTCAACGTAGTCCATGGGCATTGACAAGCTAACCCACAGGGCATTGCCGTGGTATCCCGCAGCCGCGTTGCAGCACTTGGGAAGGGAACAACCATTCCCGACGCACTTCGCCTTGCTGCGAAATACCACGGCAACGCTGAACCGGCAATATCATCTGGACGGAATACTAGACTTGATGGGGAAAGATTTACAACTGCTGAAAACGTTTAATCAGGATTCGAGTAAATCCAGAGAGCCCTGTAATGCTAGCATACACGCCTGCTGACGCACCTGTTGTCTGTCGCCCTGAAGTTGAGTTCTGGCGCTACGACGCGTGCCATCCTGGTGTACCCAGGCAAAACAGACAGTACCGACTGGTTTGTCTGCCGTTCCACCCTCTGGACCGGCAATCCCGGTGATCGCCACACCCACCTGAGCGTGACTGTTTGAGACCGCACCCTGTGCCATCTCCAGTGCCGTCTCTTCGCTGACAGCACCTGAAATCTCAAGCGTTTCCAGACGGACGCCGAGACATTCCCGCTTGGCCTCATTGGAATAGGTAATATAACCCCGTTCAAACCATTGTGAGCTCCCAGGGATCTGTGTCACCAGTTCGGCGAGCCCTCCTCCCGTACAGGATTCGGCCGTCACCAACATTTCTTCTCTGAGCAGCAAAACCTGCCCGAGGCGCTCTGCCATCTTTGATGCTGTGCTATCCATTGTTATTGCTTGTCATTGGCTTACTTTAGTAAACTTATTTTCTTCGGCGTTGAAAAAATGATGTCAGCAAAGAGGCACATTCATCTTTCATGACACCACATGTAATTTCAATCTTGTGGTTCAGCTTGTCTGTTCCTAATAGTTCAAACACACTGCCTGCTGCTCCGGCCTTTGGATCCGTTGCACCAAAAACAACACGAGCAACTCTCGCATGAATCAAGGCACCGGCACACATCACGCAGGGCTCTAATGTCACATACAGCGTGGTGCCTGGTAGGCGATAATTTTGAAGTCGTTCCGATGCGGCCCGCAAGGCCATGATTTCGGCATGTGCGGTAGTATCATTTGTTGAGATAGGTTGGTTCCAGCCTTCTGCAATACATTCCCCGTCCATCACGAGAATGGCCCCGATCGGCACCTCATTTTGCTGTTCTGCCTTTTTCGCAAGTGATAATGCAAGCTGCATCCAGTTTTCGTCATTCATTTGGAAATGAGGAGTAAAATGTTAAATGTAAATTAGTTAATAAATTCACAGAGGAATCAGGAGTTAGATAGAATGACTATAGATACAATATGACTATTATAATGAGTATATATATATTTAAGGAACCTCTGATTAAGGCCAACCTGTCATTTCGAGCGCAGCGAGAAATCTTGTAGCCAACTGATTTTACTTAATATTTTCAACTTAAGATTTCTCCCGTTGGTCGAAATGACAACTTGATCAGAGGTTCCATAAGTATATATACGTTTAATTTGCTTTATTAAGACCAATACCTCAATTTATCTGCAATCACACTACGAACACCACCTCTTGGATCATCAACATCACTCTTTCTTCTCGGGATCAGATGTATATGGCAGTGAAAAATTGATTGTCCTGCATCTTCACCACAGTTCATGCCAATGTTAAACCCTGTGACACTTGAATCAATCTCTTCTATATCTTCCTTGACCTTATTGAGCATTTGATTTACTGCATTGAGTTCTGGTTGATAGAGTCCAAAGTAGTCTTCAACATGTCTATGAGGAATTATCATTGTGTGATGTTCAGTAACAGGGAAACCATCACGAATTGCATAACAGAATTCATTTGATGCAATGATTCTGTCTTTATCAATCTCACAGAACAAACAACCTTCTTCACGATCATTGTCACTCTCTAACATCTCTCACTATTCCCATTCGATTGTTGCTGGCGGCTTGCTTGAAATATCGTAGGTAACGCGTGATATTCCTTCTACTTCATTAATGATCCTGCTGGAAACAGTTTCCAGAAAATCATAAGGGAGTCTGGCCCAACGCGCAGTCATAAAATCAATGGTTTCAACTGCTCGAAGCGCGATCACGTAATCATATTTGCGCGCATCTCCCATCACGCCAACGGATTTCACTGGCAGAAATACTGCAAAGGCCTGGCTGGTTTTGTCATACAAGTCCTGCTCATATAACTCTTCAATGTAGATCGCATCAGCCTGACGTAATAGATCGGCATACTCTTTCTTAACTTCACCTAATATTCTTACACCCAGGCCCGGGCCAGGAAACGGGTGCCGATGGATCATGCTTTCGGGCAATCCTAATTGTAAGCCAAGTTGTCGCACCTCATCCTTGAACAATTCTCGCAAGGGCTCTAGCAATTCAAGCTGCATGTTATCTGGCAGCCCACCAACATTGTGATGCGTCTTGATGACGTGTGCCTTGCCTGTTTTTGCGCCAGCAGATTCGATGACATCAGGATAAATCGTCCCCTGTGCCAACCATTTGATGCCTTTTAATTTGGCCGCTTCTTCATCAAAAACCTCGATGAAGTTGAGGCCAATAATCTTTCTCTTTTCTTCGGGATCAGAAATTCCTTCAAGTGCCTTCAGAAAACGGGATTCTGCATCGACACGAATGACCTTGACGCCCATATGCTCGGCAAAGGCATCCATGACCTGATCGCCCTCGTGTAAGCGCAGCAGGCCGTTATCAACAAATACACATGTGAGTTGGTCGCCGATGGCTTCATGCAACAGGGCAGCGACAACCGAGGAATCCACGCCGCCAGATAAACCCAATAAAACCTGATCCTTGCCAACCTTTTCTCTGATGCTACGAATCGCATCTTCTGCAATGCTGCCCATATTCCACAAAGACTGACAATCCGCAATCTCATGCAGGAATCTTTGCATGATGGCTTCGCCCTGTTTGGTGTGCGTGACTTCCGGGTGAAATTGCACACCATAAAATTTTCGCTCTTCATCGGCCATCCCGGCGATCGGTGCATTGTCTGTCGAAGCCATCACTTTAAACCCTTCAGGCATCTCAGCGACCTTATCTCCGTGGCTCATCCAGACATCCAGTAACCCGTGACCCTCATCATTGGTGTCATCCTGTATGTCTTTTAATAACGTCGTATGGCCTCTGGCACGAACCCTTGCGTAACCAAACTCTCTGATGGGTGAAGATTCAACCTTGCCACCGAGTTGCGCCGCCATGGTCTGCATGCCATAACATATGCCCAGCACCGGGACATCCATTTGAAAGACAATTTCAGGTGCTTTGATATCATTCTCAATGGTTACCGATTCAGGCCCACCAGAAAGAATTATTGCCCTGGGATTAAATGCCTGTATGTCATCTGATGACATATCAAAGGGATGAATTTCACTGTATACATTTGCCTCTCGCACGCGACGTGCGATCAACTGTGTGTACTGAGAACCAAAATCCAGAATAAGAATTTTTTCAGAATGTATATTGGTCATGCCTGTTGTGCTTGTACCTGGGCCAACGTCGTAAGGGAAAATCTACTCCATTCTATAATTCGGTGGTTCCTTGGTGATGGTCACATCATGGACATGACTTTCACGCATCCCCGCATTGGTCAAACGCAGGAATTCCGGGCGTGTGCGCATTTCTTCAAGATCTTTACAACCGGTATAACCCATTGCTGCGCGAACCCCACCCAGTAATTGATGAATGATGACATCCAATGGACCTTTAAACGGTACACGCCCTTCAATCCCTTCAGGCACCAGTTTTTCGATTTCATCATTCTCCTGAAAATAACGATCGGAAGAACCATGTTGTTGTGACATGGCACCCAGTGAACCCATCCCACGGTAGGTTTTATAGGAACGCCCCTGATATAACTCGACTTCCCCCGGCGCTTCTTCCGTCCCTGCAAATAATCCACCAATCATGATTGAATGGGCTCCTGCAACAATCGCCTTGGCGACATCACCTGAAAAACGAATACCTCCATCCGCAATAAAAGGTATATCGGTCCCCTTCAGTCCTTCGGCCACATTGGCAACTGCACTGATTTGTGGCACACCGACTCCCGAAACAATGCGGGTTGTACAGATTGAACCGGGCCCGATACCCACCTTCACGCAATCTGCACCCGCATCAACCAGGGCTTTGGCACCTGCGGCTGTCGCCACATTGCCGCCGATCAACTGACTATCCGGAAATGTTGTTTTGACCCAGCGCACCATCTTAAGCACACCTGCAGAATGACCATGTGCAGTATCGACAATGATCACGTCAACACCGGCTTCAATAAGTGCAGTAACTCTATCCTGAGATGCTTCACTGACACCTACAGCAGCACCCACACGCAGCTGTTCATCACTGTCTTTGCAGGCATTCGGGAATTCATGCGCTTTCTGAATATCCTTGACTGTTACTAATCCGCGTAACTGGAAGTCTTTGTTAACCACCAATATCTTTTCAATCCGGTGTTTGTGTAATAATCCTTTTATCTCTTCCTTGCTCGCCCCTTCAGCGACGGTGACCAACTTGTCTTTCTTTGTCATGATATTTCTGACCGGGTCATCGAGTCGTGTTTCAAAACGCATGTCCCGACTGGTGACAATCCCGACCAGATCTTCACCATCTACGACTGGCAAACCTGATATTTTATAATGCCGGGTCATATCAAGCACTTTCTGGATGGTTGTATCGGGCGAAACGGTTAAAGGATCTTTAACCACACCACTCTCGTGTTTCTTCACCAGGCGAACTTGCCTGGCTTGTGCTTCCGGACTCATGTTCTTATGAATGATGCCAATGCCCCCTTCCTGGGCCAGAGCAATTGCCAGTCGGGATTCTGTGACGGTGTCCATTGCCGCCGATAGCAGCGGTATGTTAAGTGTTATTTCTCTGGTCAGGCGGGCGGTTAGATCAACTTCCCGGGGTAAAACCTCCGAGAAGGCGGGTACTAATAGGACATCATCAAAGGTAAGTGCTTGCTCGTTTATTTTCATATTTCAACTATGGGCATATCTTAACTATTTGGCATATTTCAACTATTAGAATCGCTTAACTATCTGATTTAGAGATAAAAATAGCCGCGCATTATAACGCCAGGCAGCCAAATGGTAAATCATTGTTTGCTTTGCCAGCCAGCTCATCTGTATACCCAAACTACTTGAAAATGCAGGATTCAGCAAGACGAGAAGTCACCATATTTAAGGCATAAAGCCGAAGAACTAGCCATTCTAGTACAAGGTTTTATAACGCAGAAGATGGTGGCCTCCCGTCTTGCCCTGCGGGAGCTCAGACAGGAAGCCAGTGCTGCGTTACAACTCTTATGAAGGACTAAGCCATTCACTGCGAATTGCGCCTTGCTCTGACTTCCTGTCTGAACTCTGAAACCTGCGTTTCCAAGTAGTTTGGGTATAGCGTAGCATTGAGGTATGGGTGATATTTCTAACAATCAACGAGACATCTACAACGTCACGCGACTGAATCGTGAAGTCCGGGCGGTACTGGAAGGCAGTTTTCCGTCTATCTGGCTACAGGGTGAGATTTCAAATTTTGCCCGCCCTGCCTCTGGTCATATGTATCTTACCCTGAAGGATATCCACTCCCAGGTACGCTGTGCCATGTTCAAAAACAAGAATCGCTTGCTTAAATTTGAACCGGAAAATGGTGTTGAAGTGCTTGTACGAGCAAACGTCAGTCTTTATGAAGGACGTGGCGAATTTCAATTGATTATTGAGTATATGGAACTAACAGGCGAAGGAGGTCTTCAGCGTGCATATGAAGAACTGAAGCAGAAATTATTCAAGGAGGGCCTATTTGAGGAAGAACACAAACAGCCCCTTCCTAACATGCCCAGGACAATTGGTGTCATTACTTCGCCCACAGGTGCTGCTATTCGAGATATCTTAAGTGTTCTCAAACGCCGTTATCCCGCAGGGAATATTATTGTTTATCCTGTGGCTGTTCAGGGCGAAGGATCAGCAGAACAGATCACAACCATGCTCAGAACTGCGGAAAAAAGAAATGAATGTGATGTCCTGATACTTTCACGTGGAGGTGGTTCGATTGAAGATCTCTGGGCATTTAATAATGAAACATTGGCCAGAGCCATTTTTGACTGTTCACTTCCTGTCGTCTCAGGCATCGGTCATGAGATTGATTTCACCATTGCAGACTTCGTTGTTGATCAGCGTGCGGCCACACCTTCTGCCGCAGCTGAGTTAGTCAGTCCCGATCAGCTGCACATTAAACAAACAGTTTCTCTTCAACAAACCAGGTTAACTCAATTTCTCAAGGTTAAACTTGATCACCTTCAGGATAATATTTTATATTTGAAAAAACGTCTGCCGCATCCAGCAATACAACTACAAAATAATGCGCAAAGACTTGACGGCCTGACTGTACGAATGAGCCACTCAATAGAGTCAATATTTACAGAACAAAAAAATAGACTACATGAACAGTCTATTACATTAAACAAACACAGCCCTTTACAGAAATTGCAGATCTATATAGAACGATGTGAACAATTGCATCAACGTTTACATCAGGCTGCAAATAATCTTTGGCGAAATTTAGATTCGCAATTACACACGCTAACAAGGGCACTGAATACGGTGAGTCCCCTGGCCACACTAAACAGAGGTTATGCTATCGTGCAGAAATATGACGACCAGCAAATCATTCGTGATGCCGGGCAACTTAGCCCAGGAGATGAGGTATTAGCACGTTTTTCTGATGGCCAGGCCAGATGCACAGTGAACGAGATTTTTAAGCGCAGTGACTATGAAAAAGATACATAAAGACCCTTATTTTCGTTCTTTAATCATTCCATTTATCTTTTCAATGTTCATCTGCCCGGGGTCATCAGCAGAAATCATTGCCGATAAGCATGGCTTCCCTGAAGATGCCAATTTTCCTGGTGGGATGGTTGTCATTAATCTCAACCACAATGAGAGGCCAATGGCATGGTACGATAAAAAACAAGTCATGGTAATTGGCCACCCTAATCACTGGAAAGCGATAGTTGGCATTCCGCTTGATGCAAAGACAGGACGTCATCAAATACACGTGAAAGATTCAAAAGGCGAGACAAACTATAACTTCAACGTTAAAGGTAAGGAATATCAATCTCAATACCTGACTGTTCAGAACAAACACCATGTCAATCCGGATACGATGGAGTTGGAACGCATACATCGCGAGCAAGATATAATACAAAAAGCAAAATCAAGCTGGCGCGATATTGATAATGTATCGTTTAAATTCTCACAACCAGTTGCAGGGACGATCAGCAGTCAGTTTGGTTTACGTCGTTTCTTTAACGGCGAAGCACGCCGCCCACATAGCGGTCTTGATATTGCTGCACCGGAAGGTTCCCTGATTACGGCGGCTGCAGATGGTGAAATCGTGAATACTGGCGATTACTTTTTTAATGGCAACACAGTGTTTATTGAACATGGCCAGGGATTTATTACCATGTATTGCCATATGAACAAGATAAATGTAAAAACAGATCAACTAGTCAAGGCGGGGGATATCATTGGTGAGGTGGGTAAAACCGGTCGCGTCACTGGCGCGCATTTGCACTGGGGTGTTATTCTTAACCAGACGATGATTGATCCCACACTATTTATTAAGGGAACCTCTGATTAAGTCTGGGTCGAACAGATTGCTGGTTATAACATTCTGGTTCAAGGCGTGAAACGCGCGTAATAGCAAGGCTATTGCGAAATTTTACAACGCAGAAACAGGATGTTTTAGTCGCAAGATGTCGATTCATAACTTAATCAGAGGTTCCTAAGGTACAAAGTAGTCAATAGTAGGATGGTTCTGCTGTTTTTTGAAAAAACTGGAGAACAATTATTGTAATACCTCAAAACGGGTAAGCTAGAACTGTCTACCCGCCGCCTGTAGATCAGCATGATAGGAAGAGCGTACCATCGGCGCACTGGCAACATTCTTGAATCCCAGGCTTTCTGCATAAACACCCAATTCTGCAAACTCGTCAGGAGTCACAAAACGTTCTACCTGCAGGTGATAGCGACTTGGTTGCAAATACTGCCCCAAGGTTAACATATCGCAATTATGTGCCCGTAGATCTTGTAATACCTGTTTGACTTCATCGATGGTTTCTCCCAGGCCTAACATCAAACCTGATTTACCTGGAAGCTCAGGATGTTGTGCCTTGAAATTTTTAATCAATTGCAATGACCAATCGTAGTCCGCGCCGGGTCTTGCCTTTCTATATAAGCGTTTAACCGTTTCAAGATTGTGATTAAAAACATCGGGAGGACATTCTGCTAATTTGGATAAGGCAATATCCATACGTCGTCGGAAATCCGGCACCAGAATCTCAATCTTAACTTCAGGTGTTCTGCTTCGTATCGCTTCGATACATGCGGAAAAATGACCAGCGCCCCCATCTTTCAA
This sequence comes from Pseudomonadota bacterium, assembly GCA_022574295.1. Classification (GTDB taxonomy): domain Bacteria; phylum Pseudomonadota; class Gammaproteobacteria; order Eutrophobiales; family Eutrophobiaceae; genus SMWN01. The sequence continues at coordinate 14,730 of JACZSJ010000014.1, forward strand.
ATCATCGCGATCAACAGAGGTGATGACGACGTATTTTAGTTGCATTTTCTCAATGGCTTGTGCAAGGTGCTCCGGTTCATTGAGATCCAGCGGTTTCGGGCGACCATGAGCTACATCACAGAATGGACAGCGTCGAGTACAGACATCTCCCATGATCATAAACGTCGCCGTGCCATGAGAAAAACATTCGCCGAGATTGGGACAGGCCGCTTCTTCACAAACCGTATGTAAATTTTGCTCCCGAAGTAAGGACTTAAGTTGTGTTACTTTCTCGCCAGTCGGGGCCTTGGCCCTGATCCATGAAGGTTTACGCGCGGGCCTCCCTTGCATTGGAATGACCTTGATGGGTATTTTTGCCGTCTTTAATTTTCCTCGTTGATCCCGAGAGGGCCCTTGCTGTGTTTCACTTGTCTGAGCTTCTCTGGTCTGAGCTTCTCTGGTCTGAATTTCTGTGGGCATGATCTATTTTAACCTGTTTAAGCTGCCTGATCTGAGCAGGCTTCATTAATGACGCTGATATCTTTTTCAGAATACTCCATTTGTTCTAATAAATGCGGCAATAGATTCTTTGTTACCTGTGCTAACTCTTCGTCAATACCAAGGGCTTTCATCTGAGTTATTTCAAGTTCTGGAAATCCACAAGGGTGAATACCTTCATAGGGTGCTAAATCCATGTCCACATTAATGCAGAGACCATGATAACTACACCCCCGTCTTACCCTGATCCCCAGTGCTGAAATTTTCCTGTAATTAACATAGACGCCCGGCGCACCCTCTCGACGGTTGGCTTTTATGCCATAGCCATGCAACATGTCAATTACCGACTGTTCCAGTCGATGGACAAAATCCTTGACGCCGATTGCTTTACGCCTGATATCCATTAAACAATAAACCATGAGCTGCCCTGGGCCATGGTAAGTGATTTGTCCACCTCGATCTGTTTCAATCACTGGAATATCACCTGTGTCAATAATGTGATGACTCTGGCCATTCAATCCAAGTGTGTACACGGGGGGATGTTGTAGACACCATATTTCATCTGTTGTTTTGGAATTTCTATTATCAGTAAAACGAGACATCGCTGTATATACCTCGTCATAACGGCACAAGCCTTTTTCCCTGATAATCAATTGTGAAGACATAATTTAAAACGCCATCAAGACACGTTCATGCGCGGTCAATTCCAGATAGATATTATCCAATTGCTCCCTGCTTTGTGCCTCGATGGTCACAGTGACTGAAATATATTTACCTTCACGACTTGGTTTTGTTTTAACTGCGCCTTCGGTAATATCAGGATAGTGTTTTCGTACAATTTCCACGATCAAACTATCAAAATCATCCACTGCAATGCCCATCGCCTTGATGGAGAAACTGCAGGGAAATTCCATTAGAGAGTCTTCTTCACTGGCTTCTTTATTAGCTGCTTGATTATCTTCTTGATTCATTCTCATTATTCCAGCAGGTAGTCATAGATATGCGCCATACACTGATTCCTTACGCATGTTGCTGTAAGCATATATATAAGCCTATTATAGCCGATATCAAAAGCTCCAGAATGGGATAAATCCCTGGTGTAGGATGACATAGCTCTGGGACATCATCGCAAAGATCATATTGGGTGCTATAATCCGTATGGTTAATTTGATCATTTTATTTACAGACAAATCTTAGAGGCTATCAAAGGGGAATGAAGATGGGTATTAAAGATAACGCCAAAAATATAGATACCTGGCTCAGAGGACTTTTTATTCTGATTTTTGGTGTGATTTTCTATTTTCTGTATGGATTAATCTGGTTACTTGTCATTTTTCAATTTGTGACCAAGGTCATCACCGGCGGGTTGAACAGTAATCTTGAACAATTCAGCACCAGGATGACGTGTTATGCCATGCAGATTCTGAATTACATTACATTTCAATCTGAAGAGCGCCCATTTCCATTCAGCCCATTCCCGGAAGGTGGTGCTGAAGCTCTGCCAAAAAAAATCGAAACTGCCGAGAAAACGAACAAAAAAAAGACAACAAAGAAAGAAATACCAAGTGAAAAAGATAAAGATTAATACAAACTTTTTAACATTAATATTATTGCAGTGTGTCAATAATTGAATAAAGAGGTGATCCCTCTACAATCAGGATCAGGATTTGGCTTGATTAAATACTCGATTAACAGACCTGAACCAGTTCACATTTTTCTATAATAACTTGTGACATCGCTTGCAATTTTTCCAGAAATAATTGAAATCATGCCTATAAGCGGTCATATTCTGAGAACATTGATGAAAAGAGTGAAATCATTTTTTCACACGAATATAATGACCGACGATAAATAATGAGCTAATCCAGATTTAGGTAACCCAGAGCAAAGAACAATGACAGTTTCACTTGACGATCCAGAATTATTACACAGCATTCCTCTATTCAAATCACTCAGTGATGATGATTTGCTAGACATAATTAATTCCCCAGAAAATGGTATCGAGGACTATGGTCAGCGGGAAATCATCGTGCGAGAAGCCGAGGTTGGAGACTGTATGTACATCGTTTTGGATGGCTTTGTCGAAGTCACTATCCGTAGTAGTGCCTCAGATCGCGAAGTAGGTATCGCAACGTTACGACCAGGGGATTTCTTTGGTGAACAATCACTCTTGCCCTGTGGGACTGGTAGAAGAAATGCCAGTGTCAGGGCACTTCATTCCGCAAAAGTTTTTCGCATTGATAAAAAATATGTGCTACTCGGAATCAAGCGTGATGATGAAGATATTGATGATACCGATTCTGAAGATACAACCGTCATAAATGCAAAATTTGAACCTGATGAAGTCCGTGACCTAATCATGGACATGCGTCTGTTTAAATATCTTAATACTCAGGAACTCGCAACCATCAGGGACTGGACTGAAGTTGTCTCATTTGGGCCCGGTGATTTTGTCGTCAAGAAATTTCAGAAAGGTGAGCATCTCTTTGTTGTCCTCGATGGTACTGTTGAAGTATTCACTTTGGATGATGACGGAGAAGTCATCGTTCTTGCCGAACTAAAGGCCGGAGAATTCTTTGGTGAACAGGCACTCATGCCTGACAATAAAGGCAAACGCAATGCTTTCGTCAGAGCAAACCATAAAACAAGAATGATAAAAATACCCAAGGAATATTTCAGGTTGATCCTTTCCCGAGACAAGGAGATTGAAGCCCAACTCAGAGCTATTCACGATAGCCGCCAATAGTCATTCCAGCAGCATTTGATTGTTACCTTTGTCAGAAAGATAACAACGGCATCAAACCGCCGTCTTTAATTGCTGGTCTCATTAATTCTAAATCATTCGCTTTAACGCTATAGCTGTTACAATATTTTTTGTGAAAGCGTTAAAAATTTCAAACCTTAAAAAAACCTACCGGGGAGGTCTGCAAGCTTTAAAAGGAATAGATCTTGAAGTTGATGAAGGAGATTTCTTTGCTCTGCTTGGACCGAATGGCGCAGGTAAATCAACGACCATTGGCATCATCACATCTCTTGTGAACAAAACTGAAGGCACGATTAGTGTTTTTGATCTTGATATAGATTCTCATTCTGTTGAAGCAAAATCATTAATTGGTGTAGCACCCCAGGAAGTCAATTTTTCACAATTTGAAAATCCACTCGAGATTTTACTCAATCAGGCCGGATATTACGGCATAAACCGTAAGTTAGCTTATCACCGCGCTGAAAAATATCTGTGCGAGCTCGGGTTATGGGAAAAACGAAATGATCCATCTCGTACATTATCGGGTGGGTTCAAACGTAGATTAATGATCGCTCGTGCCTTAGTCCATGAACCAAAATTACTGATACTCGATGAACCGACTGCCGGGGTTGATGTCGAGTTACGGCGCTCAATGTGGGATTTTCTTATTGATATAAATAAACAGGGCACCACTATTGTTTTAACAACACATTATCTGGAAGAAGCGGAAAATCTTTGTAAAAACGTAGCCATTATTGATAAAGGAAATATCATCGAGAATACCTCGGTTAAATCGCTATTATCAAAACTAGATATTGAGACCTTTATTTTAGATCTAAAAGAGCCCCAGACAACCCCCCCGATAATTAGTAATTATGTTTACCATATGCTCGATCAATCAACATTACAAATAGATATCTCCAAGCAACAAGGTCTTAATAACTTATTCAAACAGCTTTCTGCCCTGAACATTGAAATCCTCAGCATGCGCAATAAATATAATCGGCTTGAAGAATTGTTCATTAGCCTTCTGGAAGATAACAGTACTAATAAATAAACTTGAAACTTTTGTCAATCTATTCATGAATACTAATTTATATCTAACTGCATTTAAAACCATTGTTATCAAAGAGGTGAGTCGATTTGCTCGCATCTGGATTCAAACTATTTTGCCTCCTGCAGTCAGCATGACACTTTATTTCGTAATATTTGGCAACCTGATAGGACCACGAATTGGCACAATGGAAGGCTTTGATTATATCCAATATATCGCGCCCGGTATTATTATGATGTCTATCATCAATAGTGCTTATGCTAATGTTGTATCGTCTTTCTTTGGGGCCAAGTTTCAACGGCACATTGAGGAAATGCTTGTTGCACCAATCCCCAATCTCGTCATACTCAGCGGCTATATCACCGGTGGGGTTGCTCGAGGCATGATGGTGGGATTTGTTGTCACTCTGGTTGCTCTGTTTTTTACCGAACTGCATATTGAACATCCAGTGATTGTGGTTAGCGTCGTGCTACTCACATCGATTCTTTTTTCCCTTGCAGGATTTATCAACGGAATTTTTGCCAAGAATTTTGACGACATTGCCATCATTCCATCTTTTGTGCTCACCCCACTTATTTATCTTGGTGGTGTCTTTTATTCCATCAATTTATTGCCTGAAATCTGGCAATTGATTTCAAAGTTTAATCCGATCTTGTACATGGTCAATGCATTTCGTTATGGCATGCTTGGTGTGTCAGATATTAACATTCAAACTGCGTTTGTAATCATAATAATATTCAATGTCGTACTATTCAGTTTATGTCTTTATTTATTAAACAAAGGGATTGGTATTAAAAGCTAGAGGTAGGCGCCCCCAGTATAAAAATGACAGATAACAACAACGACTATTCCCCTCGATAGACGCATCCCGAAGTACAAGTTTCCTTAACAATAATTTTCTTTAGCTGTGGCAAGCCGGGTAATAGCTTTTGCCATACCCATTGCGCCAGATTCTCGCTGGTAGGATTTTCTAAACCCTCAATATCATTTAGATAATGATGATCCAGTTTCTCGAAAACAGGCTTGAAACTATTTTTTATCTGTGCGAAATCCATTACCCAACCCTGTTGCGGATCAACATCGCCTTCAACATGGACTTCTATCCTGAAAGAATGGCCGTGCAATCTTTTACATTTGTGACCTTCAGGAACATTAGGTAAAAGATGTGCTGCCTCAATTGTAAATTCCTTATATATGTTCATTTATATATCCATTGCCAAACTATCTCATTATTTTCCCAGGCTGATTTCTCTATCTAATTCTCCGGTCGATTCATCAAACAACATTTGTCATGTCAGTTTTAAATGCCTGATAAATTTCTGATGCTTGTTGCCATACTTCACCAGGGCGACCCGTCCCAACAGGATTGTTATCCAGACTTATCACAGGCACTATCTCCCAGGTGGAACTGGTAATCCATATTTCATCAGCCTGTTTTAACTCTGTCTCCTTGATTGCAACCTCTTCACATGGAATACCTGATTCGGTTAATAATTCAACAACCAGATCTCTTGTGATTCCTGGCAGCAAGCTACCATCTTTTGGCGGGGTTTTCACAATACCGTTTTTGACAATAAATACGTTGCTTGCCGCACCCTCCGTGATATAACCATCTTTGACCAATATTGCTTCAGTTGCGCCTGCATCCCTTGCTTTATGTCGTAGCATAACACTAGGCAGTAAAGTGATGGCCTTGATATGACAATATTTCCATCTTATATCTTCTTCTATGATTGCTGATATTCCTGCAGAACGATCGTATTCAGGTAAGGGCCTGCACATTGCAAATACGGTTTGTTTGGTAGCAATATCAATTGCGTGATCTCTTTCTGAAATTCCTCTGGTTACTTGCATATATAAAGACAGATCATTCCCAGTATTCTTGCCCGAATTCTTTTCAACCAATTTGCACAATATTTCCTGCCACTGTTCTAACGTATAAGGCCTGTCTATATAAACCTCATCAAGGCTATTATTCAGTCTCTCAAGATGTTCCCTCATTCTGAAAATATGGCCTTTATAGACAGGGATCACCTCATAAACGCCATCACCAAAGGTAAATCCACGATCCAGAACGGAGATTTTTGCGTCTTCAATCGGCAAGTATTGGCCATTAAGATAAACAATATAAGACATGATAGTTTTACTCAAAGAGTAATAAAAAATTATCCTTTAAACGAACGATAACACTACCTTCATTAACAGACTGTAATGCAATTAATTTTGCATCAGCGATATCTTCATCAGCAAGAGTGATTTTCAGATTTCCCAGTACATTGCCCCTGTTTACAGGGGCAATATATTTTTCTGAAAGATTAAATTCTGTCTTTAGCTGATTTTTCTGTCCCCTGGGAAAGGTTACGTATAGATCGGCATCTAAGCCAAGGACCAGTTCTTCTGTATCGCCTTTCCATATTTTCACGGAAGTAATATTTTCATTTGCACCATATAGTCTCTGTGTCTCATAGAACCGGAAACCATAAGCAAGTAATGACTGGGTCGCTTTCGCCCTTGCACCTTCACTTTCAGCACCCATTACCACAGAGATAAGCCGCATATTTTCCTTTTTTGACGATGCCACCAGGCAAAAACCCGCAGCCTCTGTGTGACCCGTTTTAATCCCATCTACATCTGGATCACGCCAAAGCAATTTATTTCTGTTTTGTTGGGTTATTTTGTTGAACGTGAATTCCTTTACAGAATGTAAAGCATATATTTCAGGGGCGTTCCTGATTAGAGCATCTGCAAGAATTGCCATGTCCTTTGCCGTCGTATAATGCTGTTCATCCGGCAAACCTGTACTATTAATAAAATGACTGTTAGTCATCCCCAGCTTAGTTGCATATTGATTCATGAGTTCTGCAAATACATCTTCACTTCCAGATATATGTTCAGCCAGAGCGACACTTGCATCGTTTCCAGATTGGATGATGACACCTTTCAATAGATCACCAACGGATACTTTTTTATTCACTTCAATAAACATGCGTGAACCGGGCGTCTTCCAGGCCTTTTTACTCACTAACACCTCATCATCCAACGTAACCCTGCCTGATTCTAATTCATTTGCAACAACATAGACTGTCATCATCTTGGTCAGGCTTGCTGGCGAGATTTTCTGATCAATATTCCTCGAAGCAAGAATTTTTCCACTATCAAAGTCCTGAAGAAGATATGCGCTCGCCTTAATGCCTGGAGGCGCGGGAATTGCCGTCACACCTGCGCAAACGAAGCCACTAAAAAGTAATTGCCCGATCAGGGATATTAATATTTTTTTAATCATAGAAGTCTAGCTCACTTGCTTACAAGTTATTTCATATAAATGTTTTAGTTAATGACAATATGGTGCTCAGATCCATTAAGCTGAATTAATTTCTGAACTATCTTATCTGCAATAGCCACATCTGATAGTGGCCCTATTCTCACTCTATAGAGTGTTCTGTTGTCAATCACCACCTGGCTTATTTTTACCAGTGCATTGCCGATGACATTTAATTTTCTACGTAGACTTTCCGCATTATCTAACTCAGAAAAAGCCCCCACCTGTATGAAAAAATAACCCGGCGAATATTCAGGAGAGATAGTTTCAATGGCAGCGCCCCTTTCCCCAGAAGTATATCCTGGCTGCACTACACGTATTTTTACTAATGCAGTCCCCTTGGCAACAACATCAAGTTTTGTTGCGGCTGCATAAGACAAATCGATAATCCTGTTCTCATGAAAGGGGCCTCTGTCATTCACCTTTACAACTACTTTTTTGCCATTCTCCAGATTGGTTACTTCAACATAGGCAGGCAATATTAACGTCTTATGTGCTGCTGTCATTGTATACATATTATAGCTCTCACCGGACGATGTTCGCTTACCATGAAATTTCTTGCCGTACCATGATGCAATCCCCTGCTGGCTAAATCCTCTATTGTCATTCATCACATAATAACGTTTATCAAAGACAACATAAGATTCTGGATTTCCATATTTACTTCTTGTTTCCAATTTTGGTACAGCATCAGGGACAGATGAAACATCCACATGTTTCTCGGGGGCACTATCACGCTCGACTGTGACATAAGAACACCCGGCTAATGTCACAATAACGAATGCCAAAAATATTAATAATGGACAAATATACCTATCCAGAGTTGGTCTGAATAAGACCCTATTGTATATTTTGTTTTTCAACAGCAGTTTCTTTCTCGTATTCTATTTTGATTGATTCGGATAATTGATATACGGCCATGGCATACAATGCGCTGTGATTATACCGCGTAATGACATAAAAGTTATGCAGTCCAAGCCAGTAATCATAGTGATCCTTCTGCTCAAATTTCAAAACTTTCAGCAAAACAGTATCCGGGATATCCTGATTAAAAATAAGACCATATTTTTTCAATTCATGCGGTCTGATATGTGGTTTCAGATCGTTATTTATTATTTCATTCACTCTATTCCCTGTGATACTGACAGGGAATGTAACCAGTTTGCCTGTTTCCCAGCCATGGCGATTAAAATAATTTGCAACACTGCCGATTGCATCGATCGGATTCAGCCATAGATCCTTCTTTCCATCTGAATCAAAATCCACGGCATATTCCCGGTAGCTGCTGGAAATAAATTGCGGGATCCCCATCGCACCTGCATATGACCCTTTCAATGACAATGGATCAATATTCTGCTCCCTGGTTAACAGCAAAAACTGCTCCAGCTCACCACGAAAAAAATCAGCACGCTTTGGATAATGAAAAGCGAGTGTAGCCAGGGAATCCATCACTTTATCTTTACCTTTATACTGGCCGTACTGTGTTTCAACGCCAATGATAGAGATAATTATTTGTGGCGGGATACCATAGACATCTTCCGCTCTATTCAAGGATGCTTCATGCTTTTTCCAGAATCTGACACCTTTTTTAATACGAGTATCTTTTAAAAAGATGCGACGATATTGATACCATGCCAAATCTTCAGCGGGCTGTGACATCGCAAGTAAAACTTTATCTGAATACTTCGTCCCACCGAATAATATTCTTAAGCTGTTTGTATCAAAACCATGCTTGGTCACCATTTTATCAATAAATTGATTTACCAGATCGGAGTCCAATGATTTAGTAAATCCTATACCTGGCAATATCAATATTAAAATCACACTGCTTCTTAATAAGTGACACATACATTTTCCCGGTCGAACAAACATATTTATTAATTTCATATTTCAGACTGATTTAGCTGGATAGTATTCTTCTGTGCGTATGAATTGACATCAGAATACCGAAAGCCACCATCAATGTGACCATCGATGTGCCACCATGGCTAATTAAAGGCAATGGCACACCCACTACCGGTAACTGACCTATCACCATACCCATATTAACGAAGATATAGACAAAAAATGTCAGTGTCAGTGCGGCGGCAAGTAATTTTCCGTAAGTCTGTTGTGCATTAGCAGCTATATATAAACCACGTGCAATAATGAATAGATAAATACACAGTAGAAGTAATACACCCATCAGGCCAAACTCTTCACAATACACAGCAAAAATAAAATCAGTCGAACGCTCTGGTAAAAATTCAAGATGAGATTGCGTACCATTCAACCAGCCCTTACCGTAAATTCCACCTGAACCGACTGCAATCATGGATTGAATGATGTGGTACCCAGCACCTAGTGGATCCTGTTCCGGGTTAAACAGTGTTAATACACGACGTTTCTGATAATCGTGCATAAAATACCAGAGTATCGGCGCGCACATACTACAGAGAGCACCAAATATCAGAATAATTTTCCAACGTATCCCGGCGATAAATAATACAGAAAGACCCGCAGTTGCAACCAGTAATGAGGTCCCCAGATCAGGTTGTTTCGCAATTAAAGCGACAGGAATAATTATCATCAACCCGACAATGATTATGTTGCCGATATTTGGCGGCAATGTTTTGTTGGCAAGGTACCAGGCTACGACCATAGGCACAGACAATTTCATTAACTCGGAAGGTTGAAATCTGAAAAACCCCAGATCTAGCCAACGTTGTGCTCCTTTTCCAACATGCCCCACCCATAACACCGTTACCAGCGTGGCAATGCCGGCGATAAAAAGCCATAGGGACCATCTTTCTATGACAGCTGGGGGTAATTGCGCAACTAAAAACATGAATACGAAAGCCACCCCCATCCGCGTCGCCTGCCTGATGATAATACCGAGATCTTCCCCGCCAGCACTGTAAAGTACCATTAAGCCTAAACCACATAACACCAGTAACCCAAAGCATAGAGGCACGTCCAGATGAAGTCGTTTGGAGAGTGACTGCTGTTCAAAAGGTTTCATTTAAGGTTCCCTGATTCATCCAGCAAATAGTGATCTAACAGCTTTCTTCCTATCGGCGCGGCTGTTGATGATCCACCACCACCGTTTTCTACGACGATGGCAAGTGCAATTTTGGGCTGCCTGGCCGGTGCAAATGCGATAAATAATGCATGATCACGTAAATGTTCCGGCACTTCATCTTTCTCGTATTTTTCATCCTGACCAATACCAAAGAGCTGGGCAGTCCCTGTCTTTCCAGCAATCCTGTAAGCAGCGTTTGCACCACTACGCCTGGCCGTTCCTTTCGCTCCGTGCATGACATCTTCCATCGCCTGTATCACAAAATTCCAATGTTCCTGTTTGTAGCCAGCAACATATTCTGGTGTTGCAACAGGAAGGAGTGTGGATTCTCCTGAAATCGGATCACTAATTTTGTACACCAACCTCGGAAGAACACGTTTCCCATGATTGGCCAAAGCAGCAGTTGCCGTGACAAGTTGTAGTGGGGTCGTCAGAACATAACCCTGCCCGATGCCAGCAATTAGTGTCTCGCCGGGATACCAGGGTTGATTCAATGCGCTACGTTTCCAGTCAATTGAGGGAACCAGTCCAGTTGATTCTCCACCGATATCAATCCCTGTTTTAAAACCAAAGCCAAAATTTGTTAGCGCCTGATTCAATCTGGTGATACCAAGATCATGTGCCAGTGTATAAAAATAAACATCACAGGACTGCATAATTGCATAATTCAAATCCACATGCCCATGCCCCCCCTTTTTCCAGTCACGATAACGATGATCCTGCCCCTTCAATGTGTACCAACCCTTACACCAGGTCTTTTCATCTACATCCCTGACACCAAACATAAGTGCGGCGATCGCTAAAAATGGTTTTATCGTAGAACCTGGTGGATATTTACCACTCAGCGCCCTGTTGATGAGTGGCGTATCCCTGGAACTGAGTAGCACTTTATATGATTTGGAATCAATACCATTGACAAAGGGATTAGGATCATAGGCAGGTGAACTGACAAGGGCCAGAATATCACCATTGTCTGGGTTCATGGCAACAATAGATCCTTTTCTTCCCTGCATTAAACTTAATGCGACGGTCTGAAGTGAAAGATCTAGTGTCAAATAAATATTTTTCCCCGGTTCTGGCGGTGTTCTTTCAAGTACCCGGATGATCCGACCTTGTGCATTTACCTCGACTTGTTGATGACCAACATGCCCATGCAATATATCTTCGTAGGCTTTCTCAACACCAAGTTTTCCAATATGCGTCGTCCCCAGATAATTTGACTCCACAATTTTTTGCAGATCTTTCTCATCAATTCTGGCGACATATCCTAATGCATGCACCAAAGTTGATTTCTCGGGGTAGTGGCGATAAGGACGGGCAATCACCTTGGCACCGGGGATCTTATGTCGCTCAACAGAGAAACGCGCGACTTCATCCTCTGACAGGTTAAATTTAAGTGGTATGCTTTCAAAACGTCTTTTCTCACGACGTAGCTTCTTAAAGCGATTCACACTATCTTCATCGATATCAATAAGCCTGGAAAGTTGACCTATGGTCTTATCCAGACTGTCTATTTGTTCCGGAATCAGTTCAAGACTAAAAGAGGGTTGGTTATCTGCAAGCAGAACATTGTCACGGCTGAAGATTAAACCCCGGATCGGTGCAATAGGTAAAACCTTTACCCTGTTACTCTGAGATAAAGTAATAAAGTGATCATGTCGAATCACTTGTAGATAAAACAATCTTGCAACAAGCACCATGACTATCAGAATAATAATGACAACTGCAGAATAGATACGAAGACGGATGAGCCGTGATTCTTCTTCGGTATCTTTAATTGTGAAATTTAAACCCATGCCCGATATTGCTTATCAGGCCACGTTATATTGACGGCGTATGTCCCTGAGGATAACAAACAACCATGGCCACAAAACCATGCTGCTTATTGCAGGCATCCAATAGGCCCATGTCTGGGGGGGTATTCCCATAATTCCGCTAACCCATGAGGAAATGAGTAAATAAAATATGATGATGAACCCAATCAGACAGGATTGTTGCACCAGTGGAAATAGTCGAAACCGTTTGTGAATCTGAATCACAAAATAAGCAATCAATGCAAGACCCAGGGCATTTTGTCCAAGTAAGGTACCTTGTTGCACATCTAACAATAGACCCAGACACCACGCAATACCAATACCTATCCTTTCAGGTAGCGCCATACACCAGTATATCAGTACCATCGCGACCCAGGCAGGTCGCCAATCATCAGCCCAGATGGGCAATGGCAAAGCCGTTAACAGGAAGGCTATCAATAAGCTGGTGAATATAATCCAGCCACCCGTATTTTTGTTTAACATCATTGCCACGCTGAGACATCTAGGTCATCCAATAGATTTGGGTCATCTAATGGCGATTCAAAATTTGACGGCAACTGAGAGATCGATTTTGGCCAGACCAATAAAACCTCTCTACTCTTTTCAAGTTGCGCACTGGGAAGTATGGTTACCTTGGCAAAAGGTTCACCTGGAACTCGACTGATATTATAAACAATACCCACAGGGTAACCTGGAGGAAACCTGCTTCCCAGGCCTGAAGACACAACCAGATCTCCTTCTTTGATATCAACGTTATTGGGTAAATGTTCCAGCTGTAAAACATGACTTTGTCCAGTACCAACAGCAACTGATCTTAAGCCGTTACGATTGATTTGAACGGGAATTGCATGCATCGGATCAGTCAACAAAAGTACCGTACTCGAAAATGGACCAACATGCACTACCTGCCCCATCACACCATTTGCATCAACAATAGGTTGCCCTTCGTAAACGCTTTCACGCCGGCCTTTATTGATCACGATCTGATGTCTGAATGGTTGTAAATCAACTGCCAGTAATTCTGCAATTAATACACGCTCGCCAAGTTTCTCTGAAGACTTTAGCATTTCCCTGAGACGTTCATTTTCTGCCTCAAGAATTTCAAATTTCTGTACCTTGGAACTGAGTATCAGTTGTTCCTCACGTAATCGAGTGTTCTCTTTCACCAGGCCAGCGCGCGTAGTCAAAGACTCGGATGCCCAGTTTATGACTGTAACGGGTAGATCAGCAACGTATTGCAATGGATATACAAATACGGTAAGTACCGAGCGCACCCTCTCTAGATGACCCTGTCGATGATCAACAGTCATCATAATTAATGAGGCCAGAATGAACGCAACAATGCGCACATTGGCGGAAGGACCCTTTAGAAACAGCGTACTTATTGTCTGTCTCCTTTTTTTGTATTAAATCGGGCTATTCAACAGCCAGGATATCATCACCGTACTCCTCGATCATTTCAAGGTAGCGACCACCCCCTCTGGCAACACAGGTCAACGGATCTTCTGCAATGATTACAGGTAGGCCCGTTTCCTCCATTAGGAGTCGATCCATATCACGCAGAAGTGCACCGCCCCCTGTTAGCACAAGACCGACCTCGGCGACGTCAGAGCCAAGTTCCGGCGGTGTCTTTTCCAGCGCATTTTTAACAGTACCGACAATACCGGATAATGGTTCTTGTAAAGCCTCAAGGATTTCGTTGCTATTGAGTGTAAAACTACGGGGGATGCCTTCCGCAAGATTGCGACCACGGACCTCCATTTCTTTCACTTCGTTCCCTGGATAGGCACAACCAATTTCGATTTTGATTCGTTCTGCGGTGGCATCGCCAATCAAGCTACCATAATTTCGGCGAATATAATTAATGATCGCTTCATCAAATCTATCCCCCCCGATACGCACTGAATCCGCGTAAACAATTCCATTCAGGGAAATTACCGCGACTTCGGTTGTACCCCCCCCTATATCGAGTACCATCGAGCCTTTTGCGTCACTCACTGGCATCCCTGCACCAATCGCTGCGGCCATTGGCTCTTGCATTAAGTGGACTTTTCTTGCCCCAGCACCACTGGCAGATTCACGGATAGCACGCCTTTCTACTTGTGTTGAGCCACATGGCACACAAATCAGCACCCTGGGGCTTGGTTTGAACATGGTGTCGCCATGGGCCTGGTGAATAAAATACTGAAGCATTTTTTCAGTCACAGTAAAATCTGCGATCACACCATCTTTCAATGGTCGAATTGCGGTGATATGTCCGGGCGTCCTGCCCAGCATTTTTTTTGCCTCTGCACCCACCGCCATGATCGATTTGACGTTTATCGTGTGACCATCATTCCGCACAGCGACGACAGAAGGTTCGTTTAAGACAATGCCCTTACCACGGACATAAATAAGTGTGTTGGCTGTACCTAAATCGATCGAAAGATCATTAGAAAACATACCTCTGATTTTATTAAACATGGATTACTTTGATTCACTTTATGGTTATATTAAAAATGATGCCTTTTGGCGGAAAAAACCTGTTACTCTCCGCCCGGAAACAAGCTATCAAGGCATTTAGTGTAGCATCATCCATAGCGCTGATTTTACTCGTTTTCTGACTTTTCATGGGTGATTTAGTGCTCCTGCAGAGACTACCTGCCTAAACGGCTAACTGTATCAACGAGTATCGCTTTGGGCAAGTGATAGAATGTGATAAATTTTTAATTATCAACAAATTAATGGCAAAATCTTGAATGTCTCTCAATAAATCTGATATCGACAAAATCGCCTGGTTGGCACGTCTTTCTATTTCGGAAGAAGATACCCCGAATTACCTTCATGACGTATCCAATATTCTGGATCTGGTAGAAACAATGAACACAGTCGATACAGAGAATATCGAACCACTCGCCCATCCGTTGGAGATCACTGCCAGGCTCAGGGAAGACAAAGTCACCGAAACCGATCAGCGTGAACATTTTCAGAAAATAGCACCTGCTGTGGATAATGGTCATTACCTCGTTCCTAAAGTAATTGAGTAAGGGTGATCGAATAATCAAGATAAGCAGGAGGCATTAGATCCGCTTTAGCCTTATGAGCTCCGTAGTTATTTTTCAGGACGACACGTGATAAAAAAATAATTTACGAATATTGACTATACATGCACAAAAAAACAATCAAAGAACTCTCAAGCGCATTACAGAATAAAGAATTCAGCAGTGAAGAACTTGTGTCGTTTTATCTGCACCGGTGTGAATTACATAATGCAGATTTAAACTGTTTCATTAGTTTGATGCCTGAGACAGCCATTAAGCAGGCTAAATCTGCAGATAAAAAAATACAAAACGGAAATGCCACTCCACTTACAGGGATTCCTCTGGCGCATAAAGACATTTTTTGCACCAATGGAACAAAAACCACCTGTGGTTCAAAAATGCTGGATAATTTTATTGCCCCCTATGATGCAACTGTTGTTACTCGTTTGAATAAGGCAGGTATGGTGACATTAGGTAAAACCAACATGGATGAATTTGCCATGGGCTCAACAAGTGAGACCAGCTTTTATGGTGCGGTCAAAAATCCCTGGGATATCGACCGCGTCCCGGGTGGCTCTTCAGGGGGATCAGCGGCGGCAGTGGCAGCCAAACTTGCCCCTGTCGCAACCGGCACAGATACAGGCGGTTCTATTCGGCAACCTGCTTCCTTATGCGGGATCACTGGCTTGAAACCCACCTATGGCAGGGTTTCACGTTACGGCATGATTGCTTACGCCTCCAGTCTTGATCAGGGAGGCCCGATAACACAAACGGCTGAAGATGCTGCCATCATGTTAAACGCAATGGCAGGTTTTGATGAACGCGACTCAACATCAGCAGAAAAAGCCGTTGAAGACTACACAAAAAATCTCAATGAAAGTCTTGATGGACTGACGATTGGTTTACCTAAACAATATTTTGGTGGCCAACTTGATGCCAGCATCGAATCAGTGATTCAAGCGGGCGTTAAAGAGTTAGAAAACCTTGGTGCACATGTTAAAGAAATTGAATTACCTAACTCAGAGCTATCTATCCCCGCGTATTACGTGATTGCATTAGCAGAATGTTCATCCAACCTGGCACGTTTTGATGGGGTTCGTTTTGGACATCGCTGCGATGACCCGAAAGATTTAACCGATCTATACTTACGTTCACGCGCTGAAGGTTTTGGTAAAGAAGTAAAACGACGCATTATCACAGGGACTTATGTTTTGTCTGCCGGTTATTACGATGCCTATTATCTAAAGGCACAAAAACTTCGTCGCTTGATACGTGATGATTTTCGCAAAGCGCTTGAAGATGTTGACGTCATAATTGGGCCAACCGCGCCGCAAGTAGCCTTTAAGCTGAATGAATTCATTGATGATCCCATTAGTATGTATTTATCAGATATTTATACCGTGTCAGTGAACCTGGCTGGACTGCCTGCCATTTCTGTCCCCGCTGGTTTTGCCAACGAGCTCCCGGTAGGCATGCAAATCATCGGTAATTATTTCGCTGAATCCAGATTGCTTAATATTGCGCATCGATTCCAACAAGCCACAGACTGGCATCAACGATCCCCCGAGGGGTTTGAATAATGGAATGGGAAACCGTTATCGGGCTTGAGATACATGCACAACTTGCAACCAAAAGTAAGATATTTTCAGGCGCATCAACAACCTACGGTGCAGAGGCGAATACTCAAGCCTGTGCCGTAGACTTGGGTCTGCCGGGTGTGCTACCTGTTATCAACCAACAAGCCATAGAGATGGCTATCAAGTTTGGAACTGCGGTAAATGCACATATCGCTGATAAATCAGTCTTTGCACGTAAGAATTATTTCTACCCTGATCTACCAAAGGGATATCAGATCAGCCAGTTTGAATTGCCTATTGTCGGTCATGGTGAAATCGAGATTCAATTAACCGATGGCAGTAAAAAAATCATTGGCATCACCCGTGCACACCTGGAAGAGGATGCGGGGAAATCAGTTCATGATGGCTTCTTTGATAATACCGGAGTGGATCTCAATCGTGCCGGAACACCATTAATAGAAATTGTCTCTGAACCTGATATGCGTTCCTCTGAAGAAGCCATTGCCTACCTGAAAAAAATCCATTCCATTGTTCGTTATCTAAAGATCTGTGATGGCAATATGCAGGAAGGATCATTTCGATGTGATGCCAATGTCTCTGTACGACCCAAAGGCCAGGATGAACTTGGCACACGAACTGAACTCAAGAATCTTAACTCCTTTAAATATATCGAACAAGCAATTGAATTTGAGATTGAACGTCAGATCGAAGTTATCGAGTCCGGTGGTAAAGTTGTTCAGGAAACACGTTTATATGATCCGAATAAAAATGAAACAAGGACCATGCGCAGTAAGGAAGAAGCCAATGACTATCGCTACTTTCCAGATCCAGATTTACTCCCGGTTTGCATAGATCAGGAAACCATTGAGGCCATCAGAAAAGAACTTCCTGAATTACCGGAGGCCAAACGTGACAGATTCATCAAAGAATTCGGCCTGTCGGAATATGACAGTGATGTTTTAACATCTAACCGTGATCAAGCTGAGTACTTTGAGTCCGTTGTTAATGCTGCTAATGGTGAAGCAAAACTGAGTGCCAACTGGGTGATGGGTGAATTATCAGCAGTCTTAAATAAAAGTAATATAGACATTACCCAAAGTCCGGTGAGTGCCGAAATGTTGGGCGGTATGATCAAGCGCATCAAGGACAACACCATCTCAGGCAATATAGCCAAACAAGTATTCGAGGCCATGTGTAATGGCGAAGGCAGTGCCGATGAAATCATTGATAATCAAGGACTTAAGCAAGTCACCGACCCAGGTGCCATCGAAAAACTGGTCGATGATGTGATCGATGCCAACCCTGATCAGGTCAAACAATATCAGCAAGCACCTGCAGAGAAACAAGGTAAGTTGATTGGCTTCTTCGTCGGACAAATCATGAAAAAATCCCAAGGCAAAGCCAACCCGCAACAAGTGAATGAGTTGCTACAAGAAAAATTAAAATAAATGGTGGAGGTGCTTTTACCATCTGATAACCATGGATAACAAGATCCGTATCTCTTATTTTACTGATGTACTCTGCGTCTGGGCTTATATCGCACAGATTCGACTTGATGAGCTTAAGCTTAATTACGGAGATAAACTCGATATACAATATCACTTCATCCCCTTATTTGGATGCACCGACAAGCGCATTGGTGAAGCTTGGAAAGATAAAGGAGGCTTCAAGGGCTTTGGTGAACACGTCAAGGAAGTTTGCTCACAGTTTGATCATGTCGATGTGCATACAAATATCTGGACGACATCCATAGCCAAAAGCTCGGCGACCAGTCACCTGTTTCTGAAGGCTGTACAATTACTTGAGGAACAAGGGCAAATCTCAAAAGATATCATCAATGGCAATAATTCCTTGTTTGAAGAGATCACCTGGAAAATCAGGTTGGCTTTTTTCAAGGAAGGTTTGAATATATCTCACATGGATACTCTTTTCTCTATAGCAGAACAACACGAGCTACCGACAGATATTCTCAGGAAACTGATAGATAATGGCGAAGCATTGGCGGCTTTATGCCGCGATATGGAACTAGCAAATGAATACAAAATCGAAGGTAGCCCGACCTTTATCCTCAACGAAGGCCGCCAGAAACTCTATGGCAATCTCGGCTACAAAATAATCGAGGCGAATGTACAGGAAGTCCTCAACCGACCAGAAAACCAGGCCTCATGGTGTTAAGTGAAGATCAAGAGGTCAGTCGAGAAACGATCAACCTCGAAACCGCCAGAATTAGCTGGAAAGACCTTGAAGTTTTGTATATGGATGTACTTATGCTGCGATCGCATGGATGCGAGAGAGCAGCGACCCAACACTATCAGAAACTATTATCTACCGAAGTAGCCTTACAGATCATAAAAGACAACGCTAAATCACTCAAAAACTGGATGACAAAAGGCAAAATAGACACCGTCACCGACGACCAAGCCAAACAATACGCCGACACCCAAACATCCGTCTGGGCAGTTGTCATCAAACCGTGGATACTGATACAGTCAGCCGCCAAGTAAATGAAAGAGAAAACAAATAAATCAGTAGGCAATATTCAGCGCAGAGGTTTTGATCAGCTAACTTGGGTGAATCCAAAACAAGTACTTATTAATTATCGTCATCTAGAATTAAATTTCCTAGATAGCCTAGACCAAAAAGTAAGAACATTGAGAACAAATAAGCTAAAAGAATGGAAAGAAGCGAGAGACGCAGCTCTGTTCTCATACGGCATGGCAAATGAAGTCTTGAAAACTCCAGTTCTTGTAGCAAAATCGGAGAAATCTGATTATGACTTCATTATGAAGTGGATAATTGAGGAAAAAGAATTTTATTGCCCTGTACAACTTAAAGAGTTACCTCCGGATGATATTAATCCTAATATTCAAATAGAAAATATATTTGAGAAACTTAAGAAATATTGTGGTGAACATGATCTTCTTGTGTCAATTAAGATCAATAGAGAAATCAAGTCATTTGATTTAAATTCATTTAAAA
>JACZSJ010000156.1 GCA_022574295.1 Pseudomonadota bacterium
GTTTTGCTGGACAAGCCTGCAGAAGAATATCGTCTTGACACAATTCCTCACGTTTTTGGAGGAGATCGAAAGTCAATTATTGAAAGAAAGCAGGGCCGCATGTTTAGAGGGACACCATACCTTTATGCAGAAGTACAGGGCAGAGAAAAGGAAGGCAGGCGTGATGACAACATCATGTTTTCGGCGATAACAAACCCGGATAATATTCAACCCTGGTTAAAGATACTGGAAGAGCATAAAGTTCCGGTCGCAAGTGTGGTATCAGTACCACTACTTTTGCAAGATAATGCGGATATTATACCCGACATGTCAGGTAACGCACTTGTTTTTAGTTTGCAAAGCATGAGTGGCCTGCGTCAATCATTCTTTCAAGATAAATTACTCAAGTTTAGTCGCCTTGTCAAAGTGCCACGCTATGGTACATCGCCCTATGCGCCCATCATTACGGAGGAACTGGTCAAGGTCAGGCGTTATCTACAGAGTACACATCTGTTGGATCAAGACAGGCCTCTTGATATTCATTTTCTTGGCAATAAAGAGCTACTGGACGAGCTTGGCAAGACACACGTTAACTCATCAATGGTTCGCTATCACATGCTTGATGTTGATGTCCTGGGAAAATCATATGG
Organism: Pseudomonadota bacterium; assembly: GCA_022574295.1. Lineage (GTDB taxonomy): Bacteria > Pseudomonadota > Gammaproteobacteria > Eutrophobiales > Eutrophobiaceae > SMWN01. The sequence goes on from JACZSJ010000156.1 coordinate 630, forward strand.
TTTCTCCGATCAAATGCAAACTCCTTTCAGTGATAAGTACCTTGTTTACCAGTTGCTGAAAAACAAGAGTAAAAACTATTACGCGCTGAATAAGGAGACGCGATATTTTCAGATGCGACAGATTAACAAAACGCTCAAAGTCGCAAGCCTGCTATTGTTGTTGACAGGATTTATTTGGGGCGGTTTGAATGTTCTCGAAGGTTTTACCTACAGGCAGCAACATATTTCCGATGCAAAAAAGGCAGATTTTTATAGCGTGAGGTATGAAGTTGCGCAAGAAAGAATTTCAGCATTACCCGTTGATCCCGCTGATCTTAAAGTCGTTGTTGACACAACAGGGACATTAAAAACATATAAATCCGAACCTGTTGATATGTTTAAGTTGATCAGTAAAGGGATGGATATTTTTCCTGAGATACAAATCAGCAAGATACACTGGGCAGCGAATATAAATCCGAATCATAAACTGGGGGCAGGCAAACTCGATAGTATTATTAATGAAGGGAATCAAGGCGTTCTTGGCTTTAGCAATATTAGTGATGAGGAGACAGGTTATCTCTATTACCAGATAGCACTGATTGATGGCTATCTGGATAAATTTGATGGCGACTATAGAAAAGCACTTCATATGATTGACCAATTTGCCGAGTCTCTGAGGCGGCAGGATTCTGTGCATGATGTGAGTGTTGTTTCTTTACCGCTTGATATAAGTTCTGAAGCGAGTTTACAGGGATCTACAAAAGAAAAATCCAGTCAATCAAATTTCTCGATAAGAGTTGTTTTGGGGATAAAAAATGAAGCGTAAAGATCTGGATTGGTCAGTAATTAAAGTTCATACTTTTACTTTTATAATCATTTTGCTGGTAAGCCTGGGCATAATCATTGGGAGCTGGTCTTTTAAGGAAGATATGTTGAGTGAATACAAAAGGAATAAATTAAGATTTACTTCAGTCAGCCAGAAATATCTGGCTGTCGATGAAGATGAGAAAATCATCAGAAAGTATTACCCTGAGTTTATAGATTTGTATAAAAAGGGAGTCGTTGGACGGGAGCACAGGCTCAACTGGATTGAAACATTGCGTGATTCCAGTGAACGGATCAAATTGCCTGGTCTGAGATATGCCATATCCCCGCAACAGAAATATTCTCCGGGATTCAATGTAAATCTGGGTAAGTTTTTGCTTTATAGCAGTACCATGAAACTGAATATAAGTATGTTGCATGAAGGGGATTTATCCCGCTTGATAAAGGATATGAACGAACATGCAGAAGGAATGTTCACAATAACGGAATGCAAGTTTACACGCTCAAGCAAGACCCTTATTGAGCGTCGAGATGCAACTAATATAAACGCGGAATGCGAACTTCAATGGTTGAATATCAGAATGTCTGATGGGACCGAGATCAAGCTGTCATGAATGATGTTAAGGAACCTCTGATTAAGTCCCAAAATACATTAAGTCGTCATTCTGGCGCATGCCAGAATCTAGTCAAAACAATAACTTGCTGGATGCTGGTATTCACCAGCATGACGGAGTGCGTACTTGATCAGAGAGTCCTTAAATTTATATCAGGCATATTACTCATATCAAGTTTTGCATTGAGTGGTATTCTTTATGCACAGGCAGCATCCGATGATTTTGGTCGATTGTTTACCACACCCGAAGAAAGAAGAAATTTACAGATAATGCGTTACTCAGCACCTGAAGTTGAAGAAGTAATCGAAATTATTGTGGAGGTTGATGAAGTTGCTGAAGATAAAACAGAGCCGCGTGACATAGATGGAATCACCCTGAATGGAATTGTCTACAGAAAAGGTGGCAAGAGTACGGCATGGTTAAATGGCAGTAACAGCTATGAAGGAAGCCTTACATCTGAATATTTCAGGATCAATACAGGCGATATCAACAGTAAGAAAGTGTCGGTGACTGTTCCAGAAGCCGGTCTGGAGTTCGATCTGAAGGTGGG
>JACZSJ010000157.1 GCA_022574295.1 Pseudomonadota bacterium
CGCAAGTAGCGTGATAGACAGAAATGAAATTGATCTTTCAGGTTCTGCACTTGAAAAAGGATTATGGGGTGGTGCTATTGATAGTGTGGGTGGTGAACTATTGGCATGGCTGATTCGGACGACCAGACCTTGGGGTAATATTGCCTCGGTAGGGATGGCAGGTGGGACTCATCTAAATACGACTGTCATGCCATTTATATTGCGTGGCGTCAGTTTATTGGGAATTACGTCATCGGGTTGTCCAACAGAAATACGTCATCAATTATGGCATCGCCTGGCAACGGATTTGGCACCAGCTCATATTGATAACATTGTATCTCGAGTTGCAGGACTGGATGATCTGCCGGAAATTTTTGATACCTTACTGGCAGGCACATCAACGGGCCGAACGATTATTAAAATTGCGGAATAGGAAGATAGTTTTTAAATGACAGCAAGAACGCTATATGACAAATTGTGGGATGACCACGTGGTTCATGATTTTGATGATGGATCTGCGCTCATCTATATAGACAGGCAACTCCTGCATGAGGTTACTTCGCCCCAGGCATTTGAAGGTTTAAAAATGAACGGCCGGAAACCCTGGCGTATTGATGCCAATCTGGCCGTGCCTGATCATAATGTGCCAACACATCATCGTGGTCAGATAGATGATCCCGTTGCTAAATTACAATTGGATACACTGGATAAAAATTGTAAGGAAACAGGTATTACAAAATTTGAAATGAATGATCCGCGACAGGGTATTGTTCATATTATTGGTCCTGAACAAGGTGCTTCCTTACCCGGGATGACCATTGTTTGTGGTGATTCTCATACATCAACAAACGGCGCACTGGGTGCATTGGCTTTTGGTATTGGAACATCCGATGTCGAGCATGCGTTGGCAACCCAATGTCTGGTTTTGCGTAAGGCGCGCAACATGCAGGTGATTGTTGATGGTCAGGTGGGAAATTGTATCACTGCAAAAGATATCGTTCTGGCTATCATTGGCGAAATTGGCACCGCTGGCGGGACAGGTCATACCATTGAATTTGCTGGTGAGGCCATCAGCGCACTTTCCATGGAAGGCAGAATGACAGTCTGTAATATGAGTATTGAAGCGGGCGCGCGCGCTGGGCTGATAGCTGTAGATGATAAAACCATTGCTTATATCAAAGGCAGACCTTTTGCACCAGAAGGTGAGATGTGGGAACGGGCAGTCGAAGTATGGCAGGAATTAAAGAGTGATGAAGGTGCGCATTTTGATAAGGTCGTCAGGATGAATGCAGCTGATATCCAGCCACAGGTCACCTGGGGCACGTCCCCTGAAATGGTTGTACCAGTCACTGGCAAGGTGCCCGATCCAGCACAGGAAACTGACAGTAGTGTTCGTGAAGGCATGCAGCATGCCTTGAAGTACATGGATTTATCTCCGGGCACAGCAATTAAAGACATCAAGATCGATAAGGTTTTTATCGGATCATGTACCAATTCGCGTATTGAAGATATTCGTTCTGCGGCAGAAATAATTCAGGGTAAGCATATTGCAGACAATGTTATGTTGGCCCTGGTGGTTCCCGGTTCTGGATTGGTGAAACGGCAGGCTGAAAAGGAAGGTCTGGACAAGATATTTATCGACGCCGGGTTTGAGTGGCGTGAACCGGGTTGTTCTATGTGTCTCGGCATGAATGAAGACAGATTAGCGTCTGGAGAAAGGTGTGCGTCTACTTCAAATCGTAATTTTGAGGGTCGGCAAGGGGCTGGTGGAAGAACGCACCTGGTCAGCCCTGCTATGGCGGCTGCAGCCGCAGTCGCTGGACATTTTGTTGATATTCGTGAGGGAAGCTTTGATTAAGTTGTCATTTCGACCCCTGTCCCGAACCGCAGTGAGGGAACTGGGGAGAAATCCATGTCTCGACCACAGGGAGAGATTTTTATCGTTACACTCGAAATGACAACTTAATTAGAGGCTCCTGAGTTATAAAAAAAGGATCAACTTTAAAATAATGAAAATATTTAAGAGTTTTACCGGGATTGTTGTCCCATTGGATAGACCAAATGTCGACACCGATACGATCATTCCCAAGCAATATTTAAAATCAATTAAACGAACGGGTTTCGGTCCGAACTTGTTCGATGACTGGCGTTATCTGGATGCAGGGGAACCAGGTGATGATCATTCAAAAAGAAAAGAAAACCCTGATTTTGTTTTAAACCAGGCTCGCTATAAAGAAGCACAAATCTTGCTTGCCCGTGAAAATTTCGGATGTGGTTCATCACGTGAGCATGCTGTCTGGGCTTTTCTGGATTATGGGATCTGCGTAGTGATTGCACCGAGTTTCGCGGATATTTTTCATAGTAATTCATTCAAGAATGGGCTTTTGTCTATCACACTTGATAGTGATGTCGTTGACAAACTATTTGAGTCGACATTAGCGACAGAAAATTATGAACTGACAATTGACCTGGAAAATCTTTCCGTCTCTACGCCGGAAGGCGACAACTATCACTTTGAACTTGAGAATGGTCTGCAGGAACGTTTACTTCAAGGCATAGAGGCAATTAGCATGACACTAT
>JACZSJ010000015.1 GCA_022574295.1 Pseudomonadota bacterium
TTGGGCCGAGTCCTTTGGGATACTGTTCTGTTGCGAGTACTGGTATTGATAACATATTTGCGCTCTGAAGCAGGATATTAATGTTTCTCTTGAGTCTGGCCAAAACCTTAAGCGGTATTGCCGCAGTGAGACGTGTTTGAATATCAATCACCAGAAGACAACTGCTATTAGCATTGCAAAGATGGGCATCAATATTGAAATCTGACATGTATTATTTTCTTTTCCAGATAATCGGATTATGAAGTTTGAATAACGAGATAGTGATTAATTGTACCAGCTCAATATCTAATCCAACCAGGCACTGATTTGCCTGAGATCATCCGAATTCAATGTCCCAGCTGCCTGTTTAAGGCGTAGACTATCCAGTAAATAATCATATCTGGCACGTGCGTGCTGTCGCTTTGCACTGAGAGTGGTACGCTCTGATGCAACAACATCAACGGCAGTTCGTGTGCCTACCTCAAAACCGGTTTCTGTCGCTTTAAGTGCGGTTTCACTGGAAACAAGCGCTTGTTTGAGTGCAATGACACGACTTATCCCGGAGATGACGCCCAGATATGCCTGGCGGGTTTCTCTTTGTGCGGCACGAAAAGCCTGCTCAAGTCTCTGACGAGACTGATCATAAAGATATCTTGCTTCTTTTGATTTGGAACTGACTAGCCCGCCCTGATAAATGGGGATATTTAATTCCAGACCAACAGCTGTTGATCTGATTTTGGTGTCACCAAAACGACCGCCTGAGACATTGTATCCATGGTTTGCAACCAGATCGAGGGTAGGCAAATGACCGGCATTCTGTATATTGATTTCCTGACGCGAATTTTCCAGGTCGAGTTTTGCGGCGATAATATTCATATTCTGTGATTCTGCAGTTTTTGACCATTGATCGATATCATTCGGTTCCGGACTGACAAGTGGCATTGAATCACTCAGGCTCGCCAGTTCAGTGATATATTTACCCGTGATTTCACGCAGATTTTCTTTGGCATTATCAAGTAAATTTCCAGCCAGGATGTCATCTGCAGTCGCCCTGTCAAAGCCTGCTTGCGCCTCATGGACATCTGTGATTGCGATTAGACCGACTTCAAATCGTTGATTTGCCTGTTTAAGCTGTCGGCTCAATGATTTTGTTTCAGCCTTTGCAAACTCAATATTATCCATGGCAGCTAGAACCGTAAAATAAGCTACTGCGACGCGAATGATTAATTCCTGCTGTGTGGAAAGTTGTTCAGCTTCAGCCTGTTGGATAAGGCTATCTGTTTGCTTTAGTGAGAGATAGCGATCCCACCTGAATATGGGTTGAGCGAGACTCAAGGTGTAGCCATGACTATTAAAATTTGTATCCCCTGATGCTCCAAAGGTACTGCTAATTGTTTGATCATTATCAAATGTATTGGCACTAATATTGGCAGAAGGCAATAATAATGCCCGCGCCTGTGGTTTCGATTCCCGGGTTGCCAGAGTTGAAAAAACAGCCTGCCTGTATATCGGGTCGTTTGTTTCTGCAAGTGAATATACCTCAACCAAATCCATCGCCACAACGTTAAAACTGAGGAATATCAATACAAAACTATGCTTGAAAATTTTATGACGCTTGCTCAAAACCATTCCTTTACCGGGTATTGTTATTTTATGGGTACTATTGGAGTACAACGCTTGAAAATAGTTTAATCTTATATTATTTCTAGAATTTAAATGTTTCTACCTGAGTTGCCCCTTCCAATTCTGGCAGGTCTGTTTCAAATAATATTTCATTGTGCCATTCATTTTCTGAAACACGCTTTATCAGCCTTGCCTCCATGACAGGTGATTGACCAATAATAGCAAACATGCGACCACCAATCTTCAACTGCTGCTGTAAGTGATCTTCCAGGACTGGAACGGAACCTGTTAACACAATCACATCGTAGGGTGAAGATTGTTGCCAACCATGAACCGCATTTCCACATTCAAGTGTGACATTTTGTATATCATGTTGTTGAAGTTTCAGTTTAGCCTGTTCTGTAAAATCAGGGTGGATGTCTATGCTATGCACATGGTGGCCTGATTTTGCCAGTAAAGTTGTCATATAGGCACAACCAGTGCCGATTTCAAGAATTTCATCATCCAGTTTTATCTCAAGCGCCTGCAGTAAACGTGCTTCAACTTTAGGCGTCATGGTCACCTGATCATGGGCGAGCGGGATCCGCACATCAGCGAGTGCAAGGCGCCTGTATTCATCAGGCACAAAATCTTCACGATGAATCTCAGTGATAAGATCCAGTACCGACTGGTTCGGGACGTCCCATGGTTTAATTTGTTGCTCAATCATATTTGAGCGGGCTTGTTCAAAATTCATTAAAATATTCTCAAATAAGTATGTTTCAATTAGCTCACCAGAGGGTATTATATAGCAAAGCATGAGTAGTGTAGCTAGGGGTGCCAGGTAATGGCTGAGACACACCCTCGAACCTGATCCGGCTAATACCGGCGTAGGAAAGCAGACATAATTTGCTCTAGCGCCATGTACTCATTATCATTAATAATGAGGTATTGTAATTATGAGCGCAAATCCCGAATCCTTCCTTAGCAAGAACGCCAAAGTCGACGAACGAGCGGTTGAGTCGTTCCCAAATTCACAAAAAATCTATATCCAGGGAAGTCGAGATGATATTCAAGTTCCCATGCGGGAAATTAGTCAATCACCCACGCTGGTTGGAACAGAGAAGCAAAAAAATCCTTCAATTGCTGTGTATGACACATCGGGGCCTTATACCGATCCAACTGTAGATATAGATATCCGCAGCGGTCTGGATCATCTTCGCAAGGTGTGGATCGATGGACGGGACGATACTGAAGAACTGGAACAGTTTACCTCTGAGTATGGTTGTGCCCGTATGCAATCTCCGGAACTTGAGCAGATCCGTTACCAACATACGCCATTACCCAGGCGTGCCAAAACGGGCAAGAATGTATCGCAGATGCATTATGCCAGACAGGGCATTATTACACCTGAAATGGAATATATTGCGATTCGGGAAAATCAGAAGCTGGAATCCTATCAAGAACAAGATTTACTGCATCGGCACCCGGGTATGGGCTTTGATGCAGAAATACCAGAGGTGATGACGCCTGAATTTGTTCGTGATGAAGTGGCCAGAGGCCGGGCAATCATTCCAGCAAACATTAATCACCCTGAAATTGAACCGATGATTATCGGACGAAATTTTCTGGTAAAGATTAATGCAAATATTGGTAATTCTGCAGTGACTTCATCCATTGAAGAGGAAGTCGAAAAAATGACCTGGGCAATCCGCTGGGGTGCCGATACGGTCATGGATCTTTCAACCGGTAAGAATATACATGAAACCAGGGAATGGATTATTCGGAATTCACCAGTGCCCATTGGTAGCGTGCCTATTTATCAGGCATTGGAAAAGGTCAATGGTAAAGCCGAAGATCTGACCTGGGAGTTATTCAGGGACACTTTAATAGAACAGGCCGAGCAGGGTGTTGATTATTTCACTATTCACGCAGGCGTACGTTTGTCTTATATCCCGCTCACAGCCAGGCGTATGACAGGGATTGTCTCACGCGGTGGTGCTATCATGGCTAAATGGTGTCTTTCCCATCATCGGGAAAGCTTTTTATATACCCATTTCGAAGATATCTGCGAAATCATGAAGGCTTATGATGTTTCATTCTCACTGGGTGATGGTTTACGTCCTGGCTCAATTGCAGATGCCAATGATGAAGCACAATTTGCAGAACTTGAAACATTAGGAGAGTTAACACGACTTGCGTGGGAACACGATGTGCAAGTTATGGTAGAGGGCCCTGGTCATGTGCCAATGCACATGATCAAGGTGAACATGGAAAAAGAACTTAAAGATTGCCAGGAAGCGCCATTTTACACATTGGGCCCATTAACGACGGATATTGCTCCCGGTTATGATCATATTACTTCGGCAATAGGGGCCGCAATGATCGGTTGGTATGGTACAGCCATGTTGTGTTACGTTACCCCCAAGGAACATCTCGGTTTGCCGGATAAAGATGATGTCAAAGAAGGAATTATTACCTACAAAATAGCAGCACATGCTGCTGATCTGGGGAAAGGTCATCCTGCTGCACAAATCAGGGACAATGCATTGTCAAAAGCGCGGTTTGAGTTTCGTTGGGAAGATCAATTTAACCTTAGCCTGGATCCGGATCGATCAAGAGAATATCACGATCAAACCTTACCCAAAGAAGGTCACAAAGTTGCACACTTTTGTTCTATGTGTGGCCCTAATTTTTGCTCCATGAAAATCACACAGGATGTGAGGGAGTATGCAAAAAATCAAGGCATTGATGATATGCAAAGCGCGCTGGAAGATGGCATGCACGAGAAGGCTGAAGAATTCAGAGAAAAAGGCGGGGAAATATACAGCAAGGTTAGTTAGCTAAAATTAATTTTCTGGGTTAATTTTCGAGGTCAACTTTCTGCAGTGATTAGCAAACAAGCGCGTGATTTCTAAATACAAAGGCCTGCTGGAACAGTCACCCAATCCAGAACTTGCAGAATTGAGGCTGGGACGACTATTTCAGGAAGAGAAGATTCGTCAGTACCTACAAGAAAATCCGGTTGAATTGGCGCGGGTTTTTATACACATCGTTACCATATCAAATTTTCTTTTTCATTATCTCTGTCGGCAACCCGAAGTAATCAATCTGATTGGGTCGGAACAAAGCGAACTGTCCAATATTGATAAAGTGACCGATGTCGAAGGACTGAGGTCATTGAAATATCGTGAACTCCTGAGAATTACCTCTCTGGATATCGGCAACAAGACTCCCTACGAGAACATATTATTGGCTCTGAGTGATTTGGCCGACAAAATAATCATTAAGCTACTGTCACTGGTGGAAGAAGGCAGGGATATCAAGTGGGCAGGTAAAGAAGTACCACTTTGCTTATTTGCAATGGGAAAGTTAGGTGCGCAGGAATTGAATTATAGTTCTGATGTTGACCTGATTTGTGTGTGTGCCAACAGAGATGATATTTCCGGAGATGTGAATGAGTATCATTCGGCTGTCATACAACGGATCCGTCATTTTGTTGGTTATCTTGAAGAGATCACATCCACTGGATTTCTCTATCGTGTCGATTTGAACCTGCGGCCATGGGGAAGAAGTGCGCCCCTGGTCATGTCGATAGATGATACAGAACATTACTATGAAGCAAGCACGGAGGCCTGGGAGCGATTTGCGTGGTTACGCGCCAGGCTTGTTGCTGGTTCAGAATCTCTAGGCGTTGATATGCTTGAGCGATTGCATTCATACATATATCGACAAACGCTTGGTCTGGAAGATTTGGAAAGATTTATTAGTATCAAGGATGAGATGTCAGACATCAGACGAAAAGAAGGAAGCTGGAACGTCAAGATGGGTGAAGGTGGTATTCGGGACATCGAGTTTTTTATTCAGTTGTTACAAATAGTCAATGCGAGAGATCATCCTCAGTTACAACAGACGAACACCCTGAAAGTATTGACTTGTATGGTAGCGATAGGGTTGGTAGATAACGATGAAGCAGAGAACATTCGCGAGAGTTATTTGTTTTTAAGGCGACTGGAAAACCGTTTACAAATGATCGATGAATTACAGGTGCATGATCTTCCTGATGAAAAAAAGCAAAGACTTATCATTGCCCGATCACTGGGTTTTGTAGGTGATGATAGTGGTGACACGCTGGAAAAGTTTGATCAGTATTTGACACGACAAAGAAGTGTCGCCCGAGATTGTTTTGATAAAATCCTGTTAAAAGGGCAAGAAATAGTATGACGTCTACTGAGACACTACAAAAATCCCTGGAAAAGGTCATCGCAACTACGTGGCATGAGGATGTTGCGCGTTCCAGCATGGAACGATGGTTGGCCTTGTGTGAGAAGAATCATTGGCAACGATGCCCTGAGAATCTTGATTTACTTGCAACGCTTTTTGGTGCGAGTTGGTACTTCACACGATTCGTGTTTTTTCGAGGACGTGAAATTGCAAGCGTCTTCAATGATGCTCTGACACTGGATTTTACTTCAGAATCATTGCTTGATGATTTTCTACAGGCATCTGCAGGTGATGATCAGGAAAGACAATTTGAAGCGCTCAAATTAGCTAAAAATGAAATGATGCTAACCATTTTGTTAGCACAACTTTCGAAAACGCATGAGCAAGAGGAGATTGAAAGAGCACTTACCACACTTGCAGAGGCCACGTTATCCTGTGTAATTCAGATACTGGCAGGTGATGATATTGAGGTAAAAGATAATATTGCAATTCTTGCAATGGGCAGAATGGCAGGCTATGAAATGAATTTTGGTTCCGATCTGGATCTTATCTTTCTTTATTCTGGAGGTTCCCAGGATTTAGGTTTTAAGATTTCATCCTTTGTTCGTAAATTAATGCGAAACATCGGTCTATTATCACCAGCCGGATTATTATATGAAGTGGATATGCGATTGCGACCACATGGTAATTCAGGTGTGCTGGTCACTGCAGAACAATCTTTTATAAATTATCATAAGGGCGAACGTGAAATCTGGGAACGTCAGATGATGACGCGCTGTCGTGTTGTCTTTGACAGGGGAGATTTTGCAAGATCAGCACTTGCCAAAGTCACATCGTCTGTTTATCAGGAATTTGATGAGGACCATCTCAGATCAGAAATTGCAGATATGCGGAAACTGGTGGTGGATGAATTGGGGAGTCAGCGAGGGAAATATGATTTAAAAAGAGGAGAAGGCGGGATTATGGACATAGATTTTCTGACACATTACTTACAGTTATTACATGGTTGTGAAGATGAATCACTGCGGACATCAAGTACCCGGCAAGCATTGATAAAATTAACTGAAGCGGGAAAAATAAATAAAAAAAGCAGTGACTGCCTGTTAGATGCCTATGATTATTTGAAAACGATTGAAAGTCATCTGCGAGTGTTTGACATGAAATCAATCAGTACCTTTTCAAAAGATGCTGACAAAATCACAGGGCTTGTACGTTCAATGAATTATCTGGATGACAATGCCCAGCATGCAGCAAAAACATTTTTGGATGATTACAGAAGTAAGACGCAAAGTGTAAGGCAGATTTTCAGGGATATTTTCAGTCTCGTCTAGGTTTATTCTTCAGAGACATTTTGATGCGAAACAACCTTGTTTCGACCTTGTTTCTTCGCCAGATACATGGCCTTGTCCGCACATTCGACTAATGTTTCCGGAGAAGCATTTTTCCTTGGAGCTTTAGTACAGACACCAAAACTGGCAGTGATGATATTTGTGACCGACGAGCTACTATGTGGCAATGCAAGATCTTCGATTGCCATTCGTATTTGTTCGGCGATTTCTTTGGCCTGTTCATGTCCTGTGTCAGGCAGAATAATAGTGAATTCCTCTCCTCCAAATCTGGCAGCCATATCGCCGGCACGTCTGGCAGAGTCTTCAATTAAATGCGCGATTCGTGTCAGGCACTTGTCACCTTCCAGATGACCATATGTGTCATTATATTCCTTGAACTTGTCTATATCACACATGATGAGAGATAAAGGGTTTGATAAACGAGATGCACGGTGCCATTCATCATGAAGTACTTCGTCGAAACGGCGACGATTATTAATACCTGTCAAACTGTCATGAGTAGATATTATTTTTAGTTCTTCAGAGATATCTTCTGCAATCTTCTTTTCATACAGTAATCTTGCTTCTGTCTGTATTCTGCTCTTTATATCCGCTTCAAGTCTTTTATTGGTTCCTATGACCTGTCGTTTTTCAGTTTCAAGTGCGGTAAGTAATTCCTGATTCTCCAATTGAAGGTACAGTGAATGTGTCGTTATTTTGTTTAGTCTCCAGGAAATAATAATCATGGTGATCAGGAACAAAAAATTAAAATAACCTAAAGCGTTAACTGTTGGATACTCCTGTGCTACAAGAAATATTCCAATCGGAGTTAACACAGGTATCGTAAACATTACATAGGAAAGGAACGAAAATGAATAAACAACTGCGGCACCTGCACACAGGCCAGCAGCGCATATCGCGACCAGGGTCAGGTAAGTAGAATCAGCGGATTTTGCCAGAAACAGGATAAACCCCCCCCAAATGATGCCAGAAATGATGACACCAAAGATATGCCATGAAAACCAGTATTCCAGATTGGATGATGCATTCTCCGAGTGTACAAAAATATGTGCAGAGTAGAGTCTAATTCCCGTAACCAATAAGAATATTGAAAGCCATGCTATCATTGAAGTAATAGTTAATTGTTCTCTGAAGACATAGGCCATTGAGATGGCAAGGACTGGCGGGAACAGTAAACTGGTATGTGACTCTTGAAAGAGTATTTCCAGTCTTTTTGCTTTTATTTTTTTCTGTATCGTATTTGTCATTACTGTGTTTTGACTTCTGTTCTTAATCTAATTCATAGACTGCAATCGACAGGCCAATTTTGGCAATCATCCAATTTTATACGCAGTTTGTGACATAATTTACATACTGCTCATTTAAAATATGTTTTAAATCATATGTTTACTGAGTTTTATACATGCACTTAATTCAGTGTTCAATGAAATTTATTTTAGATTCAGTTATGGGGTATGTCATTAATGTCTCAAATAAGAGACATTCTGTACATAAAAATTGTCTAATAAATTGATCTGTCTGTGAAAAATATCACTAGAATTTTATGTGGCTTACCGTAAAGCAAGTGATTGTGGCCACAAAAAATGCTGGAACAAGCTCATAGAGGGTGAAGATGCCGCCATCAACCTGGTGCCAGACAATGACGGTGACTGCTCCTGTCATGATACCGCCAATGGCAGCGTTGAGCGTCAATTTCTCCCAAAACAGGGACAACAGCAATACAGGACCAAATGCGGCGCCAAATCCTGCCCATGCATAGGCGACCATCCCCAGAACAGTTTCCTCCTGATGCAGCGCCATGAAACAGGCCAGCAGGGCAATACAAACCACCATGATGCGTCCAATCATGATCAAATTGGCTTGAGAGGCCTCTTTTTTAAAGAGGGTTTGGTATAAATCTTCTGTGAAAGCTGCCGAGGCAACCAGTAGTTGTGAATCTGCAGTGCTCATGATGGCAGCAAGTATGGCCGCCAGGCAAAATCCCGCAGGGACTGGATGAAATAATAACTGAACAAGTTCAATAAATACTTTTTCACTGTCTGCGCCAGCGGGGTTTATCTCTGGAACCGCAATTCCACAAAAGCCAATGATGATTGCGGCGATCAGGCTAATAGCAGTCCAGCTAACAGCGATATTTCGTGCAGCGGGTATCATTGTATGAGAACGAATCGCCATAAATCTTGCCAGCACATGGGGTTGACCAAAATAACCCAGTCCCCAGCCTAATAAAGAAATGATTCCAATCGTGGTTAGCCTATTATTGTCTGACGTGACAAATAGATCAGTGAGTGCAATATTTTTACTTGCCATGGCAGCCTGTGTTGCTTGCCACCCCCCCGAAAGATCCAGGGCATAGATGGCTGTGATCACAAGTGCTAAAGACATTAATAAGCCTTGAAACAAATCTGTCCATGAAACAGCCAGAAATCCACCTAGTGTTGTATAGATCAATATTGCGACTGTGCCTGCAATCACGGCTTGTTCGTATGGCAGCTTAAATACAGATTCGAACAATTTACCCCCCGCAACCAGTCCAGAACTGGTATAAAAAATAAAGAAAAATAAAATAAAACACGCTGCAATAGTTCTGATCGTGTGTGTTTTGTCCTGAAATCTATTTTCAAGATATTCCGGGATGGTGAGGGCGTTCCCCATTCGTTCACTTTGCTGACGTAAACGTGGTGCAATAAGAAACCAGTTTAATGTCGTGCCTAGAAGTAAACCAACAGCAATCCATATTGCTTCATATCCTGCGACATAGGCATAACCTGGCAAACCAAGCAGCAGCCAGCCACTCATATCTGAAGCCCCTGCACTTAATGCAGTGGTCCAGTGTCCTAATTTCCTGCCGCCAAGGATATAGTCTGATAAATCATTTGTTTTTGTCCATGCAAAGATCCCTATCCCCAGCATAAGCAGAAGATAAATGAAGAAAGTGAACAGTAGGTAATTCTGATCAGAGAATGTCATGGCAAGGAAAAAATATTTTTTCGGGGATGTAGTTCAGAATCTCTTTACGACAAAAATTCAACATCTCAGATTGTATTTGCGCCTTATAGCCGAACATGCCGTTTGTTTCTTCCAGAGGTGAGGAAAATAGTCGTTCATCTGGATACATTTTTTGTAATGATTTGAAATATCCTTTTGGTAGTCGGAAGCTGCCCAGAGTGACTGAATGCAATAATTCTGGGTTACAACGCTGTAACGTGTCGGCGAATAATTTTCGATACTGAGATTGATACTCACTGGAATAAATTAAAGGATCGAAACGCAATCCAATATGCCAGCCCTTTTCCTGTAGTTTTGCAATCGCTTCTATACGTCGTTCGACGGAGGGAGTTTTATGTTCAAGCGCAGCGGCAATCTCATCAGGGGTGAAACTCCAGGCGAGCACACAGTTTTCAAATGGCTCAGTGTTCAGGAGTGTGCGGATCTGCGTGCTCTTGGTTCTGATTTCAAGCAAGGTTTTATGATGTTTTCTGAAAATAGGTAAAAAATATTCGAGAAAATTTGTTACCGGTTCCAGTGCCAGGCTGTCGCAGTCATAACCCGAAAAGAAATGTATTTCTTCATCCGTTTTTTGTATTTTATTTTCAATCTCGTTAGCAAAATCTTCGTAATTCACAAACAGAACATAATGCGCAGAGCGATACATCCCTTGCAAGAAGCAATAACGACAGTCATACAGACAATTCATCATATGTGAAAAATAATAATTTTCTTTTGCACCGATGCCGTAGGCCTCAGGTGCAGGAAGTACAAAACCTTTATGTTTCTTTGCCAGAATGAGTGCGGGTTGTTTTTTTTGTAATCTAAAACTCTGTGCCTTACGGTTAAAAATTTCACCATATCGATCACAATAAATTTGCGTGGTGTCAGGAAAACGCGCCAGTATTTCTCGTGTCCTGGGATGATTTGCAATCTGTTTTTCGATATATATGGTTTTGATCATCTGTCGTTGTCACCATTGGTCAAAAGCAGATTGGGAACATATCGAGTTTATTTGTGATTTGATTGATGACTTCCTTACTTTGTAAGCAACCATCAAGAAATTTCATCGGATTTTTATCCGGACACAAAACATGCCAACGGTTCAGGCATGATTTCAGTTTATTCCGTTGTGTATGTGTGAAGCGCCATTTTTCAATGATCTGACCATAATAATCCGGAGTTTCATTGGGACTATCCAGATCTTTTGCCAGTTGACGGAGTGAAGTAATCAGTTGCTCAATGATTTCCAGTTTGTCCTTAAGTAAACCTGCAACGAAAGATGCTGATATTTTATCAGCCTGATGTTGTTGATTGTCTGAAATGATTTTAACCACGTGGATCAGTTCACTGGTTGCGAAACGACAGGCTGTTGCATAGAAACCTGCCGCTTCCATCTCAAATATGCTGTCTGAAAATACAGTATCTGTGTAATCAGTTGCCGGGTGATCACAGCTCAATACCTCCATGGATCGACAAAGGGGTGAGAATAGTATTTGCGGATACCACGACTGTTGAGTGGATTGTTCGACGATTTTATGTGCAATGATGATTTTGCCAATATCCAGATTTTTGTGACCAGCAATGCCGATGTTCAGCCAAATATCCTGTTTGCCAGTTTGCAGAAAGGCATGAGTGAAGGCGGTTGCAGCAGCAGCGTTGATCTTGCCGATACCACAAATCGTCAAGGACATCTGTTTATCCTGACTCATATACAAAGGAAAGGAAGCCGACTCAGCACAAACTTTTAGTCGATGATGCGCTATCAGTGATTTTGCTTCGCATTTAAGTGCACAGATAATATGGATCATATTTAATCAGTCGGGATGTATACCATACGACCTTAACGTATTTTCGATAAAATCCTTCCAAACAGGATCTGGTTGCCAGACGGCATCAATGTGTCGAGTCGCATCAACAAATGGGACTTGGCACATTATTGTGTGATAGAGAAACATAAAGGCTGAAACGCGCCAATTCATGGCGCAATGGACAAATATTTTTTTATTCTCGTGTTTTTCCATATGTTTGAAAAAAAGTTTCAGATCTTCAAGGCCAGGTGAGCTGAAATCAACCGGGATATGTACATATTGCATATTGAATCTCCTGATTATTTCATTTTCATCTTCGATAGCGTTTGGTGAATCATTTAAAGCCAGGTTAAATATGACTTCAAAACCTTCAGCGCAAATTTCCTTGAATTGCTCAGCTTTTGGTTGACCTGATGTGGCGATATTTTCATCAATTCGATAAAAATTAATGATATCTTCCAATGCGTTATTTTTCAGGGGATCATTCATCAGGCTGTTGTTGCATCCATGGTATATTTCGCCAGCAACTGCTTAAAGTCGTCAACATGCTCGGTATTATCGTGTTTCTCCGCCCCAGCCAGATAAATATTAATTTTACTTCTCATCATTTTAATCGCAGCATCACGATCAACGTCATTTAATGTGGCTGTTGAGATTATTTTATTCAGTGCCTGAATCCTGAATCGATCCATGCCCCAGTACTGACGAGATAGTTGGTCATCGTGGCCACCGTACTTGGTGATCAAAGCCTCCTCAATATATAACACTGGATAGTGTGAGCAGAGTCGCAGCCAGAGATCATAATCCTCACAGGCGGGTAGGGTTTCATCAAACAAGCCGATCTTGTCAAACAGTGAGCGGTGAATTATCACGGCAGAGGGAGAAATTGCACACAGTGGCAGACAGTGTTGAAATATATATCCACCCATTTTCTTGTGTTTGCTCATTTGCTTGATCCTGACACCATTCCGGATCCAGATCTCATCACAATGACAGATAAGATAATCTGGCGCGTTATTCAGTTCCTGTATTTGTTTTTCAAGCTTGTTCTGATGCCAGACATCATCAGAATCCAGTAGCGCTATCCAGTCATGCCTGGCGGCCGCGATACCGGTATTCCGTGCAGCGCTCACACCTTGATTATTCTGCTCTATAAGATTGACTTCGGGATAACGGGATTTCAGCATGGATGACGTGTTATCCGTTGAACCATCATTAACAATGATAACTTCATCTACAGGTAGCGTTTGTGCCAATACGGAATCCAGTGCACGTTCGAGTAGAACCGCTCGATTATATGTTGGTATCACCGCAGAAATAGAAGACATATCAGAATTTTTTATAAATGGTTAAAATAAGTTAAATAGAGGGATTTATCCCGGGGATTATCCAATAAATGCCACGACTTGAACATAAAACTGTCGTTATTACCGGTGCCAGTAGCGGTATCGGTGAATCAATCGCCACCACATTCGCCCGTGAAGGTGCGCATGTGGTGGTGAATTACAACAATTCAAAGGCAAAGGCAGAACAGATCGTCAGGCAGATCAATGGCGGCGGCGGTCAAGCCGTTGCTATCAGGGCAAATGTGGCTGAGCCGAAGGATGTGTCCTTTCTAATTGATGAAGCACTGTCTGAGTTAGGGCAGGTTGATATCTGGGTGAATAATGCAGGTGCAGATATATTGACTGGAAAGGGGGCCGAGCTGAGTGAGCAGGAAAAGTTACAATCACTGATAGATATCGATCTGAAAGGGACGATTCATTGTTGTTGGGGTATTGTGCCTGTGATGGAGCAGGCAGGTCATGGTGTCATCATCAATATGACATGGGATCTGGCCATTCACGGATTTCAGGGCAGAAATCCACAAATGTTCGCTGCAGCCAAAGCAGGTGTAATTGGATTTAGTCAATCTTTGGCAAAGACCGTTGCGCCCGATATACGTGTCAATCTTGTCGCGCCAGGCTGGATTGAAACGGTATTTGCAAAGGAGAGGATGGAAACGACATATTATCAGGCACGCATTAGCGAAATTCCGCTTAAACGTTTCGGGCAAGCTCAAGACGTTGCAAATGCCGCACTTTATCTGGCATCAGATGAAGCTTCCTACATTACTGGACAGATATTCAACATCAATGGTGGTTTAGTTTAACCACTTCAAGTTTTGTATCGTTAAATCCAACGCCGGACTTTGGTCTTATAATCCTGATATTCCTTGCCAAAAATATTTTCAAGAAATGGTTCTTCGTGCTTGATAAACCATTCCTGAATGATCAGAAAGAAGACGGGGATAACGAACCAGGGTGTCAGGCTGCCCAGATAGATTGCCGTGCCAATCAAGATTAGCACCATACCAAGATACATTGGATTACGCGTAAATCGATAAGGTCCACCTTTGACTAATGTCGTAGAGGGTTCAAAAGGCCTGATTGCGGTTGCCGATTTTTTGAAATAAAGCGCGCCGCTAGCAATGAGTGCAAAACCACAAAGCCCAATAAAAGTAGCCATATAATCAAAGTCTGGATAATTAAAAGTTGTGCTGATGATATTCTGGACAGGTAAATATCTATCCAGAATAAACATCAGAAGTATTGAGATCAGCAGGTAAACAGGGGGTATTATTTTGCCATGTGTTATTTTATCAGGCATTCTTTTTCGTGCATTTCTCAGCCAGCAAAACAAAGATCAATGCTAGCAATGCGGGTGAGGCCTGTATAAACAGAATACTTATTTTGGCCGTTATTGCGCCAAAAATTCCTGCGACGATAATGCAACTTAGAAAAAATACTTTGAAAGCTAAATCTTTTTTTACAATACCGACTATTAGTCCTGCCGCCAGAAAGCCATTATAAAGACCCTGGTTCATGGCCAATGTGGCAGAGGCGGCTGCGAACTCCGGGGTCGTGGCAAAGACTTTATAACCTACAGGATGATCCCACAGGAACATTTCAAGTATGAGAAAACCAATATGTAGAATTGCAACGAACAAAACTAATAGTTGACTGACTATTTTCATATTTTGTTTTCTCTGTTCTGAAAATTTTAGTAACGTTTATTAATAGTGGATCAATGAATGTACCTGATATTTGGAGAGTAGTTTCCTGCCATTTAATTCGTCGAGTTCGATAACAAAGGCGCACGCGCAAACTTCAGCACCAAGTTTTTCTATCAACTGGCAACTGGCAACGGCAGTACCGCCTGTTGCGATTAAATCATCAACCAGTAAAACTTTGTCATTGCTATCCAGTGCATCTGTATGGACTTCTAACGATGTTGAACCATATTCAAGGTCGTAAGAAACGCTTTGAATGTCGTAGGGTAATTTTCCGGGTTTGCGTAAAGGGACAAAACTGACGCCCATTTCCCATGCAGCGAGACTGCCAAAGATAAAACCTCTTGCTTCCATGCCAACGACAGCAGTAATTTCTTCGCCCAGAAAGGGATGTATCAATTGGTGGACAGCCAAACGTAACATCATCGGGTTTTTGACCAGTGGAGTGATATCTTTGAACTGTATTCCAGGTTTTGGAAAATCGGGGACATTACGGATGTAAGCTTTAAGCCGATCCATAAATCGTTCTCCAGCGATAAATATTATTGCTCATCAGTACTCTTTTCTTGCTCGGGTTCTTTACGGATTGTGGCGTCGTCATCTTCTTCCAATGTTTCTGGAGGTAAGAGTGTGGTGTCTGACTCAGCGAGTGCTTCTTCATCAGTACTATTTTCATCATGTGACTCTGTTCCTCTATCTGAATGTCCCACATTTTTAACAAAGGTCGTTATTTTCTTGATCCAGCTATTGCCTTTATCTTCTGCATCCTGAGCCATCTGTGTAAGCGTCAGGTAATCTATTTTCCCCGTAGCTAAAACGGGTAATTCTTCGGCCAGCAATATTTTTCTGGGTAAATAAAGTTCACCATGCTTGTCTTTTTTGATCTGTACCTGAAAATGTTTTCTCAGGGCATCTTTGTTGTCTGTTATCAGGATGATTTTTTCACCTTTCCTGTCGTCTGGCAAACTAACGGCAGCATGGTTAAATCCCATCCATGTTTGTGTGGCCAATTCTTCTACGACTGTCAGTGATATCATTTCGCCACCTATCTTCGCGAAGCGTTTTGCTCTCCCCAGAATATAAAAATATCCATCATCATCGACCCTGGCAATATCTCCCGTGTCATACCACCCTGGTCCTCTGTCGGATGTAGGGGCTTGTATTTCACCATCCGACTCTGCAAGCAAATAACCCAACATGACATTTGGCCCTTTCACAAAAAGCCTGCCCCCTTCTTCAATCCCCTCTACCGGTTCCAGGTAGTACGTCATCTTTGAAACAGGGCGGCCAACAGCACCGGGTTTGTTTTCCATGGGAGTATTGATGGAAATCACAGGGCTCGTTTCAGTCACACCGTATCCCTGATAAATGCGGATACCAAATTTCTCCATCCAGGTTTGTTGTGTTTCGTCACGCAACTTCTCAGCCCCTGCCACAGCATAACGCAAGGTATGAAAATCGTAGGGGTGCGCATGACGTGCATAAGCCCTGAAAAATGTGTTTGAACCGAACAGGATGGTTGCTTCCAGTTCATAGATTAATTCGGGAATGATTCGGTAATGTAATGGTGTTGGATAAAGAAATATTTTGCTACCACCAAACAGTGGCATCAGGAAGCCGGCATTCAGACCGAATGTATGAAACAAAGGTAAGCATGAAAAAATTAAGTCCTGAGGTGTGAAATTAATATGACAACTGACTTGCGCATTATTTGAAAGTACATTGCTGTGCGAGAGCACGACCCCTTTTGGGGAACCTTCAGAACCGGAAGTAAAGAGGATAACCGCCGGGCTGTCTGGAGAAATCCCTTTCGATATCCGGCGGTAATGGGCGACTGGATAAAAGCCTCTAATCAATCCCGCTAATTTATCAAAAATTGAAATACGATCACGCAAATCTTCCAGATAAATTAACTGTACCTGCTCTTCAAGTGCGTTTGCCAGTTCTTGCAGATTTGCTTTTTCAATAAATTTTCTTGAAGTATAAATTGTGTTGATTTTGCCTGTTTTACAAGATCGGAGGATTGCCTGCGTCCCCCCGGTAAAATTTATCATTGCCGTGACACGAGTTGCGTACTGAACCGCAAGGAAAGTCACTAAAGTACCTATTACATTTGGCATCATGATGCCGACATGTTCGCCCACTTCCGTGTTCTTGCGAATGACTCTGCCAATCACCATCGCTTTTGTAATGAGTTGCTTATATGAAATTGGTTCGCGATTGATATCTTCAGCAAATAGCCTGTTTTTTCCGTAACGGTTGGCAGCATTTAACATCGCATCAAAGATGGTGGTGCGATGATTAAAAGAGCTGTAAGTCAGCAAATACATGATGTCCTGCATCCAGGTTGCTGAAAGTTTTCTGCGATCATGGCCATGAATATCGTCGTCAGCGTCAAATTTGACGGGTGAGAGTATGGTCAGTGTGATACGTGGAAACCAGACGATGTGTCCCTGTTTTTCCAAATATGAAAACGGGGTGAATTTTGCGCCATCTATTGCAATAGGCAGTACCGTTGCACCGGACTTGTCTGCAATGAGTCCCGGGCCTTCATATATTTTCATCAAGGAGCCGGTGGTCGTAATTCTTCCTTCAGGGAAGATAACGGCTTTTTTATCCTGGGAAAGAAATTTGACCATGGACTTTACCGATAAAGGATTCGCCGGATCCATGATGAATAAATCAACAAACATCTGGCTAAATCTGGAAGTAAATTTGCTGGCGATACGCGTATTAATCGCAAAAGTCGGTGTCTCTGGTAACCAGGCATAAAGTAATATGCAATCAAGCAGTGATGTGTGATTGGCGACAATCAAAACGCGATCGCCCGCTTCCTGATAGTGTTCCATACCGGTGACTTCAACACGATATAATAGTCTGAGAAGGCAACGAAGCAGGAACTTGAGAAGTTTAATCATGGGACGATAACTTACACCATACCCAAATTATTTGGAAATGATATCCCGGGATTGAAAACCTTATGCGCCTTTGGGAGGCATTCCTAGATAGATATCCAATAACTGTCCTGGTTTGATGTAGCGTGTTTTCGCAAGACTGTTCCATTTTTTGATTTGTTTGACAGAAACACCAAAGCGTTGTGATATCAGCCAGAGTGAATCACCATCCAGTACGGTATAACTCACGTGTTGTGTATTACTACCGGATGTTTTGCTGGAAACAACATGTACGACCTTTGTGGTTTTGTCAGTTTCTTCGGCAACCCAGATTTCAAGTTTTTGCCCGAGGCGTAAGATTGATTTACTCGAAATTCCGTTCCAGGCACTAAGTTGTTTTACGCTAATGCCATAATGCCGACCAATGTCCCATAAATTGTCACCACGCTTAATGGTATAGACATATCGTTGACCATCACCACTGCGTTTCAGACCTCTATAGCGACGTGAGTCGAGGCTCAGGCTGTAATGTTTTAGTGGTTTCTGCGCCGTGGGGATCAAAAGTGAGTGGCCGGCACGAATGGTATTGCTGCGTAGATGATTGACCTGTTTCAGTGTTGAAACATCGGTTCTGTAATGTGCGGCGATAAGCCCGAGAGACTCACCTTTTTTTATCTTGTGTTGCTGCCATTTAATGCGCTTATCAGATGCGAGTGTGGCAAGTTGATTTTCGAAAGCAGCCGCTTTATCGACCGGAATTAACAGTCGGTGTGGACCGTTTGGATCGGTGGCCCATCGATTAAAACCCGGGTTTAATGTATAGAGTTCTTCGATAGACAATTCAGAAAGTTCGGCTGCAGTCGCAAGATCAATTTGGCTGTCGACATCGACTATCTCGAAATAGCGGGTATTTGTGATTGGTTTAAGCGCAATTTTGTATTTACCTGGATTGGATATAATCTCAGCAATTGCAAGCAGACTCGGAACGTAAGCACGTGTTTCTCCTGGTAGCTTTAGTGAGAAAAAATCAGTGGGTTTGCCCGCTTTTTTGTTACGTCTAATGGCCTTGCCAACATTGCCTTCACCTGAGTTGTAGGCAGCAAGGGCGAGTAACCAGTCCTCATCAAATTCCTGATGGAGTTTTTGTAGGTAATTCAGGGCGGCATTGGTTGCTGCAACAATATCTCTACGGCCGTCATACCACCAGTTCTGTCTCAGGCCATAAATTCTGCCAGTGCCGGGGATAAACTGCCATATTCCTGAGGCACGGCTGCGAGAATAGGCAAAGGGGTTGTATGCGCTTTCAACAATGGGCAAAAGTGCAAGATCCAGTGGCATATTCCGTTTTTCAAGTTCTTCAACAATATAATATAAGTAAGGTTCGGCACGTGTTGACACACGATCAAGATATGCCTGATTTCTAGTAAACCATGCCAGTTTACTTGCGGTTGTCTTCTCTGAAATATCTCTTGTCAGTGTTAGTCCTGAGCCAATTCGTTTCCATACGTCTGTTTCTTGTGTTGTTAATGGTTCACTTGCCTCTGAGGTGCCAGAATTTGGATACGACTTTTCTGAAATTTCGACAATATTTAAATCTTGGGCCTCTGACACTTCTGTTGTGGAAGTTTGACGGGGAATACCGGCATCATCACGTGGCGCGGCGAGGTTACATGCGCTCAGGGAAAAAAAATGAACGAATAAGATTGCAACAGACAATTTTTGCATTGCGCAATGCTAGGGGCAGGCAAGTGATTGGTCAAGTAGAAACAACCCTGTTAGAGGTGTTTTTCATTGTGTTAAGCTCTTTAATAATGGCTGATTGTGAATTATATAACAGAAAAATCCATGTCAGGGTTTGGTCATAATGTTATGTCCTATGCCAGATAAAAAGGTAATCACGGTATGATCCAGGCTAAACAAAAAAGTGATCACGGTATGTTACAGATGATATGTTGGCGCGATGGCCGATGAAGAACTCTTGATTATGGGTGATGAAATAACAAGTAAGAAGAACCTCTCTGTCAGAAAACAGTTACAGGACTGGTTTTCTGGCGAACATGGCACCTTGTTACTAGAGGAAGAGAGAGAAAAATTAGCACAGAAACTTTATGCCCTGTTTGGTTATCACATTCTGCAGATTGGAAATATTGGTAATACTGATTTTCTTGATGATAGTAAAATTTCCCACAAGTTGATCGCCAGACTTGTGCCAGGCGAATTAGTTGGGCAAAGGTCTGGCTTTTGTTGCGACTGTAGCAACCTTCCCGTCGCATCAGATAGCATTGATGTTGTTGTATTGCCGCATGTGCTCGAGTTTGAAGCCAACCCTCATCAGGTTCTGAGGGAATCCGAAAGAGTGCTGATTGGTGAAGGGCATGTTGTGATCTTGGGTTTCAACCCATGGAGTTTTTGGGGTTTATGGCGACTGCTTTTGGCCTGGCGTGAAAAGCCACCCTGGCACGGTCATTATATTGGCTTAACCAGGATCAAGGACTGGTTGAAATTGCTGGATTTTGAAGTCATCAAAATAGAGCGCTTTTATTTCAGGCCACCAATGCGAAGTTTAAAGCTGCTGAAAAAGCTTGAGTTTATTGAGAAGCTGGGACGTTTTTGCTGGCCGTGGTTTGGGGGGGTATATTTATTGGTTGCCAAAAAACGTGTCGTGCCTTTAACACCGATAAAACTGCAATGGCGGACCAGGCGACAGATGATTGCTACCGGGGTTGCCGGAACAACAAGCGGAATGGTTCCCCCAGAAAATCAACAGGCAAGAGATAAACCGACAGGAAACTAACAGACATTAGAGAATACGCATGATGCAAGAGCAAATCGAAATTTTTACCGATGGTGCCTGTCGTGGTAATCCCGGCCCTGGGGGTTGGGGTGTGTTATTGCGTTATCAGGGTAAGGAAAGAACATTGCACGGTGGTGAAGTGGAAACAACGAACAACAGAATGGAATTAATGGCAGCAATTATCGGTCTGGAATCACTGCATGGATCTTATAGGGTGACTTTGACGACTGACTCGAAATATGTGATGAATGGCATTACAGACTGGATTGAGAACTGGAAAAAAAATGCCTGGAAAACGGCGGCCAAAAAACCTGTCAAGAATGAGGATTTGTGGCGACGCCTGGATGAAGTCAGTCAGCAACATGAGATAAATTGGCAATGGGTAAAAGGCCATAGTGGGCATCGCGAAAATGAATTGGTGGATGCCCTTGCTAATCAGGGGATTGATGAATTGTAAAGGCTGGATGAATTCTTATTTCAGAGTAATGAAATAGCAAGATAATGAGGAAATGATTTAAATTATGATCCAACCCAAACAAAAAAGTAATCGCGGCATGCGTCAGATTGTGCTTGACACAGAAACAACAGGGTTAGAACCGAAGCAAGGGCATCGGATCATAGAGATTGGTTGTGTCGAAATCTATCATCGACGCAAAACTAGTAATCAATATCAACAATATCTGAATCCCGAGCGCGAAATTGAAGATGGTGCTTATGATGTACACGGAATCAGCAATGAGTTCCTTGCAGACAAACCGGTTTTTGCTGATGCAGCACAAGAATTTATTAATTTTATCAGAGACAGTGAACTCATTATTCACAATGCGCCTTTTGATGTGGGCTTTCTTAATGCAGAGCTAAAAAAACTGGGCCCACAATGGGGAAAAATTGAAGATTATTGCACCATCATTGATACATTAGTGATGGCGAGGGAAATGCATCCGGGGCAAAAAAACAGTCTCGATGCACTTTGTAAAAGATATGAAATAGATAATTCACAACGTGACCTTCATGGAGCTTTACTGGATGCGCAAATCCTTCTGGATGTGTATCTGGTGATGACAGGCGGGCAAGCGGATCTACTGTTGCATGATGAACAGACAGAAAATGGTCGGAATATGGGCGAAGTTAGAAAGCTCGATCCGAACAGGCCCCGTTTACGTGTGATTGAGCCGACCAGTGAAGAAATTAAAGCCCATATCAGCAAACTTGAAACAGTGGACCGGGAAAGTAATGGAAATTGTCTCTGGAAAAAAATGGAGGAATAATCTTAAATTCCCAGATCCTGAAAAATCCTGTGTTCTGAAAAGTGCGGCATGAGTGTATTCCTTTTAACCATTCCACACTTTAACAGTCATTTGATATCAATCAGCCCTCACAGTCAATCTTTGCAGGCTTCATCAATCAGTGTTTGTAACTCACCTTTTTGGAACAGATCCATGACGATATCGCAGCCACCGATGAGTTCTCCTTTAACAAAAACTTGCGGGAAGGTAGGCCAGTTAGAAAATTGAGGCAGGCCAGCACGTACTTCTGGTTCGGCAAGTATATCAACATACGCAAATTCTGCGTTACATGCTTTTAATGCTTCAGTCGTGCGCATGGAGAAGCCACACTGTGGTGCCTCAGGCGAGCCCTTCATGAAAATAATGATATCGTTTTCTTCGACAGCGGATTTGATTCTTTCCTGTACATCCATCTTTACAACCTCTTTCAAAAAAAAAATTATTGTCAGACATTATACATGTTAAATGCTCAGATTTTACTATTTACCTGGTTCTCCCCAGCCACCACCCCCAGCGGTGCAAATAGTAAGCCTGTCACCTTTTTGCAAGGTGTTTATAGATTTTGCGGGGATTGCGATGTCATTGATGAGGTTTATGCCTGTCTGGCCTTGACCACCACCAGAAAGTCCCCAGGGTGCATGGGTGCGACGTTCAGTTAATAGAGTGACCGAGGTTGTTTGCAAAAACTCGTATTCACGAATCAGGCCATTGCCACCATCATATTTTCCTTTACCGCCTGAATTTTGTCGGATCGCGTAACGAGTGATTCTAATCGGGTAATTTTTTTCCAGAACTTCTATTGGTGTATTGAGTGTATTCGTCATATGGGTTTGTACGGCACTTAAACCCGCACCATTGGCACCAGCACCCATCCCACCGGCCAAGGTTTCATAGTAATCCCACTGCAGCGAAGTGGGATTAGCTCCCATCGCATGATAACCCATGGCAATATTATTCATGCTGCCATGGCTGGCCGCAGGGATCTTCTCAGGCAGGGCTTTGGCAAGTGCGCCAAGCACAACATCGACTAATCGGGTGCTGGTCTCAACATTCCCGGCTGCCACCGCAGCAGGATAGTTCGCATTAATTAAACATCCTTTGGGTGCCTTAAGTTTGATCGATCTGAAACTACCCGCGCAGGCGGGAATTTGTGGTGGCATTAAACAATAAAAGCAATAATAAACTGCAGCTGCGGCCACGGAGAGTGGACAGTTGATGTTGCCTTTGACCTGTGGATCCGTGCCCGTAAAATCTGCGTGAATATTTCCATCATTCACATCTAGGGTGACTTTTATCAAGATGTCCTGATTTCCCTGACCATCGTCATCCATGACATCAGTAAAGGTATATTGTCCATCGGGTATCTCTTTCAGGCTGGAACGGGCCAGTGTTTCTGCATAATGATTCAGGTTTTCCAGTGCCATATGGAATTGTTTTATGCCCATGTTATCGATGAGTTCATCAAGCCTGTTCTTGCCACAAAGATTGGCACTCATTTGTGATTTAAAATCCGCAGCTGCATTTTCTGGCTGATTGATGTTTTCAAGAATTCCATCGAAGGTCTGGTCAATAATTTCATTGTTTTGCATGAATAAGGTTGGCGGGATGATCAGCCCTTCTTCCTGTAAAGTATTTGCCAGTGGCATGGAACCCGGGGTGCTGGTACCAATATCTGCATGATGTGCCCGACAGGCAACGAAAGTGCAAAGTGTGTTGTCAAAAAATATCGGTGCGATGAGTGTGATATCAGGAAGATGTGTGCCACCAAGATAGGGATCGTTCATGATCAGCATATCGCCATCTTGCCATTCAACTTTTTGGACAATATCAGCCATCGCATAGGCCATACTGCCCAGATGTACGGGAATATGCGCTGCCTGGGCACATAATTGACCATGGATATCAAAGATTGCACAGGAAAAGTCCAGTCTGTCCTTGATGTTAGGTGAAAAGGCCGTGCGTTGTAATACGGCCCCCATTTCATCACAGACAGCCTGACATCGGCGATTAAACAGCGTTAACTCAATGGCATCCATGGGGTGAGATTATAATACCCAAACTACCTAAAGTCTGAATCCTGCATTTCCAGGCAGTTTGTGTATATTAAAGGGTTATTTTGTTGAATAAGGATGAAAGCGCCCGCTTCTCCAAGTATAATTCGTGTCTTATTGGGCATCAGATTAAATTCGTTGACTATAAGACTTTCTAAATACTGTTTTCGATATACATGGGGAAATTAAATGAATCCACTCAAGTCAGTTAATGGCACGATAATCCTTGGTTTTGTGACCGCGGCCGTGATTATATTCCTGGTCGGGGGCACTGGTCTAAATGTATGGTCTCTTGTTGTCTGGTTACATGTCTTTTTTGGAATCATCTGGATCGGATTACTTTATTATTTCAATTTTGTTCAGGTACCCGCCGTGGGTGAAGCGCTTGCTGATGAAGGCGGCCCTGGTCCCGCTGCGATTAATAAATATGTGGCACCACGTGCGCTGTGGTGGTTCAGATGGAGCGCATTACTGACCTGGTTGAGCGGTGCAGCTGCGCTGGAGGTGATGGGGATTGGCTTGAAAGATGCCTTTACCCTGTCCGGCGACGGTCAAATTATTGGTATAGGCGCATGGTTGGGTACCATCATGTTGTTTAATGTCTGGGTTTTAATCTGGCCAAACCAGAAGAAGATATTGGGCATGGTCGAGGCCAGTGCGGATGAAATTGCAAGAGGTAAGATGGTCGCGTTGATGGCGTCAAGAACCAATACATTTTTATCCATACCCATGATTATGTGTATGGTAGGTCAGGGTCATGGGCTACCTTTCTAACAGGCAGGAAGCTTAAGTTTTTTGGAAGCTTATTTTTTTTCTGAGCCCGGCCTGATTGGCCGGGCTTGTCATTTAAGGCTTCGTCAGTTTTTCTAACGAGTAAATTAAAACAGTCATTTTTTCATATCGCTTTTATTGATAAATAAAGTTAAGTAATAGACCCTGAGAAATAAATTTTGAGTAATCATCTAATGTCCAGTTATCAACAATTACCTGTCGCATTCGAACGAGGTGCCGGTGTCTGGTTGACGGACCAAAACGGGCAGCAATACCTGGATGCTTTAAGTGGTCTTGGCGTGTGTGGACTCGGCCACGCACACCCGGAAATTGAGGAGGCGATTGCAGATCAGGCTGGCAAGTTATTACATACCTCAAATCTTTACCATATCCCTTTGCAGGAAGCACTGGCTGAACGACTAACATCACTTGCCGGGATGGATAAGGTATTCTTCGCAAATTCTGGTGCAGAGGCAAACGAAGCGGCCATTAAAATCGCCAGACTTTTTGGCCATCAGCAAGGTATCGATCATCCAGTTGTGATTACGGCAACAGGAAGCTTTCATGGTCGGACGATGGCAACACTGAGTGCAACAGGAAATTCAAAAGTGCAACAGGGTTTCGAGCCGCTGGTAGAAAAATTTGTGCATGTCCCTTATAACGATACGGAAGTGCTAAGTAGACTCACAGACGCAAACGTTGTCGCAGTCATGTTGGAGCCGATACAGGGGGAAGGGGGTGTGGTGATTCCTGATGAAGGCTATCTGAAAGCAGTTCGGGACATCTGCGATCAAAATAACTGGCTACTTATCCTGGATGAAATTCAAACAGGGATGTGTCGTACCGGAGAATGGTTTGCCTTTCAACATGAAAAAATATCACCGGACGTGATGACGTTAGCCAAGGCCTTGGGGAATGGGATACCTATTGGTGCCTGTCTTGCGAAAGGAATAGCTGCTGATTTGATTCAGCCGGGGAGTCATGGTTCCACCTTCGGTGGAAACCCTTTGGCATCAAGGGCAGCTTTGGCGGTAATAGATGTACTATCAAAACAGAAGCTCCACATGAAAGCAGCAAAATTGGGTGCTGAAATGCTGGCTCGTTTTAAAAGTGAACTCAGTGAAATTGACGGCGTTATATCCGTTAGAGGCAAAGGATTGATGTTAGCTATTGAATTAGATAGAGAGTGCGCTCAGTTGGTCAATATGGCTCTGCAAGAGCACCTTCTGATTAACGTCACTTCGGAGAATGTTATTCGCCTATTACCACCGTTGATTATCGATGATGATATTGCACAACAGATTATTGCAAAGGTCGTGCGTATCGTGAAAGTATTTTTGAAAGAGGAGTAGCGTATGGGGTGTCGACATTTTCTCACACTGCTAGATCTGAGCACGAATGAATTACGTGCTCTGATTGAAAGAGGTATTGAGATCAAGGCCGGATTGCAGAAGGGAGAAATTCATCAGCCCTTTAAAGGCAAGGTGCTGGCGATGATATTTGAGAAATCGTCGACGCGGACTCGCGTGTCTTTCGAAGCAGGCATGGCGCAATTTGGTGGCCATGCAATTTTTATGTCTCCTGACGATACCCAATTGGGACGAGGTGAGCCGATTGAAGATACGGCACGTGTGTTGTCTAAAATGGTCGATATCATCATGATCCGTACTTTTGAACACGATAAGATTGAAAGCCTGGCCCAATATGCAAGTGTGCCGGTTATTAATGGTTTATCAGATACCTATCATCCCTGCCAATTATTGGCTGATATGCAAACCTATTATGAACATAGGGGTTCAATCGAAGGTAAAACGGTTGCCTGGTTAGGCGATGGTAATAATATGTGCCATTCCTATATCAATGCTGCGTGTTTGTATCAGTTTCATTTACGCATTGCTTGCCCCGAAGATTATTTGCCTGATGAAAGTATTGTTAACACAGCATCCGATTTTGTCGAAACTATTTCTGATGCCAAAGTCGCAGCGGAAGATGCGGATCTTGTGGTGACAGATGTGTGGGCGAGCATGGGGCAGGAGCAGGAAGCCGATGAACGCGCCAGGGTTTTTGCACCATATCAGGTAAATACCGAGGTGATGTCATTAGCAAAGGATGATGCCTTATTTATGCATTGTTTGCCCGCACACAGAGGTGAAGAAGTCACTGCAGATGTTATCGATGGCAAGCAAAGTGTTGTCTGGGATGAAGCTGGAAACCGACTACATGCTCAAAAGGCATTACTGGAATTTTTACTGTCAAAGTAATCTTACACAATGCGCTATTTACTTAGTAATGATGATGGTTATCAGGCAACTGGAATACGGCTGCTTGCGGAAGCACTTGAACAATCAGGCGAGGTGACTGTCGTTGCGCCAGATCGCGATCGAAGTGCTGCCAGTAACTCACTTACACTGGATGCACCACTCTATATACATACGGCTGATAACGGCTTTATTTACATCAATGGCACGCCAACAGACTGTATACATTTGGCGATCACAGGTTTACTGGATAAAGAGCCTGATATGGTACTGAGTGGGATTAATGCGGGTGCAAACCTTGGAGATGATGTGTTGTACTCGGGGACTGTTGCAGCCGCGATGGAGGCCCGGTTTTTAGGTTGCCCTGCAATTGCAATCTCATTGGCAAGCCAAGAACCTGTTCACTTCGATACGGCCGTCAGCGTTGTATTGAAGCTGATTAAATCACTACCTTTGATGTCTCATGAATCAGAATTATTGCTTAATGTGAATGTCCCGGATATTCCCTTTGAGGAAATTGGTGCATTTGAAGTGACTCGCCTTGGTAACAGACATAAATCGGAACCCGCAATCGAAGCAAAAGATCCCAGAGGGCGTTCCATCTATTGGGTAGGTCCTGTGGGGCCAGAACAGGATGCCGGTCCAGGAACAGATTTTTATGCAATTAATCATAACAATGTGTCAATCACGCCATTACAGGTAGATTTAACGAAATATAGTGTCATAGAGGATATTACTCAGTGGGTTGGTAAAACATTCGGACAGAAGCCAGGGAATGTTCAATGAATATTGAACTGCAAGGCATTGGCATGACATCGCAAAGAACGCGTGCCAGATTAATCGTGAGACTGAGTGAGATGGGAATTATTTCTGAAGATGTGTTGTCCGTCATTATGAACACGCCAAGGCACATATTTGTCGATGAAGCACTGGCTAGCAGGGCTTATGAGAATACGGCACTGCCGATAGGTTATAACCAGACAATTTCACAACCTTATATTGTTGCAAGAATGGTTGAAGTCCTGTTAGCAGGGGGGCACTTGAAAAATGTTCTGGAGATAGGCACGGGATGTGGATACCAGACAGCTATTCTGGCGCAACTGGCAGACCATATTTACAGCATCGAACGTATTGATGCCTTACTAAAAAAGGCGCGTCAAAAATTACGTTTACTAAAATGCAAAAACGTCCGCGTAAAATATGGTGATGGTAATAAAGGCTGGTCACAATATGCCCCCTTTGATGGCATTATTGTCTCTGCGGCACCTGTCGGTGTACCAGAAACTTTGTTGAACCAATTAGCCATCAATGGTCGTTTGGTCATTCCCGTTGGCATGGTCGGACAGCAGCAACTGTTACTGATTACTCGAACAGAAGATGGTTTTGATGAAGAACGGCTCGACATGGTAAGTTTCGTCCCCATGTTGGAGGGTATTGTTGGTTGAGGGAGCCTTGAGACAAGATGATCTTGAGACAGTTCACACTGAAGGATAAAAAACAACTATATTTCATTTTATGGTTGTTTATTAGCCTGTTAATTTCATCATGCAGTTCAAATAGTGTGGCTCCTGTATCGTCTCGTAATAGTGACCAGACAAAACAGACGACAGGGGCAAAACAAACAAAATCTATCACCTCGAACCCGGATTTAACATCCACTAAATCGGATAACAAAAAAAGCTCACGTCATATTGTTGTGAGAGGTGATACGCTTTATTCCATTTCCTGGAATTACAACCTCGATTACAAAGCTGTCGCACGTTGGAATGCTATTAAAGCGCCCTATGTTATTTATCCGGGGCAATCACTTCGATTGATCGCGCACACTAGAAAGCAGGTGACCCCAAAGAAGGCAGTTGTTAAGAAAACAGTTCTCCCAGATAAGGAAGACAAGGACAAAAAAGCTGTCGTAAAGAAATCTGAAACGGTCAAAAAGGCGACAAAAAGGGGTGGTTCAGAAAAAATAGAACCGGTAAAAACTGCCAGAAAAATAAATTGGCAATGGCCAACCACAGGGAAACTGGTCAAATCAAGTTCGCCAATATCAAAAAAAGGTCTGGATATTGCGGGTAAAAAAGGACAATCCATTCAGGCTTCAGCATCTGGAAATGTTGTCTACAGCGGTAGTGGACTTCTGGGTTATGGTAGGCTTATTATCATAAAACATAATGAAACCTATCTGAGTGCTTACGCACACAACAGTGTATTAATGGTGAAAGAAGGTGACAGTGTTGCAAGCGGACAGCAAATAGCAAAAATGGGACAGGATGGTAATGGGCAAGTACTACTTCATTTTGAAATCCGAAAAAATGGCAACCCGGTTAATCCTGCTACTTACTTGCCCAAGCATCAATTATCCAGGCCTCAAACCTGATCATTTCGGTTAAGACATTATGACAACCCAGAGTGTTTCTAAAAAGTGCGCTTCTAAGAGGAATCGTTCCAAAAAGGAAAAGCTAGAAGAAGAGAAATCTGAAGGTTTTGTCGACGAAGAAATTATGACTGAAGATAAGAGCGAAACGTCAGAAATATCTGAAGTTAATTTGTCTGAAGACAGGGGGATGGAAAATTTTACCTCGGGCGTTATCCCTCAAAAGGAACTTGATGCGACGCGTATGTATTTAAATGAAATTGGATTTTCACCCTTATTGACCGCTGAGGAAGAAGTTTTTTATGGAAGGAAGGCGCAGGCAGGTGATGAAGAAGCCCGCAAACGCATGATAGTAAGCAACTTGAGACTGGTAGTTAAAATCGCTCGACGCTACATGAACAGAGGTCTGGCGTTACTGGATCTGATAGAAGAAGGGAACCTTGGGTTGATACGCGGCGTTGAAAAATTTGATCCAGAAAGAGGGTTCCGTTTTTCTACTTATGCCACCTGGTGGATCAGGCAAACAATCGAAAGAGCGTTGATGAATCAGACACGGACAGTGCGCTTGCCAATTCACGTTGTAAAAGAGATTAATATTTATTTACGTGCTGCACGCCAGTTATCACAAAGTCTCGATAGAGAACCCACTCCGGAAGATGTCGCCAAATTACTAGACAAGCCGATTGATGATGTAAAAAAAATGCTGGGGATGAATGAGCGGATCACATCAGTTGATAGTCCAAGCAGTAAGGATTCCGGGAAATCATTGCTGGAGGTAATCCCGGATGAGCACAATACTGATCCTTCTTTATTACTACAAAATAGTGATGTACAGAATCATATTGATACCTGGTTATCACAATTAACAGAAAAGCAATGTGCCGTCGTAGAACGTCGATTTGGGCTACATGGATATGAGGTTGCTACGCTTGAAGAAATTGGCAATGAAATTGGGGTGACCCGGGAACGGGTGAGGCAGATCCAGATTGAAGCGATTAAACGATTGAGACATATCCTTGAGAAGGAAGGATTTTCATTAGACACTTTGTATATGGAAAATTAGTTAAAATTTTCACTCGATCATAAGGAGAGCTGCGGCAACATTTCGACCCTCTTGCAATAGAATGTTGTAGCTACGACAAGCAGCGCCAGTATCCATGACCTCAAATCCTACATTAAGTTTCTTAGTGTTTAAAAAAAGATCGGTTTCGGGGAAGTGTTGCCGACGACCTGTCCCCAATAGAATTAATTCAGGTTTCATCTCAAGAACTTGGTCTAGATGATGCGGCGCAATATCTGCAAAAATTTGAGGAGGCCAATTGTGAATTAGAATAGATGGTGTGATGATAAAGCTGGAGACGAAACGTTTATTGCCGACCAAAATTGAACCCTGTTCATATGAATTGATGCGATTAAGGTGTGTTGTTGTGCTGTCTAGTTCTATTTTCACGTAGCTATTATAGTGGATTAGTTCATACATTAATTTGTATTAAACAAATTCGCATCAAACGATTGATATAACGATCCAGAAGAATGCAGAGGGGAGTATACAGAGGAATGAAATTAATTTTACTTGGTCCGCCGGGTGCCGGCAAAGGAACCCAGGCAAAAGCCATCTGTGAGAAGTATAGTATTCCGCAGATCTCTACGGGTGATATGTTGAGAGCTGCTGTAAGAGCAGAAACATCGCTTGGGATTGAGGCAAAAAAAGTTATGGATACCGGAGAACTGGTTTCAGATGATCTTATTTTACAGTTAGTTAGGGATCGTATTTCTGAGGATGACTGCGCTTCAGGTTATTTGCTTGACGGTTTCCCCAGAACAATCGCACAAGCGGAAGGAATGAAAAAACTGGGTATTGGTGTCGATTTTGTCGTGGAATTACAGGTTGCCGATGCAGAAATCATTGAACGAATCAGTGGTAGACGCATTCATCTTGCCTCAGGCCGTGTTTATCATGTGAAATTTAATCCGCCAAAGACTGAAAACCTGGATGATGAATCAGGTGAACCATTAATTCAGCGTGACGATGATACGGAACAAACTGTCCGTAAACGACTGCAGGTTTATCATGAACAAACAGCACCATTGATTGATTATTATTCTGACAATGAAGACAAAAATTCAGATGATGATCCTGTTTCAGTGAGAGTGAATGGTTCGGGTGATTTGAATGAAATAAGTAAGAATATTTTTGGATTATTACAATAATGACAGAAATGATATCCTAAAATTGTTGTTTGGATAAAATTATATAAAAATAATTGTTAAAATACGTAGAAATAATTTAAAACATAACTATAATGTCAGCGTGTTTTTTGTTTTATGTTGTATATAGATGTTGTGTTGTAGTATGAGTTCGTAATACATGAGTTCTTATTTAATCGATTAAAGATTCTAGAGGAGTCTGATTATGGCAACAAGAAAGAAGACGAAAAAACGCGCTGCAAAGAAGAAGACACGTGTAGCAAAGAAGAAGGCTAAAAAGAAGGTAGCCAAGAAAAAGGCCAAAAGGAAGGTAGCCAAGAAGAAGGCCAAAAGGAAGGTAGCCAAGAAAAAGGCTAAAAAGAAGGCCAAGAAGAAGGCCAAAAGGAAGGTAGCCAAGAAAAAGGCCAAAAAGGAAGCCAAAAAGTAGGCTGCCAAGAAAAGAAGAAGATAGGAAGTCGCTACTACAAAGCCCAGTGAGAAGAATGTATGTAGGATCTCAGTTGGGACTCTGATAAGAGCGAGAAGGGAGCACCACTGACACGAACTGGCCAGTTAACTGGTAGGTGGGTGGATGTAAGCTTCGCAGGAGAAGCTCCTCTGGAAAATAAAGGCCCCTTGAATAAGGGGCCTTTTCTTTTTCAGCAAACTTTATTCTGGAACATTATTTTTGGCTTATTCCCATCAAAATAATGAAAATTTTATTCCTCAATAAGTAGTATTTTCTAAATGGCACGCAAAAAAAAGCGCAAACAGACGAAAAAGCAAAATTCCAGGAAATCCAAACTCAGGAAATCCAAATCTTCTTACGGATATTTAATCTTTCAATTATTTGTTATTACACTACTCTGCGGCATTGTGTATATCGTCTGGCTTGATCATCGAGTTAGATCAGAATTTGAAGGCAAACGCTGGTCACTTCCTGCCAGAGTATATGCCAGGCCACTTGAGTTATATATCGGTGCTCGAATGGGTAAAGGTGATTTACTTGATGCCCTAAACTCATTGGGTTACCAAAATGTGGCAACACTTACTGGTCCAGGTCAGTACAGGAAGCAGGAAAATTCTATTCAATTCATTAACCGGGTCTTTGAATTTTGGGATAGACAGGAATCATCAAAAAATATCCGTATTAATTTCTCCGGGGGCAGGATCCAAAGTATTATTGATGAAGCAAGCACAGAATCACTATCCGTCTTTCGCCTTGAATCTCAGCTTATAGGCAAAATATATCCTGAACATAACGAAGACAGGGTATTGGTATCCTATGATAATGTCCCACAATTTCTTGTGGATGCCTTGATTGCCGTCGAGGACAGGCATTTTTACAGACACTCTGGCATCGATCCAAAGGGGATGTTGCGGGCCATGGTCAGTAACATCACCTCGGGTAGGTTACATCAGGGCGGAAGTACACTTACGCAACAGTTGGTCAAAAATTATTTTTTGACACGAGAGAGGACATTTCATCGAAAATTTAATGAAATGATTATGGCAATTCTGCTAGAAAAACATTATTCCAAGGCAGAAATACTATCGGCTTATATCAATGAAATTTTTCTGGGTCAGCATGGTGCCAGGGGAATACATGGATTCGGCACGGCCGCCGAATATTATTTTTCAAGACCTTTAATGGAACTCAAAACAGAAGAAATCGCATTACTTGTTGCTTTAGTAAGAGGGGCTTCTTTTTATAATCCAAGAAGTCATTCTGACAGGGCTTTAAAAAGGCGAAATTTGGTAATCAGTTTGATGCAACAACAAGGTTATTTATCTACCGGTGAGGCAAAAACAATCATCGCGAAACCACTAAAGATCAGTGAAAAACCCTCATGGAGTAGTGCCAAATAACCTGCATTTCTTGATCCCGTACGT
>JACZSJ010000080.1 GCA_022574295.1 Pseudomonadota bacterium
TAATGTACCCCCAACTACCGGATTGGACGCACGTATCTTGTTAAGACAATCATTATCCAGAGATAGACGCAGTCGCATGAATTATTATTTCTCGGGAGCACTGGCTGCATCTTTATTATTGGCTATAAGTATGGTCTTTGTAACATTACACAAACAAGAACTTGTATTGGAACAAGCTGTAATTGCTTACGTTAACAACAACCCACAATCTCAAATCACGGGACAATATGTACAAAAAAATGAATTGGAATATCTTTTCACTTCAGTCAATATGAAACTCGATGGTGATTTGGGGACCGTCAAATATGCTAAACCTTGTTACATTCGTGACCAGATAAGCCTACACCTTACTCTTGTCGGATCCAAAGGACCTGTGACAGTACTGGTAATGCCTGAAAGCCCTGTGGACGACACAATCAATCTCAAAAATGCTGGTCTTCATGGGATTATTGTTCCCTGTCCCAAGGGGAGCATGGCCATATTGGGAAGTCCAGGAGAAGCTTTAGACCAAGTTGCAAAACGTTTTCGAAATTCTGTCACCTGGATCGGCGCATAAAACATATAGCTATACATAAAAATATTATCTACATGCTGGGCTATAGTTTTGTTGAGTAAAGCAGGGATAAATAATTTCTATTAATTAAATGAAAATGACAAAAAAACCATATATAGACGCAAACAAACTAAAAATAATTACCTTTTTTATAATATTCGTGCATTTCTATATAACGAATGTTCATGCACAAACTTTCAATGGATTTAATGTCAATAATAGCATTATTCCGCATTCCGAAATATATTCTGGAGGCCCTCCAAAAGACGGCATACCTGCATTAACTGATCCTAAGTTTGAAAATATCAGCGCTACCAAATGGTTAGATGATGATTCACGTGTTTTAGGTATCTCAAAAAATGGAATAGCAAAAGCATATCCATTAAATATTATGAATTGGCATGAAATTGTGAATGATCAGTTTGGCAATGATTATGTAATGATTAGCTACTGCCCGCTATGTTTTAGTGGCATGGCTTTTAAAGCTCAAATTAATGGCAAGCGGCATATATTCGGGGTTTCAGGTTTACTTTATAACAGCGATGTATTGTTATTTGACCGCAACACTGAATCGCTTTGGTCGCAGATCATGTCTCGTGGTGTAGCTGGTGAATACGTCAATACTGAACTTGAGTTAGTTCCCCTTGAGAATACTACCTGGCTCGACTGGCGAACAAGACACCCAGACACATTAATTCTATCAAGAGATACAGGCTATACACGTGACTATTCGCGCGACCCTTATAAAAATTATCGGCAATCCCCTGAGACTATATTTCCAGTAAAATTCCGATCGAAAGGTTATCACCCCAAGGAAATTGTCATAGGTATCACCATTGATAACCAGGCTAAAGCCTATCCTGTTATTGAACTTTCCAAATCTGGAAATAAAATATTCTCAGATAAAATTGCAAATAAAAAAGTCCTTATAGAATTCAATAGCAATGAACGATCGGCAAGAATTTTTGATGCTAACTGCAACCTTTTACCAGCAACAACTCTCTATTGGTTTGCCTGGTATACTTTTCATCCAGACACAGAAATATATAAAACACCTCATAAGAACCAACACAGCGACACGTCATCCTGCACTGAAACTAGATGATCAGATACAGAAAGCATTACACATAACAGTGTTTCATATAGGGCATTAATAGATTAACAATATGGGATAAAAAAGCAGAAGGATTTTGGATGTCTAAGCATTGCGAACGTTGATTGCCTTCACCGAAGAGTATGTAGAAACGCAGTATGGAACCAGATAGGTTAGAGCTAATTGATAAATTATTTCACCAGTTAACGAAAACTGGAATATCGTGACATCATGGTTAATGA
Organism: Pseudomonadota bacterium; assembly: GCA_022574295.1. GTDB lineage: Bacteria > Pseudomonadota > Gammaproteobacteria > Eutrophobiales > Eutrophobiaceae > SMWN01. The sequence goes on from JACZSJ010000080.1 coordinate 1,889, forward strand.
ATACGAGTATAATGCCAACCACCAATGAGACTTTCAATGAGGATACAACCACCTCCCTGGTAAATGCAGTAGTTAAAAACATGGCTAACCCTTTTCTCATCGAAGCTCTACGATTTTTTACCCACAACACGAGTTATGTTGCTGTATAGGTGGGCATTTAACGCTGCCATAAGAACAAAACACGCAACAGTCCCCTTCATCAGGCTTAAGCAATTTATGACAACTGGAGCATTCATAAAAAAACCAGCATGAATCAGCAGGCATAATTTCTGTAGTCTGATGGCTACATTCAGGACAGGTAATTGTAGATTTTAGAATAAATTCATTTTGCATACATCATCTGCTCTTTTTATTGCAGGTAAATTACACATTTTCTGAGGTGGTGAAACAATATTCCAGATGGACACGATAAGCATCAGAGCAAGACCCAGATAAAACATGTAAGTACTCCAATTATCTGTCCAGAATAGATACAGTGTCGCCAATACCATCAATGGACCCAATAACCCACATACGAACCTGATGTGTTGTTGATGAGACGCCCATGCGAAGATATTACTTACTAATACAATAATAGCGAACAGGGGTAAAAGTTTATTGATGAATACCCCCTCAAATGCCGAGAGAAATCCGAGGCCAATAGCAGCCCCCAGGGATGCCAGTGCAGGAAAACAGGCCGCACAGCCCATAGCAGCCACGATGGTTCCAACTGATCCCATCTTTTCAAATATATTTGATACAGTCATTTAATTAAATTGGATCCAATTCCATTTAGAACTTAGATTTAAGGGAACTGAGTAATCCAGCATATATTGGGTTACAGAAGTCACCGACAGCACTATCAGAATCAGAATCATAGGTAGAAATCCATTCGACAAATGTTTTACCAGAATCAGTTATGGGATAAAGGAAAACTTTACCCACGTAATTTGAAACGGAATCCTTGCTTACCGGCCCTGGACCATCATCAATACTATAAGTAAATGAAAAGTTTTTGTTATCAACAGACAACAGGGTTTCATGGAAAGCCTCGTTAAGAATCCTTTTGGCCCCGACTTCGGTGCCAGAGACTTCTCCGACGATGTCAACTTTTGTAATTACCTTATCGCCCCATGAAAGTTGATGGAAATCCTTTATCATTTCCCATACCTCGTCTATGGAAGCATCGACGACTGTTGAGTTGTAACATTTACCCATATTATTCTCCTTTAAATTAAGTGCTACTAAAACAGACTTGATAAAAATAGTAATGTTAGGCTTGCTTTTCTATATTAAATGTTCAGGATACAAACCAATAAATTGATGCGCTAAAGGCCATAGCAACTGGTAGAGTAATCAGCCAGGAAAGGAGAATGCTTCTGATTACCCTGGTATTATAATTGCCACTAACCATCACAATGCCAAAGATTGAGCCTACAGATACGTGAGTGGTAGATACAGGCACACCAAAATTACTGGCGACTATCACCAAAAAACTGGTCACCAGATTTGCCGAAAAACCTTGCCCATGGTTGATTTCTGTAATTTTATTGCTTATCGTTTCTGCAACACGACGTGCGCTTAACAGCCCACCTATTGCCATTCCAATAGCAATGGCAACCATTCCCATGCGAATATCAAAGGCCTGAGCGGCTACCAATAAACCTGCGATTTTGGGCGTATCATTTAAACCACGGGCAAATGATACTGCTGCGCCACTAACGATATGTGCGGCATCCAGCATTTTTTGTATGGAAATACCCCATACTCTATCTGTGTATAAATCGACACACTCACTTCCATCAGCGATCATTAATTTTGGATTGAGTTGGCTGATGATGCTTGTATTCAATACTATGTCGCTGGATCCTGTATTTGTTAACGTGCTTAATGGGACAAATTGTTTTTCTTCGCCGATACAAATACAGGTCTCTTTAGTTAATCCCATTGCCTTACTTGTTCGTGTAAAAAACCAGTACACGGCTGTACCCAGTGCAAAAGCAATAAATGGACTTGCAAGTAGTGGTACAAAAAATGTTCCACCTAACTTGTAAAAATTAACATCCAGGCCTACTGCCATAATCCCTGCCCCAAACAGGCCGCCAACTAAACTGTGAGTCGTTGAAATTGGGTAACCCAGACGCGTTGCCAGCAATACGGTGCTACCTGCGCCCAAGCCTACTGCAATTAAAAAATCAGTTGTCCCTGCGATAGCCTGTGGAACTAACTCCTTTCCTGAAAAACTGTCCACTAATCCCTGAGCTAAAAATATTGCACATATAGAACCGATGAAAGTCGCTATGGTTGCAATTGAAATGGCTGTTTTATAATCAAGTATGCCGCTACCGTAGAGTGTAGCCACACCCTTAAAGTTATCATTCGCACCGTTCGAATAAGACAGGAATAAAACTGAAAGTATGAGCAGAACAGCAATCGTCATTTAACTATCTTCCTTATTTGAGTTTTATATCGCAGGGAAGATCTGGAAAGGAATTGGCTATGGCATTGAAACTGCTAAACAACTCAACCACCTGTCGGGCATGATTGATTTCTTCCATGGATGCGCCCTGTTGATGAGCCATCATTTCATGCGCTGAGGAACAATATTCGCAATTATTTACAATAGAAACTGCAAATGCTATCAGTTCCCTTGTTTTTTTTTCCAAGGGCCCGCTTTCAATCATTATTTGTTTTTCTCGATACCAGTTCAGTTCCAGCCAGGTCGGATCAGCAGCAGCCATGGCTTTAAACAGATTCGGGATCATGCCAAAGTTATCTTTAATATCTTTATAAATAAGCTCAACGCTGTTCGTTGCATCTTCTTCTTCAAGTAACTTGACCATATTTATTTTCCTGATTAGCTAATAATTTGACCTGAGTGTGAGTTGCGGCTGTACTTAACAGCACGTATTCTCTGAACCCGGTTTATCCGAATTGAAAGGTAATGAAATACCACAGCCTTCAAAAACGCCATAATGTGTATCCCAGCTGCCGATAAAATCAAAATGTTCTTTAAAACGGGTTTCATTAAGCATGCGCCAGGTGTTGCCACATACCGGAAATACCTTGCCAGCAGAAATGACGTGATGTTTATCTAAGCTGAATTCATGTGGGTGGTGTTCGAGTGTGCCCTTGTATATAACAGCCTGTCCATAATCTTCACAGGCGGGCTCCAGTTCATCCAGTTTGAATAAACGGTAAGTTGCCGAGTAAAAGTTGATTCTCCCTGCTTTTTCGGCGAGCGCAGGGTTTTCAATCCGAATAGTGCTATCTTTGACCAGGCGTGGATCGAGAAATCCAGCCTGTTTAGCGATAGAAAGAAAGTCATTCCAGTAAAGCGCACCGCTCAGACATTCACCATAAAGTAGTGGATCTTCCACAAGTGATTTGGGTATTCTGCAATCAGCATAAACATCAGAGAAATACATTTCACCGCCATGTTTTAATAAACGGTAGGCATTTCTTAATACGGTGTTTTTATCCGTACATAAATTAAGAACACAATTTGAAACGATCAGATCAAAGCTGGCATCCTCAAGATTGAGCAGACTTAATGCTTCAATATTTCCTTGTAAAAACCTGGTATTTGATTTGTTATATCCGAATATATTAGCGTGATAGTTGATATGGTTCTTTGCTATGGAGAGTTGCTGTGGGGTCATATCGACTCCTGTTACCTTCCCGTTTTCTCCGACTAATGCAGACAGGAGAAAACAATCCCTGCCAGCACCGCAACCCAGATCCAGCACATTCAAACTATCCAAATGTTCAGGAATTATCAGACCACAGCCATAATACCGATTGCTAACCTCGTCGTGAATCGCTGATAAAATCGGGCGAATATGTGGGGAGGTGCTTCGGCAGTGCAGCATGCGTTGGTCTGCAAGTCGCTCGAACTAGTCAGTGTTTCACCATAATAATTTCTGACGTGTTCCTGCATTGGCTAATTCTCCTCGTATGGTTTTTCGATAAATGATAAATAGATGTCTATAAAGACGAAGAAGAGGGTGATTTGTTACAAAAATATCCTACTTGAATGGAAATCAAAGACGATTGGTAATTCAGGATTATGGTTTGTTCGTATCAGGTAGATTGTCAAGAACGTGTTTTACATCATCCGGTGAGGCTAAATTATTATTCATGCCGTGCACGCATAATCTTGTTAATCGAAGGTGATGAATAAAACGTTTGCAGTGTTTACACATGGCAATGTGCATCCTTAAGGAGAAAGATTCTTTCCAATTTAGACTTTTATCCAGATGATCACTGGCGAGATGAGTCACTTCATTGCAATTTAACATTGCCCGGTTTCCTGATATTGATCAATTATTTGCATTAGTCTAACTCTCGCTCTATGTAACAATACTCTTACATTAGAGTTGGAAATATCAAGTATGTTACATATTTCTTCCAATGATTGTTGCTCAATATCACGCAGGAGGAATACGGACTTTTGTACATCGGGCAACAATTCAATCGTTTTTTCAATGCATTGTCGCAGTTGTTCGTTTTCAAGTATCTTTTCCGGTGACTCTATGTCCCATAATGGCGGTGGAGAGGACCAACTACCATCATTATTAAATCGCTCGCCATTCAAATAGGCTGGAATTACTTCTTCCATCTCGTTGATTCTGACCAACCTCGATTCTTTTCTTAACCGGGTTTTTGCTTCGTTACTGACGATGGTGAATATCCAGGTTTTGATTGAAGATCGTCCTTCAAAGGAAGGCAGGGCACGGTAAACAGAAACCCAGGCTTCTTGTGTCACTTCTTCTGCAAGACTGTCTCCAATAATTGCTCTCGCCACAACGACTATCTGTCGGTTGTATTTTTCCACGAGCCGCTGAAAAGCCTGATGATCCTGCTTTTTTAAATTCTCAAGGTCGGGAATGTCTTGCATCATTATTTGTAATAATCATTGGTGAATAGCATCTATGAATGATATGACAACGTCAGGTTCATTTTTCCAGTTTGATAACAGTATACGCCAAGGATTATTTATTAAACATCATGGTTAATATTAAAACATTCATTCTTATAATGAGGATTGAAACAGAAGACCAAATAGAGATGTTTCCCACATTTTAAAGTAATGAATTTCAAAGTATTGGGGCAAATTATTACCAGCCAATAAATTTGAACAATGTGGCGAAAAAATTGATTTTAAGCTACATACATGATGTGCTTAACGCACTGATTCACTACATGATGAGCCTGTTGCAAAACAACTATAACAACGATGATGTTTGAGCAATATTCTTTTCAGCATGGTTTCTGGTAAAGATCCACCCAGATCATAATAAGGATCATCATCAACCAATGTACAGGCATAAACGCGCATTTTATTATTCTGTTTTATAAGCATCCTACTGTAAGCACACATAAATTTCCTGCGAGAAATTTCTGTGTGAAAATCAATCATGCATTGTTCAGTGATAGCAGGCACATATGTAATAGAGCCGGGAATATGAAAGTCAGGAAAAGCGATTATCGGAATATCGGCAGGGAGTTTATTATTTTTTAAAAGGTTTCTGTATTGATGTTCAATTTTTTCTCTGTCTTCACTCTGATCCATTTGTCGCGCTATCGAAATAGTAAAACCTTTTTCATCTAACAATCTCATTCCATGTAGAGATTTGTGAAAATTTCCTGCTCCTCTACCGAGGTCGTGCCTTTTTGAATCAGGATAATCGAGGCTGATTCGAAACTGGATGGGATTAGGGTTTTCGACAAGAGGAGCTAGCGTGTCTATACGTCGGATTAAAGGCTCTGTTCCATTGGTTAAGACTAAACAGGGTTTTTGTCTGGATGCATAGTCGAGGATATTTATGAAGTCTTTAACTATAAATGGTTCCCCGCCCGTAAAAGAAAACTGCTTAACACCGAGTGTCACTGCCTCATCGATAAAAGGTATAGCATCAGACAAATTTATCCTCTGTAATCGATTATCACCGGGTTTAGATCCCTCAAGGCAAAAGGGGCAAGCCAGATTACATGCGGTGCCGGTATGAAACCATAATTCTTCCAATGCATGGCTATCAATATAACCTGTTTCAGTCTTTATCGGTATTTTAGAAAGTTCCAACGTTTCCATTTTTTAAGCACGGCCCTTAATTTATAATGAATTCTGACTTAAGACGTTTCAGTTTCCTGTATGTTACAAATGTATATTCGCACGTATCAAATTCAGTCCTGATACACTCTAAAACTGTAACTTAGTGAGAATTCAAGATTTACTTATACAAATATCTTGTTGGAGAGCAAATCATTTCGATCCTGAAGGGGCACGAGACAGGGTACTGACAAGTATTGTTACCAGGGATAATGCGTACCCTGGTATACCAGAAAGAGCCTGCTGCAATTTATTTTTAATAAGTGGCTAAAATATTTTTGTGATGTTTATTGCTACAGTTTTTTATCATTCCCCAATTGTTGATTGATTAATTTTTGTAGATTGTGAGCACTGGTGCTTCTATCCCCATTATTTATTGCATGACCAACTGCTCCACGTGAAGCAATATAGTCATGTTTTAAATAATTTAGTGCTGAAACCATGAAGGCTTCATCAGAGAATTCATCCTCTTGATTTACTGAATAGTGATATTTATCGATTAATGTATCGATAATACCTTGGTTCGCCTCATCAAGTTGCAGATAGTGTAGAGAATCCGGATCAATCCTAAAGGCCCTACGCATTGCCCATACAGCCCTGCTTAAATCACCAGATGCTGCTATTGCCAATGCATAACCAACCTTTGGGATTCCAGCTTTCGGATTACTTTCCGCTT
>JACZSJ010000081.1 GCA_022574295.1 Pseudomonadota bacterium
TATATGAATGCATTATGTGTGCCTGCTGCTCTACCAGTTGTCCTAGCTATTGGTGGAGCAGCGATCGTTTTCTTGGGCCAGCGACCTTGTTACAGGCCTATCGCTGGATAGTGGATAGTCGTGATGAAAATACGGGTGAGCGTCTTGATGAACTTGAAGATTCATTCAAATTATATCGTTGCCATACCATCATGAACTGCACAAATACTTGTCCCAAAGGATTGAATCCGGCCAAGGCAATTGTCGAAATTAAGAAATTACTGGTTGAGCGATCCATATAGGAGACCCTGATGAACCAACGCTCCAGGCTGATCTGGCGCTGCCGACGAGGCATACGGGAAATGGATATCCTGTTACTGGATTACCTTGAGACTCACTACGATAACGCCTCAACTGAAGATCAAAACACCTTTGAAGAATTGCTTGAGGAAACCGATCTCGATATCCTCTCGTGGATAATGGAAAAAACATCCCCTGATGAAAAATATACCAATCTTATTTCATTCATACGCGAATCTGCAACAAATTCAAAAAATATTGCAAATTAATAACGGAAATAATTGATCATGTCTCCTGTCTGGCAAGACTTTCTAATCGACCAAAACGCCATCGTTGAAGATGGCATCTTGCTTAACTTTCCAGAAAGTAATAACAAAGTTAGCGATAATATTATCACCGATCTCTCTCATTTGGACATTATCGAGATTTCGGGTAACGATGCCGAAGATTTTCTTCATGGCCAATTCACAACAAGCATCAAACAATTATCAAATAATCATTGTCAGTTCTCTGCATGGTGCAATCCTAAAGGTCAGGTTAAAGTAACTTTTTTTATCTATCGGCATAAAGAAAGATTCATCATTTTATTACCTGCCAAATTGAAGGAATCATTTCTTAAACAACTACAGATGTACATACTGAGAGCTGATGTTAAATTGACCGATAAAAGTGATGAACTGATCAGGATCGGATTACAAACGAATGAGGCCACATTATTTGCTGACTTGATTGCGTCAAACCCTGGACAACAGGATGAAGCAATAATGGATAATGATCTTTATTGTCTGCGACTACCGTTGCAGGACGACGCGCGCAATGCGCATCGCACTATCCTGATTGGATCCGTAGACAGGCAAATGACCTTGTGGCAAGAACTTATAAAGCACGCTACCCCTGTCGGCACAGCCATCTGGGAATGTCTGGATATACAGGCAGCCTATCCCTGGATCAGCACGCAGACCACGCAAAAATTTTTGCCGCAAATGCTAAACCTGGATTTAATAGATGGGCTGGATTATCAAAAAGGATGTTATCCAGGGCAGGAAATCATCGCACGCCTGCACTTTCGCGGACAACTTAAACGTAGTCTGTACCTGGCAACATGTGCCCTTGAATCCTGTTCTGAAATTGAGCCGGAGATTGGTGACCCACTCTATGCCAATAATGAAGAACAAAGTGTTGGCACTGTAATCAATGCACAACGATCTGAAGATAAATATTATCTACTCGCCGTAATCGATAATGATTCAATCGATAATACGATATCACTGCGTGGATCTGATGGACCAGAATTAGACTTGCAACAGTTACCCTATTATGAAAAGGAATGATTTCTTCCGGCCAGTTTAGACCAGCCTGGTGGTTGCCCGGTGCCCACGCACAAACATTATGGCCCAGCCTTATGAGGCGGTCTGTTGAGATTGAATTAAGACCTGAGAGATTAAACCTACCTGATGGTGATTTTATCGATCTGGCGTGGACGAAACAAAACTCTGACAATATCGTGATTGTATTACACGGATTAGAAGGTACTATTGATTCCAATTATGTCAGGGGCATACTCGCTGCTATTGATAAACAAGGCTGGCGCGGTGTTTTAATGCAATTTAGAGGATGCAGCGGGGAACATAACCTGAAGGATCGCAGTTACCATTCGGGAGAAACGGGTGATTTTCGATTTCTTGTAAAAACATTACGAGAACGTCATCCCGAATCAATATTATGTGCAGTTGGATACTCACTGGGGGGCAATGCATTATTGAAATACCTGGGAGAATACAAAGACGATGCTTTGCTCAAAGCAGCTTCAGCAGTTTCTGTGCCTTACCTGTTATCAAATAGTGCTGCAAAACTTGAAAAAGGCTTTTCCAGAATATATCAACGTCATCTGGTGACCAGACTTATCAATAAAACATCGAGTAAATTTAAAGACAGGCAAGCACCTTTTGATCTGACAGACTTGAAGAAATGGAATACCTTTCAATTGTTCGATCATCACATCACAGCACCCCTCCATGGATTTAAAAGCAGCACCGACTATTATGAGCAATCGAGCTCACGCCAATATTTGAAACATATCACAGTTCCTACGCTGCTAATCCATTCCAGAGATGATCCATTTATGACTAAAGATGCTATTCCCGATCAGAATGAACTGTCTGAATCCGTAACGCTGGAATTATCAAATCATGGTGGACATGTGGGCTTCATTAGCGGAAACACGCCATGGAATGCAAAGTATTGGCTGGAAGAACGTATTCCGGAATTTCTGGGTACTTATCTGGACTGAATTTAATGTAAAATTACTTTTTTCGTCATTCCCGCGAAGGCGGGAATCCAGTCAGACAAGATACATTATATTTACTAGATTCCCGCCTTCGCGGGAATGACGGGCTTAAAGAAATATTATATAAACCTTGCCTATAACTATTAGGAAATATGAACAAATGAATTCATCCCGGATATTTTTTTCAATCATTTTTGTCATCTGTGCATCTCTACTGGGATTCGGCCTCTATCTGGAACATGTTGTTGGTCTTGAACCTTGCCCTTTATGTGTCTTTCAACGCATTGCCTATATCGTGGTTGCTCTGGTTGCCCTGATTGCTGCCATTCATAACCCACAGAAACTGTTTGAAAAAATCTATACCGGCTTAATGCTTATCGCTTCACTTTGTGGTGCAGGGATCGCTGGACGTCAAGTCTGGTTGCAACATCTGCCTGAAGACAAGATTCCTGAATGCGGCCCAGGACTGGAATATATGCTTGATGTATTTCCATTAGCAGATGCACTCAAGATGGTATTGAGCGGTTCTGGAGAATGTGCAGAAGTACAATGGACTTTCCTGAGTTTCAGTATTGCTGAATGGAGTATTCTATGTTTTGTGGGGCTAACTGTAGTCTCACTCATCATGTTCTTTCGTCAGGAAAACTAGAACGGCATGCTTCCTGGCGGCATCCCGCCATCGCCCATCCCACCCAAACCTCGCATCATTTTCTTCATTCCGCCTTTTCCAGAGAGTTTCTTCATCATCTTTTGCATTTGTTTAAACTGTTTTAACAAGCGATTAACATCCTGTATCTGAGTCCCTGAACCTGCTGCAATTCTTCTTTTACGCGAACCATTGATTACCGCAGGCATTCTCCGTTCATGCGTTGTCATCGAATTAATAATCGATTCCAGCTTGATGAATTGTTTATCACCTACCTGAGTATTTACATTTGCAGGTAAGCCACCCATCCCCGGTAATTTATCCATTATGCTGGACATACCCCCCATGCCTCGCATCTGTTGTAATTGATCACGAAAATCCTCAAGACTAAATCTCTTGCCTTTTTTAAGTTTCTTCGCAAGTTTCTCAGCCTTCTTTATATCGGTCTTTTCCTGAACTTCTTCAATAAGACTCAGTACATCGCCCATGCCAAGGATACGCGAGGCCATACGTTCTGGATGAAAAGCTGTAAATTCAGAAGTTTTTTCACCTGTGCCTATAAACATAATGGGTTTACCGGTCACATGTCGAACAGAGAGCGCTGCACCACCTCGAGCATCACCATCTGTTTTTGTTAACACAATCCCCGTCAATGGTAATGCTTCATCAAATGCCCTGGCCGCATTGACAGCATCCTGTCCCATCATGCTGTCTACGACAAACAGGGTATCTGAAGGCGTTAAAACGTCATGTAGTCGTTTAATTTCCTCCATCATTTCATCATCAATATGCAGACGTCCTGCAGTATCCACGAGCAAACCATCAAAATTCTGTTTACGTGCATAATCCAGAACTTGTTTAGCAATATTAATCGGATCTTGATTCTTCTCACTCGGATAAAATTCGACATCGATCTCATTTGCCAGAACTTTTAGCTGCTCTATCGCAGCAGGTCGATAGACGTCACAACTGACGACCAGAATTTTCTTTTTTTCTTTTTCTTTAAGATACCTTGCCAACTTACCTACAGTCGTCGTCTTACCAGCGCCCTGCAGGCCTGCCATCATGATCACGGCAGGTGGTTGAGTATTGAAATTTATGGATGTATTAACTTCACCCATGAGTGAAATTAATTTCTCTTCTACAATTTTCACAACAGCCTGACCCGGGGTCAGGCTCGTCATTACTTCTTCCCCAATCGCACGTTGACGTACATGTTCTATAAAGTCGCGGACAACGGGTAAGGCGACATCGGCTTCTAGTAATGCCATGCGTACTTCTCGCATGGCAGATTCGATATTTTTTTCGGTTAGACGACCCTGACCCCTGAGATCTTTTATTGTCCTGGATAGACGTTCAGACAGCGTGTCAAACATACTCTAGTATTAACTCGTGGTTATTATTATCTGATATTACTTGTGATACCGCGTGAACAGGGAATGTTAACAGGAATCAGGCTGATCCTCACCCTTCATACCCAAACTACCTGGCAATGCAAGTTTCAGAGTCCAGCTATCTGATGCAGCTTCTACACTTCAATGAAACCGACAAATATGCAATCATGGCTCATAAATTTGAACTTGAATTGATATCTATGAACACAGCACTTGCCATCATTGCGTTTATATTTTACCTGGCTGCGGCGACGAGATTAGGCATGCTGATTCTAGCCAGCGAAGATGCGCCACGCCAACAAGCAAAAATTCAGGCATTTACAATGGGTGCAATCGCACTTATTGCAAATGGCATTTTATTGAACAGTATCATTTTTGTGAGTGGTGGTTTAGATCTTGGTTTTTCCAATGCCTGGGGACTTATCTGCTGGGTTATCGCCCTGGTCGTTTTATTAGTCGCTATTCGCAGGCCTGTTGAAAATTTTCTTGTAATTTTCTTTCCACTGGCGGCACTTGGACTTTTACTCGTATTGTTTTTCCCAAGCCACCGTATTCTGGCCGAATCGGCTGCTATGGGTATAAAAATCCATATACTGCTCTCGATTATTGCCTATAGTTTACTCACAGTTGCTGCATTCCAGGCAGCGTTACTGGCATTTCAGGAACATCAATTAAGTAATAAACATCCAATGCTGATCATGCATATTCTACCCCCGATGCAAATTATGGAAGATTTTCTGATACGAATCATTGCTGTTGGTTTTTTTATACTGAGTTTAAGTCTTGCAACAGGCTTCATGTTTATACATGATATTTTTGCTCAGCATCTTATCCATAAAACAGTACTATCAATGATTTCATGGCTAGTTTTTGCTGTGCTTCTATGGGGACGCTGGTATCTGGGATGGCGCGGACAAAAAATTATCCGATGGACACTCGGTGGTTTTTTCACGCTGGTGCTGGCTTTTTTTGGTTCTAAACTGGTTCTCGAGATGATTTTAATGCGCGTATAAATGGCTTATTTTCCTATCTTTCCCTATCTTTTCCTTGATATCTCTCTGGTAATTCGTACACAATAGATAATCTTCTTAATTTGAGGTCACCCTTTTTTTGGATACCATCCCACTATCTTTACTGTTCACCATCCTGTTTATATTAATTGTTCTCTCCAGCTTCTTCTCCAGTTCTGAGACTGGCATGATGACACTCAACCGATATCGCCTGCGTCATTTGGTTAAAAACAAACACCGTGGCGCTATATTGGCAAATTCTCTGCTTGAAAAACCGGATCGCCTGATTGGTGTCATTTTGTTTGGTAATAATGTGGTTAATTTTCTGGCTGCCGCTATCGCAACGGTTATCGGGTTTCGCTTACTGGGTAATTACGGTGCAGCGGCTTCACCTTTCATCATCGCCATTGTTTTTATTATATTTGCCGAAACGGCACCGAAAACGTATGCAATGATTCGTCCAGAAAAAATTGCCTTCCCGGCTGCCTATGTTCTGACACCATTGTTGTATATCTGTTATCCAATTGTTTTCATACTAAATAAAATCAGCAATAGTCTGTTGATACCATTCGGTATCAATGTCAGAAATACAGAACAGTCACCTTTAAGTCAGGATGAACTCAGGACAATCGTGCATGAAGCCGGCGGCGTCATATCGAGTAATCACCAGAAAATGCTACTCGGTATCCTGGATATGGAAAAAGTCACCGTTGATGACATCATGATACCAAGAAATGAACTGGTCGGGATTAATCTTAACGACCCTATCACAGACATCATCGAACAACTGACCCACTCTCAACACACGCGTTTAGTTGTCTATCGCGAAAATTTAGACAATGTAGTTGGGATGCTACATGCCAGACAGGTATTACGCATATTAAACAGGGGAACAGAATTCAATTCGGATGAATTGGAAAAACTGACCATCGAACCCTATTACCTTCCTGAAGGCACCCCGCTGCATACTCAAATGCTTAAGTTTCAGCAGCAAAAACAACGCACAGGATTGGTCGTTGATGAATACGGTGTTGTACAGGGCATGGTGACACTCGATGATATCCTTGAAGAAATTATTGGTGAATTTACCACCGACATACAAACCTTTAATCAGGATATTCAGGCGCAAGAGGATGGATCCTTCTTTGTTGACGGTGGCACCACGATTCGTGATATCAATAAACAACTTGACTGGGATTTGCCCACGGAAGGGCCCAAGACTATCAACGGTGTCATTCTGGAACATCTTGAGGATATACCGGAAGCAGGCACGAGCCTCCGTATCAAGGGATATATTTTTGAAGTTACCCAGGTCGTCGATAATGCTGTAAAAAAAGTAAAGATATTTCCATTATCTGATAATTCAAAACCAAAAGAAGATTAATCAATAATTTCGACGCCTGTCTTTTTCAATAAACCACTGTACCTTGCTAAAAACGGCCAGAATCAATTAACCGTGAATATCCAGCCATGAACCAATGGGCACAAACCTTGTCATATTAATATCATCTGAACAAGATCTGGAGGTATTATGACCTCACGTATTGTACTCTGTTTAACCATACTGCTACTGAGTGCTTGTGCCAGCCAGGTACCGATATTGATTAAACTTCCGCCCAGTCCCGATCCGGAGTTCCATCAAGTAAAAAACAACATCGATACATTCCAAAACCAGTATGTGCGTTGGGGCGGCAAGATTATCTCGGTTGAAAACAAGGAAAATTCAACATGGATAGAACTTCTGGCAGGCCCGCTTAATCATTACGGACGACCCGGCTCTAATACCAACTATGAGGGCCGATTTATTGCAAAAATAGACGGATTTCTGGATCCAGAGCATTACAGTAAAGACCGTAATTTAACAATCTTTGGGACAATTGATACTGAATTTGTAAAAATGATTGACGATCATCCTTACAGCTATCCTTTAGTCAGCACAAAAGTATATTACCTGTGGCCTGAATATCGCACTGCCCGATACCAATATTATTACCCGTATTATTACGGATATTATTACCCATACTACAGCAGCCATTTTGGATTCCACCATCGTCACCACTTCGGATTTCATCACTATTACTAAGCCTGTATTCAACCCCCGAACTTACAACTTGAGCTTGTAACAAAAACTTAATCGCTCCCCTTTTCTTCTTGTCAGGACGCTTTCAGAAATACATATCGGCTTATCACTGTTAAACAGAAGAAATTGTAAAAAACAGGAATTTTGTTCGCATGCAAGGCGCCCCGCTTCAAGAGAAGCGCAGCATATGACTAATATGTGAGCATCACATGAAGTGGAGTAACGCAGCAGTCGGACAAAAGATCAATTTTTACCTGGTTACACCAATTCACGCGCAGTACTAAAAGCATCCCTGAAATCGACATAAACTGGCTTGTCTGTTTCAAGCATTAATTTCAGTAGTGCTTGCTGTGTAAGGTACTTTATGTGACCTACTGCGAGTGCACCGATACCAACAGCACCTTTTGAAGAACCGGCATGTATCAAAGGTGCTCCAGAATCTGTTAGATTAATGCCGCGTATTCCTAGTGGTGGAACAGCATTGACATCTCCAGCCACTTTTAATGAAGTGGTGTCGCCAAGCACGTTATCATTCAAGATTTCTACACCCGCCTTGGCGGTGCAAAACACAATGTCTATATTCCTGAGCAGGTAGGCCTTATCCGCATCAGAGGCCGCTATCGTCCCACTCATGGTGGCGCCGCACGATGTATTGTATTCATTCGCAATGCTCTGCGCATTTTCAATACTCTGATGAGAGACCAGGGTAATGTCAGCGCCTGCCAGTGAAGCGATTACGCCGGTTGCGATGCCTACAGGTCCTGTTCCACCAAAAATAATTCCCTTACTGTTCTTTAATTCCATACCATGTTTTGTT
>JACZSJ010000158.1 GCA_022574295.1 Pseudomonadota bacterium
ATCAGATTGAGCTTGAGCAAAAGCCCCAAACTTTCCAATGAAGTTATTCCATAAAGCTGTTGTAATAGGGTTTGGAGAATTGGGGTCCATCAGATTTTTGGTCATTTGGATTTGCATATGAATTCGCATCAAATGTTTTCTTTGGAGCAAGTGCAAACTACGCTGTTGGAAGTTACCTGAGTAACCGCGAATATTTTGAAATAGACACGAGAGACATCTACGGTAACGATGTACGAACATTCCCAGACAGCGATTCAACCGCCGGCTTCGAGGAATTTTATCTGAATGATGTAGTTGAGTGGGCTTATAATGGCTGGGATGTTAGATTTGGATTCTTGTACAAATTTTTCAATTTTATCAGTAAAAAGAATCAAGCCCACTTTATCATTGTTTTTTAGAGCTGAGAATGCAAGGATAGCAGTCACCTCGACTGCAACACGCTGCTTTGTTTTAGAAATTGAACCGAACATAAGAGAACCGCTTAGATCAACAATAAGCATTACAGTAAGTTCACGTTCTTCTTCAAAAACTTTTATAAACGGACGACCATAACGAGCAGTTACATTCCAATCTATATTTCTAATATCATCTCCGAACTCATATTCTCTTACTTCGGAGAACTCCATACCCATACCTTTAAAAACAGAATGATACTCACCGGAAAAAACCTGGTTAACCAAGCCTTTTGTTCTAATTTCTATCTGCCTTACCTGCTTAAGCAGTTCTGTGGTTAACATCTGTTAGGGAACTTCAATTTTGTTTAGAATTTCGTTTATCAAATATTCGGATGTAATATCTTCTGCCTCGGCTTCATAAGTAATTGCAAGCCTGTGGCGCAGTACATCGTGACAAATAGCTCTGACATCTTCAGGGATTACATATCCCCTTCTCTTAATAAATGCCATTGCCTTTGCACCCAAAGCCAGATATATTGTTGCACGTGGTGATCCTCCATAACTAATTAAATCTGTAAGATTATCCATTCCAAAATCTTCTGGATTTCTTGTAGCAAGAACTATATCAATAATATATTTTTCTATTTTTTCATCGATATAAATTTCCTGGACAAGTTCACGTCCTTTTAAAATATCTTCTATAGTAATAACCCTCTGAACTTGTACTGTATTGTCATTAATATTTCGTCGCATAATATTTAATTCTTCATCTCTTGAAGGATAGTTAATCTTAACTTTCAGCATAAATCTATCAACTTGTGCTTCAGGAAGCGGATAAGTTCCTTCCTGTTCAATGGGGTTTTGAGTTGCAAGTACCAGAAATGGTTCTTCCAATTTAAATGTTTCATCTCCAATTGTTACCTGTCTCTCCTGCATGGCTTCAAGTAAAGCACTTTGTACTTTTGCGGGGGCACGATTAATTTCATCTGCCAAAATAAAATTTGCAAAGATCGGGCCTTTATGAATCAGGAAATTACCATCTTTCTGATTGTAAATTTGTGTACCGATTAAATCAGCCGGCAGAAGATCGGGAGTGAATTGAATGCGGTGAAAATCGCATTCGATGCTTTCGGCAAGCACCTTGATGGCACGTGTCTTTGCAAGGCCCGGCGCTCCCTCAACGATAAGATGTCCGTCGCAGAGCAACGCAATGATCATCCTGTTGATCAGGTGCGACTGCCCGATGATCAACGAACTCGCATGCGCCTCAAGTTGTTGGAATTGTTCTATGACGCTCATCAATGACTCCGGTGCCTAAATCGGCGTGCCATTTTAGAGAGGATGCACGAACAGGCCAACCAGTCTCTGCCTTTTTTTCTCATTCGGGCCTCAGTTCGGTAATAATGCTCCCCTTGTGACCGCGGCAGAATCGTTACATTGCAGAAAATTCCGGGCAAATGCGCCACAGATGTCCCGCCTATTACCATAATCGGCCATTTTCTGGTGCTCGCGACATCGCTGATATTGTCGTTCTGTCCGGCCATTGCCGTTGCAGATGACAAGCTTGACGCAGCATTCGACAAGGACGTTCTGGTCATCGAGGCCAGTGCGCACGCCTGCCATCGCATCGACATTTACGTGGCTACCAGCAACCGGCAACGCAGCCGAGGCCTGATGTTTGTGCGTAGCCTGCCGCCAATGAGCGGCATGCTTTTCATCTACGACCGTGAGGATTACGCCTCGATGTGGATGAAGAACACCTATATACCGCTGGATATTCTGTTCGTCCGTCGCGACGGTCGAATTTCGTCAATCGCAAGAAATACCGAACCGCTGTCATTGCAATCAATCACCTCAGTTGAACCCATCGCCTACGTGCTGGAACTCAATGCCGGTACGGCAGAACGCCTGTTCATCGACGAGAAAAGCCGCCTGATGTGGGGACCTACTCATCAAGCTCCGCAGTAATCAACGCAACTGGAGTGTATTTCTCGACGCGTCGGCGGGCGGGATGTTATCACTGTAGGAGCCCGCCGTACTAACGGAATAGTGAGCCAACCGATTGGTGAA
>JACZSJ010000082.1 GCA_022574295.1 Pseudomonadota bacterium
AGAGGAGGTCCATGGTCTGGCGATCCGATTATGTCCTTCGTGCATCTTGACAAAGTTATCATTTATGATAACCTCCAGATATGTCATGGAAGATCACTTTCTTCAATAAGAAGGTAGAAGAGGACGCTCTCTCGTTTCCCGATGGCATCCTTGCGAACTTTCTTCATATTCTTGAGATGATTGAAGAATTTGGCCCAACAATCGGTAAACCACACACCGCCCCAATGGGAGGAGGGCTTTTTGAAATAAGGGCAAAAGGAATGGAAGGTATAGCACGCGCTATATTCTGCACATTAAAAGGTAAAGAGATCATCATATTGCACTCATTTATCAAGAAAACACAAAAGACCAGCAAGAAAGAAATCGATAAGGCCAGAAAACGACAGAGAGAATTAATGTGATGCCAAGACCAACATTAAAAACATTTAAACAAAAAGCGCTTAAGCGCCCAGCTGTAAAAAAGAATTATGATGAACTTGCGCCTGCATATGAGCTTAGAAGAAAACTTGTTTCCTTGCGTCATCACTCTGGATTGACTCAAGAGGAAGTCGCTAAAAAACTGCATACCAAGAAGAGTAATATTTCTCGTCTCGAAAGTGTAAATTCTGCAATTTCTCCTAAACTATCGACGATATCTGATTATGCAGAAGCGATTGGATATGATGTTAAGATTGAATTCGTACCGAAGAAGACAGGATGTAGTAAGAGATAGTAAGGAACTGCACAAAAAACACTGTTGTTAAAACAAATGTTTATACATCCTCCTCCTTCGGCGTCACATACAACACCAGGCTGTGTTCTTCCAGTTTATAACCATGCTTCTCAGCGATTTCCTTTTGTAATCGTTCAATTTCCTCATTCTTGAATTCGATCACTTTGCCTGTCTTCAGACAGACCATATGGTCATGATGCCCGCCACTATTAAGCTCAAATACTGAATGACCGGAGTCAAAATGGTGACGTATAACCAGCCCGGCTGTTTCAAACTGGGTCAACACACGATAAACGGTTGCCAGACCCACATCTTCCTTCATCTCAAGTAAAGCCTTGTAAACATCCTCAGCACTTAAATGTTTCTGTTCAGACTCCTCCATGATCTGAAGAATGCGCAACCGCGGCAAGGTTGCCTTGAGTCCAGCATTTTTTAAATCTTGTGTCTCCAAAAAATACTTCCTCCAGAAGATACTTCCTGATTTTTTGAACAAACCGTGGTTTTAACCCGGTCAGCGACATAAGCAATAATGAGTAAGATTAACATTCGATTATACTGAAATCGGTCTCCGATGTCGTAATAGTTATATACCCAAACTACCTGGAAATATAAATTTCCAGGTAGTTTGGGTATGGACACACGTGTCCTTTGCTTAACATTACGATACAATCACCAACGGCCACTAAGGGCTGATTTTTAACCTGGAATTTCTGTTGAACAAGATCATATTACTTATTGCTTTTACTATCCTTATCACCGGCCTTACCACTGGCTGTGCCAGACGCAGCGATGGTAGTCTGAAGATACCACTCGTCTACCGCATAGACATCCAACAGGGCAACGTCATTGATCAATCCATGATTAACAGACTGGAACCCGGCATGAGTAAATCAAAAGTAAGTTTCGTCATGGGTACACCCTTACTGGTGGATCCTTTCCACAGTAACCGTTGGGACTACATCTATAGTTTTGAACCAGGCGACGGTGAGCGTGTACAAAGACGCGTAACAATATTTTTTAAAAACGATAAATTGACACATCTTGAAGGTGATATCACCCCGGGTTTCGGACGCTCAGCTGAAGTTGACGGCGGAGAAAATGTAAATATTATTGTCCCGGCGGGCAGGAAGAGACAAGGGTTCTTTAGTAGATGGTTCGGTTCTGAAGATGAAATCAAGAAGGCCGATGAAACCAGGGATGAAGAAGATAAAAAAGAATTAGAAGCCCTGGCAGATGATGTGAAGAAACGGTCTGAAGACTCTCTACTTCCTCTACCGGGACGTGATGCAGAACAAATTGAACGGGATTTTGAAGTCCTTGAACAGACCGAAGAGTCTCTTTAAGAACCACTTATTAAGAGTTACTTGCCGATTATTCATCATCCTAGAAAACCACCATCAGTCATACTACTTCTATTCGTATTACTTCTATCCAGGGTGATCGAATCTCCGGCAATAGAAGTTGTCGATGATGCAGGCCGGAAAATATTTCTTGAGCATCCTGCCAAAAATATAATCAGCCTTGCGCCTCATATTACCGAGTTAATTTTTTCGGCGGGCGCCGGAGATAAAATATCCGCAATCGATGATTACAGCGATTACCCGGAAGAAACAAAATCAATCACTCGTATCGGTGATGCAAATCACCTGGATATTGAGGTTATTTTATCGCTACAACCCGATTTGATTGTCGCCTGGGGGAATGGTCAATCGCACAATCAGTTCATTCAACAGCTAATTCATCTGAAACAAACCGTTTATATTTCATCGCCTGTGGATCTGGATGATATTCCACGAACGATAGAAAACCTGGGGAAGCTGGCTGGGACTTATCCTGTTGCGAAACAGCGGAGTCAGGAATTTAGAAATACGTTAAAAAGTATTATTGATGAATACAGTAAACGGTCTCTGGTGACCGTCTTTTATGAAATCTGGCATCAACCTCTGTTTACGATTAATGGACAACACGTCATCAGTAAAGTGATCCGGATATGCGGAGGTGAAAATATCTTCACCGATCTACTCATCCTGTCTCCAGAAGTCAGTATAGAATCCGTGATCGCCGCAGATCCAGATGTCATTATTGCTGGTGGTGATGGAAAGAGGCGTCCGCGCTGGCTGGATAACTGGCTTCAATGGCCAACACTCATGGCTGTCAGGAATAATCATCTTGATTATATTGAACCGGATCTGATGCAAAGACACACTTTTAGAATTCTGCAAGGTGCCAGAATTTTATGTGAGCAATTACAAAGAGCCCGGTAAAAAAATACGCCCTGCATCGGTTTCTATTGCCTTGATGGGGAATTGGTAAAGTCGGGCAAGATTTTCATCAGTCAGTACCTCATCAACCTGCCCAGTCATAATATCATCGGGACCGATCATCAGCATAATATGCGTACAATACCTTGTGGCCAGATTTGCATCATGCAGCACCATACAAAGTGCGCCATCTCGAGCATCCGCCTTTCTGGCCAACATTTCCAGAAGCGTAATTTGATAACGCATGTCCAGATGGTTGGTTGGTTCATCCAGCAGGAAAAGTTCAGGGTTTTGTACTAACAAGGTCGCGATGGCCAGGCGCCGACGCTCCCCACCCGATAATGTATTGATCTGTCGATCCTGTGCATCTTCAAGGGAAACATCAGCCAGGGCTTCCCTGGCAAGTTCAAAATCGCTTTGACTTTCTATCTCCCAGAATTTCAAATGAGGATGGCGTCCTATCATGACGGTATCCAGAACCGTACTTGGAAATATATCGTTACTGTCCTGTAACAATAGACCTAATTTTTGCGACAACAATTTTCGTGGCCATTCACCCAACAATTTATTTGAAAAATAAATCTGACCTTCATCAGTAGGCCGTAAACCTGCGAAGGTATGTAATAGTGTTGTTTTGCCTGCACCATTACTTCCTAATATGCCCCAACACTCGCCTCGCTGTATTTTTACATTCAGCCCATTGCAAACGGGGTTGCCAGCAATAGAGACCGTCAATGATTTAGCCTCCAGCAAACTCATAACTGCCTCCTCAATATCACAAGAAAAACAGGAATCCCAATAATCGCTGTTAACACACCCACAGGAAGTTGCTGAGGGGCAACGATTGTTCTCGCCAGACAATCCGCCAGCATAACGAGACAGCCACCAAGCATGAATGTCGCTGGCAAAAGTACTCTGTGATCACTGCCAACCATTAAACGAATCGTGTGAGGAACAATCAACCCGACAAAACCCACACTACCAGCCAGGGTGACGGCCGATGCGGCAAGCAGGGACGAAAGAAAATAAACGATATAGCGGACTCTTTTTGGGGAAACCCCTAGCGTCGCCGCCTGCACTTCCCCACGAGCTAATACATTCAAACTCCTGGAAATCATCAGTGATACTGCCAGACAGCCAATCAATATCATCAAAGACCAGTTGGAATAAATCGCGTAACTTAAATCTCCCATCAACCAGAACAACATACTTCGAAGTTGCGGACCCTGCGTTATCGAGAGAATTAAACTTATCAGCGCTCCCCATCCTGCGGCAATGACGATACCGGTCAATAGCAATCGCACGGGACTCCAGTCCCCTTTTCCATGGGCCAGACCGAATACCAGCAACATAGAAATTATCGCACCAATAAAAGCACTTCCTGAAATCCAGATTCCAGTCAGGCCTAATAACATTGTGATTAATACCGCAACTGAAGCACCCCCTGAAATACCTAATATGTAAGGCTCGGCAAGTGGATTGCGCAACAGCACCTGCATCAGGGCACCAGCCAATGCCAGCATGGCACCCACCATAAAGCCGAC
This sequence comes from Pseudomonadota bacterium, assembly GCA_022574295.1. Taxonomy (GTDB): domain Bacteria; phylum Pseudomonadota; class Gammaproteobacteria; order Eutrophobiales; family Eutrophobiaceae; genus SMWN01. The sequence goes on from JACZSJ010000082.1 coordinate 4,518, forward strand.
AACTGTTCTCGGCAATCGCAATTCGAGCACTACATTTGATACCAGAGAATCATCCTGAACCCACAGTGCATGAAGTAACTGTTTTGCGCTGATATCAACACTGCCAATGAGTAGGGAGGCAATAAAAATGCCAATGGTAGAAAAGGTAAGAACTGCAAAAAGAACGAAATGTTTAGAAACAAAAACAGCAGAAACACTTTCAGGCTTGTTATTCATCACTCTATTATCCAGGGCAAAACCTTCATTTTTTTTGTTTCGCTTTTTCTGCACGTAGGCGTCGTGCCTGCTTTGGATCAAGAATCAGAGGGCGATAGATTTCGATACGATCACCCGCCCTGACCAAGGTATCAAGTGCAACGATTTTACTGAATATCCCCACTTCATTTGTTTCTAAATCAATTGCAGTGCATTGGTCTAATATCCCGGAAGTAACTATTGCCTGTTGAATTGTTGTTCCGTCCTCAACAATGAGTGGAATCAGCCAGCTTTGATGAGGTGAAGCATAGGCAACCTCAATGGGAATGGAGATCGGTGTTGCATTATCTGCCGCCATAAACCTGTTGTGCTCTTTGCACAAAGGACTCAACCATTGAGTTCATTACAGTATAAAACATTTTTCCGAGCGTATATTTTATAATTTTATTTTTAAATTCATAATTCATGTGTAGTTGAATGTGGCAAGATTGCTCGTCTTCCGGATTAAACTTCCAGTAACCTGTCAAATGTTTGAAAGGCCCTTCAACTAATCGCATATCAATTCGAGATCCTTCCCGCATGGTATTTTCTGTAGTAAATGATTGTTTAATTTTCCCCATGGCCAGTGAAAGTGTTGCAACCAGACTTTCATCTTTCTTCCTTGTTATCTTTGCAGCAGTACACCAGGGTAAAAAAACAGGATACGATTCAATATCATTCACCAGGGCATACATCTCACTTGGAGTGTATGGCACAACGGCTGTTTTACTAATCTCTGTCATGCCTGATTGATCCTTGTCTGAATATCCCCAATAAATATGATCATAAAAACCCTATGGCGTGAAGAAATATAATGACAACACCGATAGGTGCAACATAGCGCACAACAAACAACCAGGTTCGAAAGATTAAACCTTCGCCCAGCCCTAGTTCCTCGATCACGGCTTTTCTTGACATCAACCAGGCCGTGAACACAGCGATTAACAATCCTCCCAAAGGCAACATGATGTTGGAAGTCACATATTCCATAATGTCGAAATAGGTTTTATCAAATAGCCTGTAATCCTGCCAAAGATTAAAGGACAGGACTGATCCTATGCCCAATACCCACGCGATCAATCCAGCAATCGCAGCAGATCTGGCTCTGGAGATACCGCGATTCTCGACCAGCCATGCGACGGCAGGTTCAAGTAGGGAAATCGATGAAGTCCACGCTGCAAACAATAACAATATAAAGAAACCCGTGCCAAATATCTGACCATAAGGCATCTGGCCAAATGCAATTGGCAAGGTCACAAAAATCAAACCTGGACCGGAACCTGTTTCCAGACCATAGGCAAAAACCAGGGGAAAGATTGCCAGCCCGGCCATAATGGCAACCAGCGTATCTGCCAAAGCAATAGTGACAGATGTATTAGCAATCGATGCATCATCAGGCAAATAGGAGCCATAAACCATAATCGCACCCATACCCAGACTCAGGCTGAAGAATGCCTGACCCAGTGCTGCAAGAAATCCTTCACCGGACAACTTGCTCCAGTCCGGGTAAAAGAGATAATAAACACCTTCCTCAAAACCATCGGTGGACATGGCATAGCCCACCATAAGCAATAACAGGATGAACAACGCCGGCATCAAAAATTTAACAGCTCGCTCCAGACCACTTTGCACACCCATGGCCACAACGATAACAGTCAATGCCATAAACAAGGTATGCATGGCCATTAATTGACCAGGGTTTCTGAGTAGACTGTCGAAGATCTCTCCAATTTCCTCATCCGTCGCGGTGAGAAAATTGCCCGACCCTGCCTGGAATATATATTCCAATGTCCAGCCGGCAACCACACTATAAAATGAAAGAATGAGAAAGCCAGCAACCACCCCCATCCAGCCAAGATAGCGCCACCCAGAAGTTAGCCCTTCTTCTTCAGCCAGCGATGCCATTGTATTGATGGGGCTTTGACGCCCTCGTCGACCGAGCAACACTTCAGACATCATAATCGGTATCCCAACCAGTAAAACGCAACCGATATACATTAGAACAAATGCACCACCACCGTATTCCCCAGTGAGGTAGGGAAACCGCCATATATTACCCAGGCCTACAGCTGAACCCGTTGCCGCCATGATAAAGGCCCAACGAGAAGACCATTGACCATGGATAGATTGTCGTTTCGTCGTCATCTAAATTTTCCGTCAAACAATAATACCCAAACTATTTGAATATCAGCTCATTCTGCGTGAATTTACTGTTTGTCTCAAGACTCATATATAACAAGCAAAGGCCAGTCACAAAAGGACAAGGTCGGCAAGACAGTCGATACCCAAACTATTTGGGGTTACAATCGCGTGCAAAATCAGGACGAAATATACTGTGGCAAAGGCCAAAAAAGAAAAATCCAAAAGTAAGACCATTGCGCTCAACAAGAAAGCCAAACATGATTACTTCATAGAAGACCGATATGAGGCAGGCCTGGCGCTGAAAGGCTGGGAAGTCAAAAGTATTCGCGCGGGCAGAGTTCAGATTAGTGAGAGTTATATTCTTTTAAAGGATGGTGAAGCATTTCTCTTTGGTGCAACGATTACACCACTACCCACTGCCTCGACGCATATTACCCCAGATCCAACGCGTAATAGAAAATGTCTATTACATCGAACAGAATTAAGCCGACTCATCGGTGCGGTGGAACGTAAAGGTTACACTTTGATACCGACCGCACTTTACTGGAAACATGGACTGGTCAAACTTGAGATAGGACTTGCTCATGGCAAAAAAGCACATGATAAACGTGCAGCAGAGAAAGAAAGGGACTGGCAACGGGAAAAACAAAGACTTTTAAAAATTCGTCATTGATTCTTTCTTATCTGTTTTCTAAACCCTGCATACCGTATACTTCATCATCTGGATACATCTATTAATTAGGATTTTTTTGTGAGTGTAAGGAAGCATCGCGCGCAAGAACGGAATGTATATCACATACATGAGGCTCTGAGCACGAAGCTGACGACGCAATCGCGAAAAAAGACAATTAAGAGAAGTGTCCAAGGCTTAAGGTTTTAAAACCATGGGGGCGTATTGGCTTCGACGTGGGTAGCGAAACCTGAGGTGCATGTCGAGGTGTAGTTTCCTCGTAAATCCGACTACAAAACTATAGTTGCCAACGACGACAACTACGCACTAGCTGCTTAATAACCAGTGTAGTGCCCTCGGCCTGATGTGTGCTTATACGCTCAGATAACCGGGGTCGACTCATATAAGATCGCGATGAAGCATGTTCGGTGTGGATCCGTTAAAACTTATCCGAACTCGCTCTATGTTTTCCCTGTCTATCGGGTAATGTAGAGCTAAATTAATAGATAGAATAAACATGTAGAGCCGAAGGTAGAGTGCTTGCGGACGCGGGTTCGACTCCCGCCGCCTCCACCATTTACCCTTCCAGTAACATCCAAGGAAGTCCAATAAAGCCCCGTATACCGGGGCTTTTCAACGTTTGCAGGTATAATTACGTCCAAATTAAACTATTGACATCCGGGGGCAACTGGGGGCAATATTGGGGGCAACTGCCAACCATGGAGAACCAGTTGCCCCCATGCCATTAACTGACACTATTATTCGCAACGCTAAACCAAGCAATAAAACCAGACGCATGTTTGATGGTGGTGTTACAGGTGGACTCTATCTTGAAGTTAGTCCAAAGGGAGGTAAGTGGTGGCGATTAAAATTTCGATTTGATGGCAA
>JACZSJ010000159.1 GCA_022574295.1 Pseudomonadota bacterium
CATATTGGCCATGCCACTTTTATCATCCAGAGCCTCAAATTCAACATAGGCTTTTTCGAAGTAGTCTAAGGCAACAAGATTTTCGGCTTTATAGTAGTAACCAATTCCTATCCACTTAATTGCATTGGCTAACCGTGCACGTTCAAGTAATCTTTCAGAGAGTTCTTTTGCTTTATTACCATAGTAAATCGTTTCATCATTCTCGTATCCAGCTTGATATCTACTTATCGCTAGATAATTATCAATTTTAGTTGTATCATCCGCAGTGGTGTCTACTGCCACTTTCAAGCTATCTAAATAACTGTCCTGTGCCAGCCCGGATTCTGATGCTAACAGAAAAATTAAACTAATAAGACCAAACAATTTTCTCATTATTAACAACCCTGAAGCTATCTTTAAAAATACAAATCTTTTGTTAAACACCCTTGATTGTCAATTTCAGTTCCTTTTTTAGAAATTAATAATAAAAAAAGGGGATAATCCCCTTTTCTCTTGAAATTCTCAATTTTCAATTTATCGTAGTTTAACAATTCTAATCATTTGATTAGTATTGTTAATGTTCACTACAATAATGTATTCTCCTTTAAACAACTTTGACATATCCACTTCAAGCTGATTACCAGTTGTGCTCCAAATATAATTTACCGCGTGAAACTTACCCTGAATGTCATAAACAGCTATGTCTTCCTCTACCTCAGCATCAGGACTGAACTGGATATAAATTCTATCCGTTACCGGGTTAGGGTATGCCTTGACACCAGACAAACCAAACTCATTTTCATCCACACTAAGATTTACTGTATTATTAATTGTTAAAGTAAGATTGTTTGCCGACTTATTACCATGACATTTATTTGAACTAGAACTGGCATCTGAGGATACCGAAGTCTTAAGGTCTGACTCATAACTGGCTAACGTCCAAATTAATCGATTACCATCAAATGGTATTGAAAATACCCCTCCTCCGGATAAGAATAATTCTGGTAACTTGCTATCATTGTAATCTCCTGTCTCTGAGACTATATTATTATCATCACCTCTTGCTACAAAGATATCCGTGCTGTTGGTGTTCTCATATCTGAATTTTGCGATAAAAGGGAATGGATTACCACTATTAGCTTTTTCAACACAATCAAGGTAGGTTCTGACTTTCTTGGTTCCTGGTCCAGAAGGATTAATATAGAATGCCCCTGCAACAGAAACTATGGTGTAGTTAGTGCCACCTTTTAAAGAGCCTCGTTTAATATCATATGGCCCCGGATCCTCACCTTCAACCCTGCTCAAAGAGCCAGGTAGAACATCTTCTGCCTTTTCACCTTCAATTAAACCAGAAGCAGTATACGTGAATTCAGGATCCGCTGAATTTTCGCGCTTAGCCAAAGTGTCAGCCTGGACAGTTACATCTACTTTCTTGATTGTTGCTATAGTTGTAGCCGTTGAATTCACTGTATAATTAGCAGCATCTTCACCATTAAGACTCAACCCAGTCGCAATAACTGTTTTGCCAACACCGGCATTCGCAGGAGGTATTCCAGATTCATCAACAAAATTGGCGGTACCACCTACATAATTCACATCATCACCATGAATTGTAGTGGATATATTTCTGGAAACGAATTCTGCAATGGTATTGCCATCATAATTTTTGTCACCAACTGTAACAGTACCTGTAAGTGGCAATGGATCGATATTCAAAACCCCATCATCATAGGTAATATTGTAATTGTAGTCTACGTTTACATCATGCTCATTTATAATAGTAGCTGCCTGAAGGACATCATATGTGCCGGCATCGGTATTGATACCTGAAAGTGGTGCCGGGTATATTATTGGAGAACCAGCAGTCGTGACCCCATTTAGTGAATATTCTATATCATCAATCTCATCTGCAAACTGAAGGTCCGCAGGAGCCTCAGTTGAGCTGAAGGCTGGCAATGCATTGCCATAATCTTGCATAGTCACTTGCTGATCCAAAGTTACCGTAATGTCTTTGGCACTGATCACCAAATCACCCCACTCTGTTGTTACCGTGAAGTTCTCAGATGTGAATGGTGCTGGCATTATCTTATGTGTATATTGCTCACTTGGATAATTATCAAAGATCGATTCAACGCCAGAAATAATTGTTAACGGAATTAATTCCAACTTTTCAAAACCTTCTTCAATGATAAAATCATCTTCGTGCAAAATGATAATTAAATCTTTGCCATCATCTGTTGATCCTTCATCCGCCTCGCCGTTGATCAAGGCCCGACGATTGATTTCAGGACTACTATTAATCACCGAAGTATTAATCAGTGCCCTTCTATTAATCAGAGCCCGACGCTCAAGAATAGGGAATATATCATCTACCGTTCCATTAATCAATGCACGGCGATTAATCAGTGCCCGGCTATTAATGAGGGCACGGCTGTTGATTAAGGCACGACGATTATTTACAGGTC
>JACZSJ010000160.1 GCA_022574295.1 Pseudomonadota bacterium
TTTTTTCATTTTCATGTCTAAAACATTGCTGTTATTGAAGACCTGTACAGAGCAACACTGATATTGATTTCTCACAATGTTAACGGGACAGCAGTGATCTGGTATATCAAGGTGAATCCTCACCCACGCGCTGCACCGCAACTCCAGCAATCAGTAAATTGGCCTTCTATTTTTTCTCCGCATTGACACAGCCAGGATGTTCGGTATTCGCCTGGTTCTTTTAGCAAATCTTCAACGATACTGTTTGCACGATCATAATCTTCATCTTCCAGTATCCAGACTTCAGGCCAACATTCAATCGGGGGTATTTCGCCCAGGCCACCCGCGAGGTTGAGATTTTTTATCATGCAGTTAATCCCTTCTTCCTGAAGGACGTCCTTAATGTGTTCTGTCATCAGGCCGTGTTCGGCAGAATAGACTCTTTTCACTTTTAATCTCTCAGGGTTTAATTCCGTGCAGCTTGTTGCGAGACGTCATTCCCGCGTAGGCGGGAATCCAGTAAATTGACTAGACTCCCGCCTTCGCGGGAGTGACGATTAATGCCCGATGGCTTGCTACGGGGTTGTTTATTCATTACCTGATCAAGCGCTTTTCAATTCTGCCAATGTTTCAGTGGCTGATTTAATCACAAACAAGGTATCAACTCCGACTGCAATCAAAGTGAAGCCATTTTCTATTGCCGGTTTGACAGCCCCCGCATTAACGCCAAAATAACCCAGTTTAATCTCAGCCGCCTTACATACATCGGCAATCCGATTAATCGCTTCCTGAACTTCTGGATCATCGACTTTACCAATCTTGCCGAGACTGGCTGAGAGATCATAGGGGCCAATCAGGATAGCATCGAGTCCAGGCACCTTCACAATATCTTCGATGTTATCTATCGCCGCTCGACTTTCAGCCTGTAAAATAACAGCGGTTTCATCGTTGGCATTTTTAATAGTATCTTCAAAATTCAAACCATAAGTATGCGCACGTCCGATGCCTACACCCCGATTACCAACAGGGGAATATTTGCATTGGCTGATAATTTTTTCTGCCTGTTCTGCGGTGTGTACTTGTGGAACGATAATGCCAGCAGCGCCAATATCCAGTGCCTTCTTTATCCAGACATCATCTCCGGCAGGCACACGTATCACACAAGGTGTCTCTCCAGCAGCCTGACACATTGGTTGGGCTTGTTGCGGATTGAATGCGCCGTGCTCGGCATCAATAAACAACCAGTCATATCCTGATTGCGAGAGGATTTCTGTTATCTCTGGAGAAGGTAAACTGATCAATGTCCCAATCAACAAATCACCATTACGAAGTCTTTCTTTAAATGCCCTGTTATTTTTCATTTCCATGCCCTGTCATCATTATCAGCGGTCTTTATAACTCCTGCATATAATAACATTATCTATTTAGGGCACCTCTGGCTAAGCCCCAAAATACATTAAATCGTCATTCTGGCGCATGCCAGAATCTAGTCAAAACAATAACTTACTGGATGCTGGTATTCACCAGCATGACGGAGTGCGTACTTGATCAGAGATTCCTTAGGTAGAATCTTTTACAGTATGCAGATGTTAAAGAAACTCAGAGAAAAAGGGCGAGAGATTAAGTCTAATGTTTTTCTTCTCTATCGGGGATTAGGCGATCCGCGCATACCCTTGCATGTGAAAATATTGGCCTTTTTTATCATCGCCTACATTATTAGTCCAATAGATATTATCCCTGACTTTATTCCCATCCTTGGATTACTGGATGAAGTGATACTGGTGCCGATATTTCTCTCATTCACAGTACGGTTGATCCCGATTGAGATCAGGCACGAATATGAACAGGAAGAAACAGGCGAGATCGAAGACAAACAGATCGAGGATAAGCGATTGTCCCGTGTTGGCAGTGTGATGATAGCAATTGTCTGGCTGCTGCTAGTTTCAATATTTTTTTGGATTGCTATGATTTTATAATTCCGATGGTCAGCAACAGCCACGCGATAATAAATGCCAACCCGCCGAATGGGGTAATCATACCAAGCCAGTGTATATTTGTGATACTGAGTGCATACAGACTACCGGAAAACAGAACTATCCCGACCAACATTAACCAGCCGGACCAACGCAAATAAGGTGTAATGGGGATTTGTAATGCAATCAAACCAAGTAAGATCAAGCCAACGGCATGATAGAAATGGTACTGCACACCCGTTTGAAAAACGGCCATATTTTCTACAGTAAGCCGAGCTTTCAGAGCATGTGCGCCAAAGGCACCTATCAAAACGACTAGCATGGCATTGATACAACCCAACGCTAAAAAAAGTTTTGCCATAGGTTTTTTGTCAGAAAATTAATCTTGGGAAATTACTTTACCAGAATTAATTTAAGGAACCTCTGATTAAGTCCAACCTGTCATTTCGAGCGCAGCGAGAAATCTTGTAGCCAACTGATTTTACTTAATA
>JACZSJ010000161.1 GCA_022574295.1 Pseudomonadota bacterium
TTTACCCCGACCTTCTAATTTCCAGCGAACCTTTCGTAAACCACCAGTCCCCTGAATAATCACACCCATACTGGGTCGATTAACCAGGGCTTCCTGCAATTTTCTATATTCATCGTCACTCATCAAATTCTGGATGAGTTTGGTAAAAAGTTTTGTTTCTACAATAACCATGAGCCGACCATTATACGCCATTGGCGTATAAACTCAATTATTTCTCAAACATTGAAAAATTTGCTACTCAATTGTGTTATACGTTGATTTAATTCCAATATTACTCAGAGTTTAGGTCCGGCCTAGGCGATGGACAACCAAAACTGAGTTACGAACAACCTCGAAGAACACGTATGAGATTACAGGTAAACCACATAGAATTTGAAGAAAAGTCAGGTACTTAAATCTAAAGGTTAGAGCACCGGACTCATAATCCGTCGGTCCCAGGTTCGAGTCCTGGTGGGCCCACCATTTTCCCTATTTAAATCAATGCGTTATAGATTTTTTATCAATCTATAGCGCATTTTTATTGCTTGCACACTGCTTACACACTTCTTTTTGCTGCTTGCACACTTTTTCTAGAGCGATTCTTCGCCGCCTCTGGCACACAATCTGTGTAGCAATCTTGCGATAGAGCCATGCGACATATTGAATTGTCTGGCGTCAACTATCTTGGCCGGTTCGTATTGCCTCATCTAAAAATCAAACTACTGGGGGTGCTCTGCTTCACCATGTTCATTTCTAATATTTCCAATCAGGGTTTCCACCAGAGGAGAAAGTTCAGATTTCTCATCAACCATGAGTGCTCGTAACCTCGCCTCCTGACTCAACTGCTCTTGACGCCATTCTGCGAATCTTCTTTGTAACGTCCGAATTTGACCAACGTTGTATTGGTCAGGATATTTATCCATTAACCACTTAATAGTTTCCTTAGCTGTCATCTCCGGTATCAATTCTAATCGAAGCCGAATCTCATCCCACACATTTTCAAACGGATCTTTTCGCGTTCGCCAGGTTCGCAGTATAGGTTTTTTGGTTTTATTTGCACGATAGAACCGGTTCATACTGGTATTTTCTGACGAGGTTTCGACAACATCAACATCATTTTTTCTACCGACATCAGCATCCACCTCTGCGTTGCCACTTTTTGACCAGGAATACTGCCAGAGTTGATCCTGTAACATCTCCAGTTGCCTCAACAGATCAACAGGATCAAGCCTTTGATATTCGTCCCTCAGTAACTCTTTCTTGGCTTGGCTGATATGTGTCGATAGTAAAATACGCTGATAGGGCGTTTTTGCCTTATCATACTTTTTTGAAACTTTAGCGCCGGTTCGTTCTTTTTGTATCAGCTTCAATGATGGCTGGAAAAAGTTAACATACTTCCTGAGCACCCGATATAGCTGGGCCAATGCCTCCCATGCTCTCCTTCCTTCAAACCTGTCATAACCAACTAATCGACGCACCACAGAACCGTTCTTTTCCTCAACATGAGCCTGATCATTTTTTCGATGCGTTCTCGCTCGGGTAAACGTAATAAGTCTGTCCTCACAATAATCCAATAGCTCATAGTTAATAAACTCACTACCACAATCAGTATCAAGACCCAGAACAGCGAATGGCAGTAATTCGTCCGCAACTCGTAAACCATCGATGACATCATCGGCGCTTTTTCGAAGCAGCGGCATACATTCCAACCAACCCGTGGCGATGTCGACGAGTGTTAGAGTATTCAAGAATGCACCACTAGTGTTTCCTCCGCAGTGCGCGACCAGATCGGCCTCAAGGAAGCCTGGCACGACATTGTCCCAGTCTGCAAAGGTTCGTACCTTAATCTGATGTTTCAGAAGACTGCCTGGACGCGTGGTGGTGACGCTTAACCTTCGTTTTTCCCGCTCTGGTCTGAGTAGGCGATCGACTGTTGCAGCGCTGATGTTGAGTAGTCGTGTACGCACGCTCGCAGGCAAGCGAAGATGGCCGTGCCGTTCCATAGCCTCCACTAGCGAAGGCAGAAAAGGCACAAGGCGCTTTGAGCAAATTTGGTTGGCGGTATGCCACACAAAAATTAACGCCTGTACCACTTGTTCATTGTACTTCTGCGACGAAAGACGTTTCACAGGTTCTGCGGGTAGCTCAATATCATTGTACAGCAGGCTGATGGCATATTTTCGGTCATAATCAGTGACTGCCACGAATCCATCCAAAATTTTCCGCTTCTCTTTCCGACCTGCGTTACGATATTTTTGTCGGACGCTTATCAATAGTTCTCTTCGAGCTGAAAGGCACATCGATTTCATCATCCAAATCCTCGATTGTTACACCAGGGTTTGATTTTAGATGAGGCAACGACCTCCCAGTAGTGTGATTTTTAGTGAGTCAATGCGCCCATCAGAAAGAACCGGCCAAGAAAAATACTTATAATCGAGTACAACATGACCTTGCTTGA
>JACZSJ010000162.1 GCA_022574295.1 Pseudomonadota bacterium
ACGGAGCCATCATTTGAATTGGGAACATAACAACAGCTTCAACCAGGACGCATTTTCCGCTCGCTGCGCTCGCTACAAATGCGACTGTTAAGCTGAACGTTATTTTATGTCCGCTTTCAGTATTAAGCAGACGTTCAACTATATCCATTGAACTGGTACAATCATCCACATAATGTTATCCGACATTAAGCTCCTTAGTATATTGTTAACTGCCTTCACATAGTCGGAGGGATTCATGAAAGAGATTACTCGAATTAACCATGTTGGACTTAGAGTAAAAGACCTTCAAACGACCAGACATTTTTATGAAAAACTTGGTTTCGAATTTCTTGTTGGGCCCGTTGGCCCGGAACCCGTTGCGATAATGGAACACCCATCTGGTGTAAACATCAATTTCATCCTAAATTCTACGGATGAAACACCTAGTAATGTCTTGATGGATATTCCAGATAAACACACGGGTTACACTCACATCGCTTTAGAGATTACAAATATTGATGCTGTCGAGGAACAACTTTTAAACCATGGAATCGCCATTACAGAAAAAATAGAATTTGAAGGAGCGAAATTCTTTTTTATAAGAGATCCGGATGAAAATGTCATCGAATTTCATAAACCTGCCCAATAAATATAAGACAGTTAACAAGTGGCTCCAGGGCGACTATTCGCCTGCGGCTCTCGCGCCTGATCCAAAACGTTTGAACGTCCGCTTTCAGTAGATACTGTTGAAAAACTCGCTTCTAGATCCGTATTCTGGCTTTATTTTGTTGCCAGGCAATAGATTATTTTTTTGATTTTGCCATCATCGTTAAAGATGATGATTGTTTGTTGTTAAATGGGGTAATTTTCTGTCATGCAGGCGTAATTATCCTGTTATCCGGAGGTTTAAATCGTAACTGTGCTAATTTTTTTAAGTTCTGTATGGTCGCCGCCATCAGGAACTCATCACCCGCACCGGTTATTCCACGAAGTCGTAACCGATCAAAATTCAAGATGCGTTTAAGATGTGCAAAAAGTACTTCCACTTTCTTTCGGTCGTTACACGATTGTTGATACTCAACTGTTTTTGAAATATCTCTGGCAACATCACGGGATGTTTCATAAATACTTCGAGCAATCTTTCGATGCGGAACATTAGGGCAGCAAACCGATTTAAGTTCACAACGATCACAATGACGTTTTGTCGATTTATAGATGATGGTGTTGGCCTTGGTGATACCCGTACGTGGTTTTGTATAGTGACGCCAAAATCTCTGTAAATAATTTCCGCCCGGACAGCGGTAGCGATCATTATCTGCTTCCCAAGTAAAATTAGAGCGACCAAACAACTCCGGTTTTCCTGCCGATTTATCCATCACCGGAATGTGTGGTGCAATCCCCTTATCTTTAACCAACCACTCAAGCATGGAGGCAGAGCCATAAGCAGTATCACCTATTAAACGTGACGGCTTATAAGCAAAACGTTCTTCAACCCGCTCAAGCATGAGCTTTGTACTGTTCACTTCTGCGATGCGATAGGCCGGTGTTGGCTCAACATCAAGAATGACATTGTGTTCAATGTCGATTAGGTAATTGGTGGAATAATAAAATTGCCCTGGTCCTTTGTCTCCCGCCCACTGCGCCATGGGATCTGTCAATGATACTTTCTTCTGCGTACGTCGTGCTGCTGGGTCTTCATCGAGCACATCAAGGTATTCTTTTACGGGACGTGTTTGTGTTGGTGAAGGTCTCCAATCAACAGGGCCGTCGACCAAGCGTTGTTTAGAGGCATCTGCTCTGATATAGCTGGCATCCGTTGCAAATCCTTCCCCTTTAATCAAACCCTGTTCACTACAGCGTTGCACAACCGTATCAAAAACCATTCGGAGTAAATCTGCATCTCTAAAACGACCATGCCGATTCTTGGAAAAAGTGGAATGGTCGGGAACTTCTTCTTCCAATCCAATACGACAAAACCAACGATATGCTAAATTGAAATGTATCTCTTCACACAGACGCCGTTCAGAACGAATACCGTAGCAATAACCAACAAGTAACATCCTTATCATTAGTTCAGGATCGATTGATGGTCGTCCTGTATGACTATAAAAAGAGGTTAGATGAAGGCGTATTTGCTCAAAATCGAGAAACTGATCGATTTGCCGAAGTAGGTGACCATCTGGAATATGATTTTCTAAGCAAAAATCATAAAACAATTCATTTTGCTGCTCAGGTAACTGTCCCATCATCGCCGTATCTCCTAATAAGTACTACGAGATCAGATCAATTCGGTACAGAATAGTTCCAAAGAGTTTTTCAACAGTATCAGTATGAAGCAGACATTCAATGAGCAACTAAGCCACCCATAAAAACGGCAGTATTATGTCGTTATATAACATACAAGATGTGTTCTCCTACTGAGTAATAAGAATCGCACAAGATGCTG
>JACZSJ010000163.1 GCA_022574295.1 Pseudomonadota bacterium
ATAATACAAGAATATATAGAAGAAGCAAATGGTGCAGATTTAAGAGCTTTGATTGTTGACGGACAAGTTATTGGAGCTATGAAACGTCAGGGTGTTGAAGGCGAATTTCGGTCAAATCTTCATAGAGGTGGTGCTGCTGATTATATTAAACTCAATGAAGCAGAATTAAAATTAGCAATTAAAGCTGCTCATGCTTTAAAACTTCCTGTTTGCGGAGTAGATATGTTGCAATCTAATCGTGGCCCTTTAATTTTAGAAATAAACTCCACTCCCGGACTTGAAGGTATTGAAAAGGCTACCGAAAAAAACATAGCCAAAGCTATTATAACATTCGTTGAAAGAAATCGACGTAATTAGTGTCTGCACGAAAAACCTCCATCTCTTTGAAATACAACAACTATTCGTGTATTTTCAATGCCGAATTAAGTTATAATTCCACACCTGATTGGGCAGAAATCCCTTGTAATATGCCTTTTCGACCACGGTAACCCCTCAACTTCGTCGAGTTTTCTATGAGAACTGTTAAACAACCGCAGTCAAAATTTGGACAAGTGAATATAGCCGATATTCAATTTAATCCACGTTCTAGAGATGACATCCCGGCAGTGTTAAAAGGCTTGCAATATATTTATGTCAATCGCGACCTGCGTGAGAAAGTGTTTGCCGTGTTAGCGACCTCACTGAGCGGCGATGTCCGCCAGGATACCGGCAGGCCGGGAATGGAATTGTGGAAAGTTTTTGTCCTCGGGGTACTGAAACTGGCACTCGGCTGTGACTATGATCGTCTGCAAGAACTGGCCAATCAACATAACACCTTACGCCAGATGCTCGGCCATTCGGATTGGGAAGATAATCAGCAATATGCCTTACAAACACTGATCGACAACATTTCGAAACTAAAAATCGAAACCCTGCTGGAAGTGAATCAGTTGGTGGTCGAGGCGGGTCATGAACTGGTAAAAAAAAGTCTTCCGAGCCCATCTTAAAAGGCCGTTGTGATTCCTTTGTGGTTGAAACTGATGTGCATTATCCCACCGATACTAACCTCCTGTGGGACGCTTTAAGAAAGCTGATACAGGAGGTGGGTCGCTGCTGTGAAAAGCATGGCATTGCCGGTTGGCGTCAATACCGCTTCAATTGCAGGCAAGTGAAACGTCTGTTTCGACACAGTCAAAAGGTTCGCTATTCAACGTCAAAGGATGAAGTTAAACGGGCGGAGAAAAATCAGCAGGTTCGAACGACCTACAGCGCCTATCTGGAAGCGGCACGGTATTATGTTGTCAAGGCGAAACAAACCCTGGGCGGGATAGATACACAGGGAGATATTGTCTCAGGGCTACTGATAACACGGTGGATCGAGGATGCTGAACGTCAAATTGACCAAATTGAGCGACGCGTATTGCAGGGGGAAGTCATCCCTCATGAGGAAAAGGTGTTCTCTATTTTTGAACGACATACGGAATGGATCAGCAAAGGTAAAGCGGGGGTACCGGTAGAGTTGGGGGTACGGGTTTGCGTGCTGGAAGATCAGTACCAGTTTATTCTACATCACCGGGTGATGTGGCAAGAGACGGATGACAAGGTCTCGGTGTTGATGGTGGAGCAAGCCAGACAGAGATACCCTTCGTTGGCGCAATGTAGCTTTGATAAAGGTTTTTATACACCAGCGAATCAGCTTGCGCTGGCAAAAATACTTGACCATGTCACCTTGCCAAAAAAGGGCCGCTGGTCAGCGGCAGACAAGGTACGTGAAAGCAGCGACACTTTCCGCAAAGCACGCATTCAGCATCCAGCGATTGAATCGTGCATCAACAATCTTGAACAACGTGGACTGGATCGTTGTCGATCTCATGGCCGGGATGGTTTTGAACGCTATGTTGCGTTATCGATAGTGGCTTGTAATTTACATCGTATTGGTCTGGTTTTGCAGCGCAAAGAAAGAGCGAAGTTAGAACGAGCGATGCGCAAGCGTAAAAAGCTCGCCGCCTAAAGCCAATTATACTTTGATATCATTATACGCCCATGTGGTGGGGTTATACACGCCTGGATTATCCGGTTTGTTTATAAAACCTCTGCAACGCGACATATAATTACTGTTAGCACCCAAAACAAAGCCATCAACCATGGCTTGACGATCAAAATAAATGAAATATGATCCTGCTAATCAATATTCGGGGGTTTTCGGTCCGCCACTAATTATATAAACGAATCTCAATGTTGAAGCTCGGTGTGCGTGCGATCTTTGACGGCACCCACTCGGTACAACGCTCTGGCCCTGACGGTAGCGGCGGTGATCCCGAGCACATCCCCGCGCTGGTACGTGCCGCAGTAGCCGCAGGCTGTGACGGGCTGTTCTTGGAGGTTCACCCGGAGCCATCACGCTCACCATCCGACGCAACGACCATGCT
>JACZSJ010000083.1 GCA_022574295.1 Pseudomonadota bacterium
TTCTGGAACGATTACTTTGATTGTCGCAGAAGGAAATAAAATCACTTTTACTTGTCAGGTGTTTTATCTACCTCACCTTCAATGACAGATCCGCTTTTCTCGTTGTCCTTGTTATTGTCCTTGTTATTGTCCTTGTTCTCGGATTGTTCCAGTTCGTCAACATCTTTCATTGCCCCACGAAAACTTTTAAGGGCACCGCCTAAATCAGAGCCAAGGTTACGCAATTTTTTTGTGCCGAAAAGTAAAATTACAATAACCAGGACAATGACTAATTCTGTAATACCAAAACCCATGTTCTATCTCCACATTCGTTTGATGGTTAAATGACGGAAACGGCTTATCTTTGACGGTTGGCTTTTTCTTTAAGCCCCGACAATCCAAACCTTCGATCCAATTCAGACAAAATATCACCAGGACCCAAACCTTGTTGTGCCAGCATAACAAGTGTGTGAAACCACAGGTCTGCTGTTTCATGAATTATAGCGGTTTTTTCACCTGATTTTGCAGCGATTATTACTTCTGTTGCTTCTTCACCAATTTTTTTCAGGATTTCATCCAGGCCTTTATCATAAAGCGAAGCGACATAAGATGTACCTGGATCAGCATCTTTCCTGCTTTCCAGTGTTTCGGCTAATTCGACAAGTACATCATCTGACATGACAGAAATCCATTATTCACTTTTAATGAAAATGTTTTGGGAAACAATTGAATGATTATAGCGCTGTGTTGATTCTATTTACAGATATTACTTTTTATAAATTTCTGCAGGATTTTTTATCACTGGATCACAAATTACCCATTTGCCTTTTTCAAGTCGTTGATGGAAACATCGTGCTCTGCCTGTATGACAAGCGATACCTCCCACTTGTTCTACCTTGATGAGCAGAGCATCATTATCACAATCGAGAAATATCTCCTTGATGATCTGCTGGTGACCAGATTCTTCACCTTTGCGCCAGATTTTTTTTCTTGAGCGAGACCAGTAAACTGCTTGGCCTTCTTTCTCTGTCAGTGTGAGTGCTTCGCGGTTCATCCATGCCTGGGTTAAGACATCGCCTGTCTGGAAATCCTGGGCAATGACGGGAACAAGACCATCAATGTTCCACTTTACTTCGATTAACCAGGTCTGGTTTTTTTTGGGAGTCATTTAAATGCGTACCTCAATACCGTGTTGGCTCATGATAGCCTTTGCTTCTTGCACCGTATATTCGCCAAAGTGAAAGATGCTGGCTGCCAAAACAGCATCTGCTTTCCCTTTAATCACACCATCGACAAGATGTTCCAGGCACCCAACACCACCAGATGCGATGACAGGAATATTGACAGCTTCGCTGATTGCTCTGGTCAGTTCCAGATCAAAACCATCGCGTGTCCCGTCTCTATCCATGCTGGTCAATAATATTTCCCCAGCACCCTGTTGTTCCATCTGCACGGCCCATTCAATTGCATCGATACCGGTGGCGTTTCTACCGCCATGCGTAAAGATTTCCCAGTGCCTGGGCTCGTGTCCTGATGAAGTGCATTTAGCATCTATCGCAACAACAATACATTGTGCGCCAAACCGATCTGAAGCCTCTCCAACAAAACTGGGGTTTTTGATTGCAGCAGTATTGATGCTGATCTTGTCGGCACCTGCGATCAACATGCGACGTATGTCGTCCAATGTGCGGATGCCGCCACCGACAGTGAGCGGGATAAACACCTGGCTCGCAACTTCTTCAACCACATGAACCATGGTGTCCCGATTATCACTACTCGCCGTAATATCCAGAAATGTTATTTCGTCAGCACCTTGTTCGTCATATCGCCTGGCAACCTCGACGGGATCGCCTGCATCTCTTATTTCAACAAACTTAACGCCCTTCACAACACGACCGGCATCAACGTCGAGACAGGGAATAATGCGTTTGGCTAATGTCATTTTATCTGGATCATTTTTGTTTTCTGGTGTAGGTGCAAATTTCGTCAGCCAGTTTTTGTGCCTCTGCAAAATCAAGCGTGCCTTCGTAGATTGCCCGCCCGGTGATGGCCCCCTCGATACCTTCTTCTGCTGCTTCGGAAAGTGAACGGATATCATCCAGATTTGTGATCCCACCGGAGGCGATCACGGGAATTGTGATGTGTCTGCATAATTCGACGGTTGCATCCGTGTTGACGCTATTCATCATCCCGTCACGACCAATATCGGTAAAGACAATAGAAACGACACCATTATTTTCAAAACGTTTAGCCATATCAATCGCATCATGGTGTGAGAGTTTTGACCAGCCATCGGTTGCAAGCTTGCCATCTTTTGCATCAAGACCGACGATAATATGGCCGGGAAATTCCAGGCAAACGTGTGAAACAAAATGCGGTGTAGTCACGGCCTTGGTACCGATGATGACATAACTGACACCCGCATTCAGATAGGTTTGAATCGTATCTTCGTCACGAATTCCACCACCGATCTGAATGGGAATATCCGGAAATGCTTCCGCGATGTCGTGTACCACAGCTGCATTAACGGGCTTGCCCGCCAGTGCACCATCCAGATCCACCAGGTGTAAGCGTCTCGCGCCAGCGTCTACCCAACGTTTGGCCATATCCAGCGGGCTATCTGAATAGATAGTTTCGTCATCCATTCGACCCTGCCGCAGTCGCACACATTTACCATCTTTAATATCGATCGCTGGAATTAAGAGCATTATTATTTCCTTAAAACTAATTCTATACGGGGATGAGCATTTTGTCTGGGGATAATTGATCGTTCATTTCTTGTTTGTCTGGAATAATGTCCTGAGAAACAAAACCCTGGGAAATAATATCGCCGCTTTATCTTAGTACAAGTTCATCTCAGTAAGGGGGCATTAGACAAGTGTATTAGAAAATAGTCTGATGCAGAGCCTCTCTGTTTTCAATGAGCCGCGTCCCAATTATTACCGGTGCCAATATCAACCAGCAAGGGTACAGACAATTCTACAGAATGAGTCATTATATTTCTAATCTCAGGTTCAAGCGCATCCACCTTCTCTTCCGGCACTTCAAATACCAGTTCATCGTGTACCTGCATGATCAGTTTAACATCAGGATGCTCTTTATTCAGCCATGCCTCAATCTTTATCATCGCACTCTTGATGATATCTGCAGCAGTCCCCTGCATGGGTGCATTGATCGCCGTCCGTTCTGCATACTGTCGGCGCGCTGCATTGCGGGCATTAATTTCGGGCAGGTATAAACGTCGTCCAAAAACCGTCTCAACATAACCTTGTTCTCTGGCCTGTTCACGGGTATTTTCCATGTAGTTTTTAACATCGGGGTAATGTGCAAAATAACGATCAACATATTCTTTGGCTTCATTCCTTCTGATGCCAAGCTGTTTGGCGAGACCAAAAGGAGACATGCCATAAATCAGACCAAAGTTGATTGCTTTCGCGGCACGGCGTTGTTCATTACTGACTTCATCTGGCTTAATCGCAAATACTTCCGCGGCTGTTTTCCTGTGAATATCCTCATTATTACTGAAGGCCTCCAGCAAGCCTTTATCTTTGGAGAGGTGTGCCATGATGCGTAATTCTATCTGTGAATAATCTGCAGCTAACAACATACAGTTTGGAGGCGAGATGAATGCTTGTCTAATGCGCCGGCCTTCTTCCGTCCTGATGGGGATATTTTGCAGGTTTGGATCGGAAGAAGAGAGTCGACCTGTGGCCGTGACGGCCTGATGATAGGATGTGTGCACCCGTCCAGTCACGGAACTAATTTGCCCAGGCAGTTTATCAGTATACGTCGTTTTTAATTTGTTCAGGCTGCGGTAGTCCAGAATTAAACGCGGTAAATCATAATCCCGTGCCAATTCCTGGAGTACAGACTCGGCTGTCGAGGGCTGCCCTTTCGGGGTCTTTGCCAGGACAGGTAGCTGCATATCATCATAAAGAATCTTTTGTATCTGTTTCGGTGAGCTAATATTGAAGGTCTGTTTTGCCAGATCATGGGCTTCCTGTTCAATCTCGGACATGCGAGACGCGAGTTCATGGCTTTGCTGGGTAAGCATTTCTGCATCGACCATCACACCATTACGTTCCACATGGGACAGAACAGAGATAAGAGGAATTTCTATGTTTTCATAAACATGTTGTAATTTTTTGTTTCGTTGAAGTTCTGGCCAAAAATTTTGATGAAGTTGCAAAGTGATGTCGGCATCTTCTGCAGCATAGGGAGCCGCCTGTTCAATGGACACCTGATTAAAGGGGATTTGTTTACTGCCTTTGCCTGCAACATCTTCGTAGTGTGTCGTGATACGCTGTAAATATTTCAAGGCCAGCGAATCCATATCATGGCGACTGGCAGTACTATCCAGTACATATGACTGCAACATGGAATCATGCTGTAACCCTTTCAGCTCAATCCCATAATTAGCCAGAATATTTTTATCGTATTTTAAATTCTGGCCAAGCTTGGCCTTATTCACATCTTCAAGTAGCGGCCGCAGTTTCTCCAATACCAGCTCACGCGATAATTGTTCAGGTGCGCCTTCATAATCATGCGCAACGGGAACATAGGCGGCTTCGCCCGGCTCAGTTGAAAAGGAAAGGCCAACCAGTTGGGCCTCCATATAGTTGAGACTGGTTGTTTCCGTGTCAAAAGAAAAAAGATCTGACTGTTCCAGCTTACCTATCCAGCGATCCAGAGCCTCCACTGTGAATATGGTTTCATACTCCTGCTTGTCTGTGCTGGTGATGTTAAGCATCGGTTTGTGGGAGATGGCAGGTGTTGCCAGGTTTTCTTCTCGCTTTGAACTGGTCGGGGAGGGTTCTTTCCGTATCCGAGTTTGAGCTTGTTTGTCATTATTATTTTCTGATGAGTCCAGTTCAGAGAGCCAGTGCCTGAATTGCCAGTGGGAATAGGCTTTTCTGAGAGCATCTTTATCGGGGTCCGACTGTAGTAGCTCATGCGGCTTAAATTCCAGATCAACATCAAGTTTCAGTGTGACCAGTTCTTTCGAGAGATAGAGTTGCTCCAGGTGTGCCCGCAGACTTTCTCCAACCTTGCCCTTGATCTCATCAGCATGATGAACAATTTCTTCCAGTGATTGGTATTGTGCTAACCACTTGACCGCTGTTTTGGGGCCGACCTTGGGGATGCCCGGGACGTTATCCACGCTATCCCCCATCAAGGCAAGATAATCAATAATGGAGGAAGGCGGTACGCCATATTTTTCAACCACGCCCTCTATGCCCAGGACCGTATTGCTCATGGTATTGACCAGACGGACATGATCATCAACTAGTTGAGCAAGATCTTTGTCGCCCGATGAGATATAGGTTTTTAAACCTTGTTTACTGGCCTGGGTGGCGAGCGTGCCGATCACATCATCAGCTTCTACATCATCAATGATCAGCAGGGGGATCCCGAGCGCACGGATGATGTCGTGGATGGGTGCTATTTGACAGGCAAGATCGTCCGGCATAGGGGGACGATGTGCTTTATAGTCGGTATAGAGATCGTTGCGAAAAGTTTTGCCCTTGGCATCAAAAATGACGGCGAGATAATCTGGTTGATATTCATTGAATAGCTTACGCAGCATATTGATGACGCCAAAAATCGCACCGGTAGGCTCGCCTGTAGCGTTGGCCAACTCTGGCATACCATGATAAGCGCGGAACATATAGTATGAACCATCGACCAGAACGAATGTTTTATTATCCATCTTTGCTGTTTAAATTCCTGAAGCGATCATACGATTCGAACATGATTTTATTGTGCTCGTATTATGAGTGATCAAATGAAATCTGCCCAACGATTCAGGCCAGATCATGCTGGTTCGGGCCAGGATGCCTTGAAAGGCCGCTTTTTGCTGAATTTGCCGCAATTGATATGGTTTTACAGAATGGTTTTGTTACACTGATGATAGAATAATAAGTCCAGATCAGGCCGACAGAATAAGGAAGATGGTGATAAAAAAATTACAAATATTGATATTAAAGTTAGGCCTGAGCGCTTTGATATTAGCGCCTGTCCTGGTGGTTGCCGAAGATCAGGAGAAATTTGCGCTAGCCCCGGAGCCACCCACTCTGCCTGATCCTGTCGAAAGTGGCGAAGCACTTGAACCCGAGATCACCATCATTCGTCGTGATGATGGTGGCACCATTACCGAATATCGTGTCGGGGGCAATCTGTACAGGGTGAAAATTACCCCTGCATTTGGCCCATCTTATTACCTGACAGACCGGGATGGAGATGGAGAAATGGATTGCAAAACTAATAATATCTACGATGATATTTGCGCTGCAGAGTGGGTACTGTTTAGCTGGTAGGATTTCTATAATTTTTTTTCGAGCTTCTTTATTTCTTGAGGCCCATCACTGGCAGGAAAGCCACAGTTCTGACACTTTGCAGGGCGGGCAAATCCAAACAAGGATTTCCCCCAGAGACCAGTGAATCTATCTCCGCATTTTGGACAAGGACTTGAAAAATAGCGCAACCAGAAATAGTAAGCCATTAAAAAGGAAAAAAATTCGATCGCAATACCCAATAACGGAATAACACGAAGAAATGCAGTCCCAATAATAGCTAACATCGCTGCAATTAAGACAGCAAACTTCATGTTCTCATATCGTACCCAGATCTTTCTCAATCCAGCTTCTATTTCGTGACTATTCATAATTGTTTTGGTGGGCGATGCAACCCCTTAGCCCCAGGTATTTCATTCTATCCCACCATTGGTGGTGAATCAGGATTTCCAATCATCGGGTAAAAAAAGATAACAACGATGCCCTTTAATTCTGAAAGATTCTGTGAATTACCGGAACTGGTTTCAAGCAACAATGAAGGCAACAACATCCCCTCAAGATGATCACACGCCCCATCATCAACCGGAACAGGTAGGTCATCAGGTAGTTGGTACAAATCAGTTATTTAATTTTTTGTTAGAATGTTTAACGTTTAAGCCCAGCCGCAGCCTGCGAAGAGGGCTGTCGGGTGGGGCGCATTGTTATGTGCATGTCTCTGACATGCCTATGATCTCACCAAATCTCACAAGTTTGCCTTTATGAGCGGTGCGCAAATGTGAAACGTAGCACTGGTTTCTGTTTTTTCCTTCTAAGAATATTAATATCTGCCACACGGTCTTAAGTACAGTCATTGCGTCCACCTTGCCTACCTTTATTGGGCTCACGTTTAAACTTAGTGTTTTAGTTAAATGGGTATTTAAATCGACATATTGTTGATATTTTTTATCTCCACTACTCCATTTATTTACTGAATGAAGAATCATGCCCTTCTCATCATCAGATGAGTACGAAACTTCCCATAAATGATTATGTGCCAATGTATCGCGCAAGATGTGAACCTCGAAGAGTTCATCTTCAAAAGGGAAATCGGGATAAAGTATTTTGAGGTATGTGGGTACCGACATTTTATTGATTTCATCTTGGCTCGCCTTATTAATATACCGAACTCTCATTACATACGATTCAAGACACACAACTGCAAGGATACAGATTGAGGCAGCAAAGCCATTAACATAATATCCTGCCTGGACTTCATTTGATTTCCCCTTGTCATGTTTCTCCAGCTTTTCAAGCAGAACGCTAATTGGTTCAAAATATGAGCTACCAATTATTGTTAGCAAACTATCGTTCATCTTACACATGACTTGTTGATAAGCGGAAACATGAGTGGTCGCTTATTTTTATCATATAGTGAGCCAAAATGGCGCGTTTATTGGACATATAGGCCAAAAGCGCGCCATTTTTAGGAGAAAAATTGATGTGAGGTGTTTTCATTACTATTCCCTTAGGTCTGATAAGTTATTGTTCAGGATAGATCGGTTTTAATCAATGTGCCACATTCATTGAGTCAGTTGCCTTTAATCCCTGTTGATGTCTTGCTGAATTTATTTTGATGAGTAGCGCAAAATCGCAGGGATGCGATTTTTAGTCCACCGGATCAGGGATGAGTCCTGTGGACGGCGAGTTAGGCATTAAAATAAATTCAGGAACCCACAGGGGAAGACATTAGGGTGTCTTTTTTTCTTGGGTACTTCATTTTTTGGACAAGCAAAAAAGAAGTGCCTCGCCGTACAGGGCGAAACCTATACTTAAAAAATACTGGATTCCCGCATTCGCGAGAATGACGAGAGTTGATTGTATTGACTGGATTCCCGTCTTCACGGGAATGACGGGCGAAGAATAAAGGTATTTAGTATTGACTGGATTCCCGTCTTCACGGGAATGACGGGCGAAGAATAAAGGTATTAACTACTGGATACTGGCATTCGCCAGTATGACGAGAATGCGGGG
>JACZSJ010000164.1 GCA_022574295.1 Pseudomonadota bacterium
TCTGAACAGGTGACCATCGGGATATTTCCAAGCTGGTGTGGTGAATCCATGAGTGTGTACAAATTCTACATGGACAAAGTAATGAACGTGACTTCTTACTATAACATCAGCCTTTCCCATCTTATCTTTCTCAAATACCATGCCAGCCATTTCCCTAGCTAGTGCAGTTGTTCGGTATGCAGCCCACTTGTTAAAACCTACATGATGTGTAAAGTTGAAATGCTTGCCGTAAATCTCTACAAGTGAAAAGTAATCAGTAAATCCTGTACCGCCAAATGCCTTGTATTTGTCTGCCTTCATGTTCTTTGCTATGATTTCCTCAAAGTTTGTTCCCTGCTGGTCTACGTGATAACCGCTTCCCCGATTAAATAATAAATTCTGATATGGAATGATGTCTAATAGTTTCTCAGCATCGTTAAGCTGATCCTGCAGGTTTGTACTCCATGATTGTTTGCCTAATCCCTTTGGATTTCCACCATCACAAGGCTCTCCATTGACTACCAGAAGTGTTGGTTTCTGGTGTAACTCATCAACACACTCATACCATACGTTAAGCAGTTCTTGCTGCAGTCTGTTTGGCTTGTATGTTGTATTGAGGTCTACTATCTCTGGTGATTCGGTACATACGGCAGTTGATGATCCTACGTGCATGTCGCTAACGATTAGGATTGATTTACTTCTTGCCAACTTTCAACTCCTCGATTACTATCTGTGTCTTCTTTGCCCTTCTCTTCACTATCTCAAGCTCGTTGGTAAGGTATGATATTACTACAGCATCCTTTCTCAGGTCAGCTTGGAAGTGTCTTATCTTGTCCTCATTGTTCAATTCTTATTGACTCCTTTCGATTTCCGTAAAGATGATTTTTGTGTCTCAATAATGTACTGCAACAAGGACAAAATCTTCCTGGATAGAATAAAAACAAATCACACATAGAGCAGCGTTTATTTTTTCCGCCCATGTATTTTGCAATACTTGCTTTGTAATCTACACAGTAACCTCTACATACCCTCATTAGATAACCTCGCTAGATGCTTGGAGTATTCTTCCCAAGCTCGATAAGTTACTAGGAACTCGATAAGGTCTGGCTCTGTGATGTTCTTGAACTTTCCCTCCTTCTGCATAATGCGTCTCAAATTTGTGATTGATTCGTGGTTAATGAGAATATAGTTGAGATTTACTCTTTCAAAGTCTGCGTTTCGTTTTAGCGTTGACAGTGTTGGCTGTTCGAGATCACCGTGTATCTTGCCGTCCACTTCCATGTACATTGTCATTTTTCCATAGACAAACTTGATGTCTATTTTTCTGTAATGCAGTTTCTGTGAAAACTTTTGGCTCTGTACTACTACCTCTCTGTGTACCTTGAAGTAGTTTTTAGTTAGGACATTATGAACAAAGTCCTCTAATGCCTTGCCTGATATGGAATGATTGACCATGTAATTTATTATTGACTTTCTACCCATTTCTTATCCTCCTAATTCCTCGCATGAGTATTGAGTAACTGGTCTCATCAGGTCCGTACAAGTTGTAGAGTCGTCTTAGAAGATACTGTCTCACAAACGATACGAGACTGAACCAAATTGCAAGATGTAGATAGACAACTGCCTGTACTGTGATGTCACCGCCAGCCTCGTGTATTGCCTCTGCGTACTGTGGTAGGATTGCAAAGTTTGCCAGGTAGTGTATTGGCAGTGAGATAGCCATGTTTGTCAGGACTTCGGATGTTGATTTCTTTTTACTATCTTTCAAAAGTAATCATGTTCCTCTTTTCGCCAACATTCCATACATAGATTACAAGTTTCCCAAGCCTTCATTGGCTGTTCGTTTTTCTTACATTTTACACACAGTTTCAATTGAATAACCTCGCCTGTTTTTTGTAATCGTCAATCCTTGCTTCGATAATCTGACAGTATTCCTCGTTTAACTCGATACCAATCCAGTTTCTAGATATTTGCTCACATGCAATTGCTGTCGTACCACTTCCCATGAAAGGATCTAGGATGAAATCTTTCTCTCTACTGCCAAGTGTTACAAGATATTTGAAGAGTGATACTGGTTTTACTGTTGGATGTGTGTTTTGTCTTTGTGTTTTCCCACGTTGAAATGCGTTATCAGGTGGAATTTCTCTACCATCGTTTACTTGTTTAGTTGTAAAGTTATCTAATCCCTTGTTCTTTTCTGACTTGCTAGGCTTTGGTGTAATGATAAACTGTGCTTCCCATGAGTCTAGTGAAAAGTATCTGGAGAAATCACCTTCGTCATCATAACCACACTCATAAGCATTATTTTTATCCCAACTTTCTTTTCTTTTATTATTCCATTGTAGAATATTAGATTCAGAACTAACTTGCCCACCTCTTTTGCTTTTGATTCCTTTTGTCTTCTTACCTACATCTCATGA
>JACZSJ010000016.1 GCA_022574295.1 Pseudomonadota bacterium
TGTCTTCTGACCTTCTTTGTGAAAAGAAGGTACTCGCCGATAAAAGGCGGAATCAAAACTCAAGAAGAATAAAGATGATTAATCTCGACTGGATACTGGCATACGCCAGTATGACAATTGAGTGTTAATAGATTCCCGTTTCCACGGGAATGACGGACCGAATGACAAATTATAAAACCTAACTCAAACCTCAACCGTCTCTTCCGAAGCCTCCTGCAGATAATCCGCCGTCGTTGGCCAAATATTAATCAAAGCCTTAACCAGGGTCGCCAAAGGAATTGCAAAAAATACCCCCCAGAATCCCCATAAACCACCGAAGACTAAAATAGCCACAATAATGGCAATGGGGTGTAAATTGACGGCATCTGAAAAAAGTACCGGCACCAGAACATTACCATCCAGGAATTGCAGAATCAGGTAACTAATCATTAGCCATGTGAACTGGCTATCCAGCCCCCACTGGAAGTAGGCAACCAGTGCAACAGGCAGGGTCACCACGGCGGCCCCGATATATGGAATCAAAACAGACAGCCCCACCACCAATGCCAACAAAGATGCATAATTTAAATCCATTAATCTGAAGAGGATAAGTGACGCTGCAAATATGATAAGAATTTCATTGGACTTTCCACGGATGTAATTACCAATCTGTGCATCCATCTCTTGCCAGATTTCCGTAATGAGTTTTCTCTCAGCCGGTAAAAAACGCGTTAGCCAGGAAACTATAATCTCCTTGTCTTTTAGAAAGAAGAAAATCATTACGGGCACCAGAATCAGATAAACAAGCACGGTGATAATGGCAGGAATCGAGGCCAGTGAAATCGAAAGTACATTCTGACCAAGATCACTGACACCACTTTTGATGGCAAGAATAACCTCCCATACGGCATCCTCAGAAATAATCTCAGGATACTGTTGCGGAAGCTTCAATAAAAGTTCCTGACCATTGGCAATCATGTAAGGGACTTCCTGGAAAAACTGGCTTAACTGTCTTGACAGGATAGGTAACAAACCAAATAGCAAGAAGGCCAGGAAAGTCATAAACAGGAGGAAGACGATGACTACGGCCAATGACCTTGAGCCATGAAGCCTTTGAATTTTTTGTGCTGGCCCTTCAAGCAAATAGGCAATGATGATTGCTGCGATTAATGGCGCCAGCATCTTTCCCATGGCAAATACAATCACAAACCCGATTACCAGCAGGACAACCAGTAAGGCCGCCTGCGGATCGGTAAAGTATCTGCGATACCATGAATTTAAATATTCAAACATTGAAATTAATTTCGCGTAAAGTCCCCAGTACCCATGTTATCTTGATCGCTGTACCCTGTATATTAATATCAGTGAACTCGGTAAGAGACCTTGTTAGCAATGAAGTCGCCTTTGAACAAAATAGACTACAACAGACTGGCTGAACAGATAAAAGACTGGGGAACAGAACTGGGCTTTCAGCAAGTTGGTATTACCGATACTGATTTGGCAAAGGATGAAAAATATTTATTAAAATGGCTTGATCAGGCCATGCATGGTGAAATGGATTACATGCAACGCCACGGCAGTAAACGATCACATCCTGCAGAATTAATCCCGGGTACCATCAGAATCATCTCTACCAGAATGGATTACATGCCTGACGATGGGGAAGATCCAGAAACCATATTAAATAATCCACAACAGGCTTATGTTTCACGTTACGCCACAGGCCGCGATTATCACAAAATCATACGCAGCCGACTACAAAAACTGGCAGAAAAGATTTCAAAAGTCACAGGTGAGTCTGGTTATCGGGCCTTTACGGATAGCGCACCCGTTCTGGAAAAAGCAGTTGCCCGAAATTCCGGACTAGGCTGGATTGGTAAACATACCAATTTAATTAATCCTGATACAGGTTCATGGTTTTTCCTGGGTGAGATCTATACAGACTTACCATTACCCGTAGATGAGCCATTTGTTACAGATCATTGTGGATCATGCACTGCATGTATTGATATTTGTCCCACACAAGCCATTGTCGGTCCTTATCAAGTCGATGCCCGACGTTGTATCTCCTATTTGACGATTGAATTACGCGGATCTATACCGGAAGAATTTAGAAAAGACATAGGTAACCGGATCTATGGTTGTGACGATTGTCAGTTGGTCTGTCCATGGAACAAATTCACACATCACACAACAGAAAAAGATTTTACCATCAGAAATAGTCTGGACTCATCCACACTGATTGATTTATTTAACTGGTCAGAGGAAGAATTTCTGAAAAAAACGGAAGGCTCTGCGATTCGACGTATTGCTTACGAAGCCTGGTTAAGAAATATTGCTGTTGCCCTGGGAAATCTATTGAGTAATCTAGCCGAATCTAAACCCGTTGGTAACAATTCAAATCAGCTTATCAGTCATAAAGAGATCATTCAGGTGCTTGAAGAAAAAAAATCTCACCCGTCAGAAATGGTCAGAGAACATGTGGAGTGGGCACTGCACCAATACGCGTAGTCTCATCTTCAGGTTCTGGTTTAGTTCCCGATTTACACGCTGCTACAACTTGATTCTTTTTTGCTGGCACAGTCAATGCAAAGCGTTATTGCTGCATCCAGTTTCAATCTTGGTTCTGCAATTGTCTCATCACAGCTAAGGCAATAACCATATTCATCATGATCAATTCTCTTTAATGCCGCTTCAATTTGTTGTAGCTCAAGCACCCTCCGTTGATCTGTCGCGATGGCCATCGCCTGACCTTGCATCGCGTCCATGCGTGATAACCTGCCAACGCTCGCCTGATCCAGCTCCACAATTTGCGTTGCCTCCTTACTTGTCTCTTCCACCTCCATTAAAGCTGCCTTTCTCTCCAGTAATAGGGACTTGAACAATGCGATATCCATTACGTTTTTAATAACTCAAATTAAATTTCCTGTAGACATCGGCAAGCAACCATACAGGGCCGATTAAAAGAAATTGAATATCTTTGAAAAAGGAAGGTCGCTTACCTTCTATATGGTGGCCAATAAACTGGCCGACCCACGCCACCATAAATATGGCAATCGCGATCTGCCAGAGCGACACCGAGAAGCCGTCAATCCATCGTAAAATCAGGATCATGAATAGTGAAGAAAATAACATGCCTATCGCCAACTTCCAGGACAGGAACAAATAATAAATGAGAGATAAAACGATCAGGACAGTCGCCCAGTTGACGAGTGGTGAAATTTTAATCGGGAATGGTGGTAGCGACCACAGTATTCCGAGCAAACTGAACACGATGGCAGGAACACACACACGGTGTATATTCTTGTTTACCCTGTTTTGATGGCCTTCGCTATACTCATTCAGCAAAGCATTCACATTTCTCATTGTGTCTTCGCGTGGAGTTATTCCCCTACTTTACTATTACCGTTGATCCTTCAACGACTAATGTCGACCCTTCTACAGCAACAACACGCACTGTTTCACCTGCATCTA
This sequence comes from Pseudomonadota bacterium, assembly GCA_022574295.1. Lineage (GTDB taxonomy): Bacteria > Pseudomonadota > Gammaproteobacteria > Eutrophobiales > Eutrophobiaceae > SMWN01. The sequence goes on from JACZSJ010000016.1 coordinate 3,454, forward strand.
TATCTCTACCTGTGATTTTCCAGGTTGTATCATCCACTGTTATCTTGCCTTCACCATTTACAATGGGTTCTTTCAGCGTAAAACTTCGGCCAATGTATTGTTCACCTCGACGATTCAACGCGGGCTCATCAGTAACAAGCGGATTTTTCTTCCGATAAGATTTGTACATCACCACGGTGATTACTGACAAGACCGCATAGATCAAAATCTGCACTAGTATCGGCATCTGCGGAAAGACAAACATGGCCCCACCCACAACAACAGCTGAGATACCCATCCACAGAAAATAGGCCCCTGGTATGAGGATTTCCAGAATGATCAGCGCAACCGCAATAATAAGCCAATGCCAATATACGATATCGTTAATCCATTCCATGTGAATTACCCTCTATGCGTTGGTGGGTCATTCGATTCTCTATCACCCGATTTGCCAAATGCTTCTTTGGCAATCTCGGTAATACCCGCGAGTGCACCAATGACACTACTGGCTTCCAGCGGCATCAAGATCACTTTCTGATTCGGTGCCGACGCTATATCTTTCAATGCCTCAATATATTTGGTTGCCACAAAGTAGTTGATCGCCTGAATATTACCCGTAGCAATGGCATTGGAAACATCGGTGGTTGCCTTGGCCTCTGCTTCGGCCTGTCTTTCCCTGGCTTCCGCATCGCGGAATGCTGCTTCCTTGCGACCTTCTGCCTCAAGGATGGCTGCCCGCTTTTCACCGTCTGCCTTGAGAATTTCTGCTTGCTTGAAACCTTCAGCCTCAAGAATGTTGGCGCGTTTGTCTCGCTCCGCCTTCATTTGTCTGGCCATCGCTTCAACCAGATCCTGTGGTGGTGTAATGTCCTTGATTTCGATGCGCGTGACCTTCACGCCCCAGGGTTCCGTGGCCTCATCAACCACAGAGAGAAGTTTTGCATTGATAGTGTCTCTTTTTGATAACAGTTCATCCAGATCCATCGAACCCATCACCGTGCGAATATTGGTCATGGTCAGATTCAGTATCGCCCGGGTCAGATCAGTCACTTCATAAGCTGCCTTCGCTGCATTCAGCACCTGAAAAAAGATCACGCCATCCACTCTGATCATGGCATTATCCTTGGTAATCACTTCCTGGGAGGGCACATCCATAACGGTTTCCATCATATTCGTCCTGGCACCGATCGTATCGATGAAAGGCACAATAATCCCTAAGCCTGGTCTTAATGTTCTGGTATATTTTCCAAAACGCTCGACCGTATATTCGTAACCTTGATCAACAATATTGACCATTTTACGAATAGTAACCAACAATAACACCACTACGAAAATCGCTAAAATTGTTCCTAAATCCATAATCTCTTCTCCTCAATTAATCCTTAATAACGACATGTTATTTGATAAATCATTTATTTAATGAATCTAATATTTAAGGGATAACGATAGTACACCCCTTCATTTGCCTTGATTGAGGCAATGATGACAACAATAAATTGAAAAATTAAAACGACGAAAATGAGCACAAAACCAATGAGAACTAACATCAATAGTGCAGAGACTATTGTTGCAAGCATCATGGTGATCTGAAAGTTTAGAGATTCTTTCCCCTGATCTTCAACAAAAGGCATTTCATCCTTTTTAATAATCCAGATGACCAACGGGCCGATAATACTAGCAAAGGGAATAATGAAACCTAAAAAAACCACCAGGTGACAAAACATACCCCAGGTACGTTCCTCTTTGTCCGGAACATGAACAGTATCAACTTCCTGATTCACAGTGCACTCCTCTTCTGCGTATCGCAGCTTATTACCTGTTTATTATTGGTAGTCTATTGTCTTTCATGCAAGATTTCAGGTGAAATTTTGGTCGTTTCATCCATAACTAATATAATATTTTTTAACCAAATCTGAATTTGCTCTACCAGGGCCTCTTCAACACCCTGATAATGATGCCCCGCATGTTTCAATTCAATCTGCTTGAAATCACGATTGCCGTTTTTACTTGCAGCCAGACGACGATCATCACTGCCGCGCCTGACATCTGGCAAATCTTCATCTCCATAAATATCGAGCATGGGAAGGTCTATTCCACCAATTAACTTGAACACATCCAGTCCCGGCTTGATAAATTTTTGTGAAAGCATACTCACAGACACAAATGCCCTTACATTTTCATTTTTACCACTTGCCAGATAACTTGCTACTTGTACCGCACCAAAACTATAGCCTAGTAGAATAATCTGCTCAATTTCCCAGGTATGTAGATAATCGATAGCAGCATTTAGTCGGCTTTTTGCGACCTTCAGCGTCTTACCATATTCGGCAACAGGCTCTTCCGGAGACAGGATTGGCATCTGTATTGAAAATGTTGACCAACCGAACTCAGGTAATTGTGTTCGTAGTGGTGAAATCACATCTGGCCAGTCTGGATGTGCGCCCATCCCATGAGCCAGAATAACGACACCATGAGACTCGCCTGTTTTGGCACGTTGATAGATGCCAATAAACCGGCCACCTGGTGCCTTCAGGCTGACAATCTCGTCAGCGCCTGCAATCAATGCTAATTTTTCAGCAATCTGCTGTTCCCTGTTCTGCGCCTGAATATCTTGTGCTGAAACCTGACATGTGAACATGAAACTCAGTAGAAAAATGATGATGTGGATGGCTGTCCGTTTCATGATCATAGTCTAATGGATTCCTCGCCTAGGTTCCTGATTTGAGTTCCAGACCTGAGTTTCCGGCCGAGCCCCTGACCTAAGTGGCTATCGCTGGGACGATCAGGTAAAGTTGCGCCCCTTATGACTGATTACATCATTGCTCCTTCAATATTATCGGCAGATATGGCCCGCCTCGGTGAGGACACGGCCAAAGTACTGGCTGCAGGCGCAGATTTTGTCCATATCGATGTGATGGACAATCACTATGTACCGAACCTGACTTTCGGTCCGGTGATTGTTAAAGCTTTGCGTGATTACGGAATCGAGGCACCGCTTGATGTGCATTTAATGATCAAACCCGTTGACCGAATCATCCCTGATTTTGCCAAAGCTGGTGCCAGCTATATTACCTTTCACCCGGAAGCCAGCGAACACGTGGACAGAAGCTTACAACTGATCCGTGATAATGGCTGTAAATCAGGTCTCGTCTTAAACCCGGCAACACCGCTGGATATTCTGGACCATGTGATTGATAAGGTAGATATGGTGCTACTCATGTCAGTCAACCCCGGGTTTGGAGGTCAGTCATTTATCCCGGCTGCTTTAGATAAGTTAAGACAGGCCCGCAAAATCATTGATGACAGTGCCTATGACATTCGTCTTCAGATCGATGGTGGCGTTAAGGTGAAGAACATCCGTGAAATTGCCGAAGCCGGGGCGGACACCTTTGTTGCAGGCTCAGCCATCTTTGGCGGTGATGATTATCAGGCAACCATCAACGCCATGCGTAATGAGCTGGCCAACACTTAAACCTAGTCAATCCCCATTTCATGCCTTTAAATCAACCTGAAATGGTCTTGCTGGATCTGGACGGGACATTAGTCGATACCGTGCCCGATCTTACTTACTGTCTGGATTCCATGTTACAAAGACTGTCGATGCCTGTGGCTGGGGAGGCAAAAGTCAGGGAATGGATTGGTAATGGGATCGAACAACTGGTGAAGCATGCACTGACGAATGATCTTACTACCAATAATTTTGACAGGGAACCCGAACCGTCACTGTTTGAAGAAGCCTTGCCCCTGTTCATCAACTGTTACCGGCAAAACGCCTGTAAGCAAAGTCAATTATACGATGGTGTTAGAGAAGGTCTGGATTATCTGGCAAACAATCAATTTAAACTTGGTTGTGTCACCAACAAACTTAGCCAGTTCACAAATATAATTCTTGAAACTTTAGGTATTCAGAATAAATTTGGTATTGTTATTAGTGGTGATACATTGCCAAAGAAAAAACCTGATCCACTGCCATTACTGCATGCTGCTGAATATTTTGGTGTCAGTCCAGCCAGGTCTCTAATGGTGGGTGACTCAGTAAATGATGTCAGAGCCGCACGCGCCGCTGGATTTCAGGTTTTATGTGTCAGCTATGGGTATAATCTCGGTCAGGATATTCGCCTTGCCAACCCAGACCATGTCGTCGACACGTTGGCTGAACTTGAGGCTGCCTTCTAGGTGAACGTCTTTCGGGCAACATCATCATGACACCAGAACAATTCGAACAACTTGCAAAGGGCAATTACAATCGAATCCCGCTAATGCGAGAAGTCCTCGCAGATATGGACACGCCGTTGAGCGCCTACAAAAAACTGGCTGACGAACCTTACTCCTACTTGTTCGAATCCGTACACGGTGGAGAAAAGTGGGGACGTTATTCCATCATTGGTCTGGGTTCCAGCACAATTCTCCGTGTCACTGATCATCAATTATCTATCGAAGAAGATGGGGAAATTATCAGCGATGAAACAGTCGATGATCCATTGCAGGCAGTGGAGCTATTTCAACAACAATTTCGTGTTCCCGAGATTGCCGAGATGCCAAGATTTTCCGGAGGCCTGGTAGGTTACTTTGGCTATGACTGTATTCGCTATATTGAAACGCATCTGGATGTCTCTGATAAGGATGACCCCCTCGAATGCCCGGATATTTTGTTAATGGTTTCAGAACAACTCGTCGTGTTCGATAACCTGAGCGGTAAACTACATATTATCGTCCATGCAAACCCGAAACAAAGCGATGCCTATGTAAAAGCACAAAAACAACTTGATATGCTTGCCAATAAATTAACGGTTGCTATCCTCGACGCACCTAATAAAAAAACACGACATGTCGATGAAAAGGATTTTGTCTCTGGTTTCACGCAAGAAAAATTTCAACAGGGTGTTGATAAAATCAAAGATTACATTGTCGAAGGTGACGCTATGCAGGTTGTGCTGTCACAGCGTTTGTCAATTCCATTTAACGCACCGCCGATCAATCTTTATCGTGCCTTACGTTGTTTGAACCCTTCACCTTATATGTTTTATCTGAATTTAAAGGATTTTCATATCGTTGGTTCTTCACCAGAGATTCTGGTGCGCCTGGAAGATAATGAAGTCACCGTTCGACCGATTGCAGGTACCCGGCCTCGAGGGGCTGATGCAGAAGAAGATCTGGCACTGGAGGAAGAACTGCTGAATGATCCAAAGGAACTTGCGGAACATTTAATGCTGATCGATCTGGGTCGTAATGACACGGGGCGTGTTGCCGAAATAGGCAGCGTAAAGGTCACGGACAAAATGATTATTGAGCGTTACTCCCATGTAATGCACATCGTTTCCAATGTGGTTGGAACACTCAGGGAAGGACTAACTGCCATTGATGTATTCAGGGCAACTTTCCCTGCCGGGACTGTCTCAGGGGCCCCTAAAATCAGGGCAATGGAAATCATTGACGAACTGGAACCTGTGAAGCGTGGCATCTATGCGGGTGCTGTTGGCTATATTTCATGGAATGGCAATATGGACACAGCCATTGCCATCCGCACGGCAGTAATTAAAGATGATACATTACACATTCAAGCGGGCGCAGGCATCGTGGCAGACTCCGTGCCTGAAAATGAATGGGAAGAAACAATGAATAAAGGCCGTGCCATATTCAGAGCCGTGGCCATGGCTGAAAACGGCCTGAATTAAATAAACTGAACTAAAACAATGCTTACCCAGAAAAATTCTAAAATGTCTAAAGAAAGACGGGCGTATTGATTATGTTATTGATGATAGATAACTACGATTCTTTTACCTACAACCTGGTTCAATATTTTGGTGAACTGGGAGAGGAGGTACTCGTCTACCGTAATGACAAGATAAGCATTCCCGAGATTGAATCACTGTCCCCTGAACGCATCATTGTTTCACCTGGCCCATGCACACCCAACGAAGCAGGCATCTCACTGAAATTGATAGAACATTTTAAAGGGAAACTTCCCTTACTGGGCGTTTGTCTTGGTCACCAGAGTATCGGCCAGGCATTTGGTGGAAGAATTGTCCATGCAAAGGAGATCATGCACGGAAAAACATCTGAGATTTACCATAATAATAATGATGTATTTGCTGGTCTGGATAGTCCATTCACCGCGACACGTTATCACTCACTAGTGATCGAACAGGAAACCTTACCTGATTGTTTCGAAGTCACGGCCTGGACACAAACAGAAACAGGTGAAGTAGATGAGATCATGGGGATAAAACATAAAAAGCATGCCATCTCAGGCGTACAGTTCCATCCAGAATCCATTCTCACCTCCTACGGGCACGAGCTTCTGAAGAATTTCCTGGATGTTAAATAAACAGTGATATGTAACGGTGAAACAAGCATCCCCGCCACAAGCGGGCATTGTCTGACTGGATTCCCGCCTTCGCGGGAATGACAATAGCGCAGCAAGCTGCTGGGAAATTAAACCCTTAAGAGATTAAATAATGGATATTCAAGGCGCAATACAATCAGTCATCGATAAAAAACACCTTAGCAAGGATGACATGCGTAGTGTCATGCACAACATTATGACCGGCGGATGTACAGATTCTCAGATCGCAGGTTTTCTGGTAGGGCTAAGAAGTAAGGGGGAAACAGTTGAAGAGATTACCGCCGCCGCCCAGGTCATGCGAGAACTTGCCAGCCGAGTCCACATCAACAAGGAAAATCTGATCGATACCTGCGGCACTGGTGGCGATGGATCTAACACATTTAATATCTCCACTACAGCAGCATTTGTGGTTGCCGCTGCAGGAGGTAATGTTGCTAAACATGGCAATCGTTCTGTCTCCAGCAAGTCAGGCAGTGCAGATGTGCTGGAAGCCGCTGGGGTTAAACTTGAGATCACTCCCGAACAGGTTGCACAATGTGTTGAAGAAATTGGTATAGGCTTCATGTTTGCGCCCATGCACCATAGTGCGATGAAACATGCAATTGGCCCTCGTCGTGAACTTGGTGTACGTACCTTGTTTAATGTCCTGGGGCCTTTAACCAATCCTGCCGGTACAAAACGTCAGGTGATAGGTGTATTTAGTCATGACTGGCTGGAAATATTAGCAAATGTTCTGAAAAATCTTGGTAGCGAACAGGTCATGATTGTGCATTCCGAAGATGGCATGGATGAAATCAGTATTTCAGCACCGACGAATATTGCCGAATTAAAAGATGGTGGAATCAGTACTTATAAAATTGAACCGGAACAATTCAGCATGCAACGCGCTGATATCAGCACACTGGCTGTAGAAAACGTCGAAGATAGTCTTAAAGTGATGCATGCCGTTCTCGACAATCAGGGCGGCCCGACCCAGGATATCGTCTTGCTGAATGCAGGCGCTGCGATTTACACCGCAGGCATTAAAGACTCATTGGCCTCAGGCATTAAATCTGCACGACGGGTGATCGAAGATGGTTCGGCAAGATCCAAACTTGATGAACTGGTAAAGCTCACGCAATCTTTTTAGACTCAATCCTTCTAAAACAACCATAAATCATGACGCCAGCCATAACACAAAACAGACCCGATATTCTTAATAAGATTCTGGCGCGTAAGTCTGAAGAAATTAGCGAACGCAAATCAAAGATACCAGTACAGGAATTAAAACACAGGACCGATGATTGTCCGCCGACCCGGTGCTTCAGCATGGCTATCGAGAAATCTATTAGTGAAGGTAGGGCCGCTATCATTGCAGAAATCAAAAAAGCTTCTCCCAGCAGAGGTGTTATCTGTGAAAATTTTGATCCTGAGTCGATTGCCCGATCTTATGAGAGCGCCGGTGCAACTTGTCTGTCGGTATTGACTGATGTAGATTTTTTTCAGGGTTCAGATGAAGCTATGCAAAGCGCGCGTGCTGCCTGTACATTACCTGTGCTGCGGAAGGATTTCATGATTGACCCATACCAGATTTATGAGACCAGAGTTTTAGGTGCTGATTGTATTCTCATCATTGTCTCTGTCCTGTCTGATATGCAAATGCAGGAACTGGTTGGCACTGCTCGGGAAATTGGACTGGATATCCTTGTGGAAGTGCATAATCGTGAAGAACTTGAACGCGGCTTAATGTTACGTACGCCATTAATCGGCATTAACAATCGTAATTTACACACCTTTGAAACGGATATTGAAACGACTATCGGTTTGTTACCTGATGTGTTTCATGACCGTATAGTGATTACCGAAAGTGGCATACACACAACAGAACATGTTAAAACCATGCGTAAGCATGGTGTGAATGGTTTCCTTGTTGGCGAGGCTTTTATGCGAGCAGAAGACCCAGGTGAAAAATTGCGAGAATTATTTTCTCTGTAAATTTCAACCTGGCTGATTGTTAAATCTGGTTCTGTCTTTAATTTATTATGGAGAATAGTGTGAAAAATCTTATTACTACCTTATTAATACTAACCGCCCTCTTTCTCGGTGCCTGTTCAGATGATACACAACAATCGCAAGTCACCACGACAGAAACAGCAGAAAATAATGCACCTAAGAAGGGAACGGTAAAGCTTGAGTTACTCTGGGAAACACAAGGGTTTAATAATCCAGAATCTGTCATTTATCACCAATCAAGCAACACCTTGTTTGTTTCCAATGTCAATGGTTCACCCGTCGAAAAAGATGGTAACGGCTATATCTCAAAGATGCTACTTGATGGCACGATACTCAGAAAGCAGTGGGTCATTGGTTTAAATGCGCCAAAAGGACTTGCGATTTATAATGACACACTTTACGTTGCTGACATCGATGCGCTGGTCGTGATTGATATTCCATCTGGCACGATTTCAAATACATATAAAGTGGATGATGCAAAATTTCTTAATGACGTGGCCGCAAACAACCAAGGAGAGATCTTCGTCTCAGATATGCTGCTTAATCGCATTCATCGTTTGAGTAGTGATCAATTCAATATTTGGCTGGAATCACCTGAGCTTGAGAACCCTAACGGTCTACACGCTGAAGGAGATCATTTGATTCTCGGTGCCTGGGGTGTGATGACAGATGGTTTTGCAACAGAAATCCCCGGACATCTTAAATCTATTTCTCTTCAGGACAAATCCATTACCAGTCTCGGTGGCGACCCCATTGGGAACCTGGATGGTGTGGAGAGTGATGGCAATAATGGCTATTACGTTACTGACTGGATGGCTGGAAAACTATACCAGATTAACAGGAAAGGTGAGGCCACGCTGCTGCTGGAACTAGAACAAGGGATGGCCGATCTTGAGGTACTCCTTGAGCAAAACCTGATTCTATTGCCAATGATGAAGAATGACAAAGTCCTTGCTTACAAAATCAAATGACGTGCATGGATGTTCTCTTCAATACTCGCTTGACGGGTGCACTAATACAGCGGTTACATGGATGTAAAAGAGCGGTGAACGGCAAACGATATTAAATCGTGACATGATCAATAGCTACAGATCGTTTTTTTATATTTTACTCCATTTTTCATCAATCAAAAAGGCATCATGCTCGTGTGGACATTCTGTTTCCTGGAATATTATGCTGACGGCTGATTCATTTCAGGGATTAGCTAGATAGAAATGATTGATTATAAAGCCTGGCGTTTATTGTCAATCACTTAGTTCTCTACTGTTTCCCGTAGGTTTTAAACTTCTCCAGATTTTTGTTCATTTCCTCGTCATCAAGTAATACAACTTCACCAAGCTGCTTACTGATCCAGTACTGTTTGGCAAGGTTCTCGACTTCTTCCGCAAGTTGATAAGCTGAGTCTATGTTCTCTCCGAGTACAACCATGCCATGGTTTGCCAGTAAACAAGCATTTCTTCCTTCAAGTGCCTTGACTGCATTTTGTGAAAGTGCTTCTGTCCCAAACGTAGCATATTCTGCACACCGAATAGAATCTCCTCCTGCTCTTGCCACCATATAATGAAAGGCGGGAATGTCCACTCGTGTACATGCGATCGCTGTTGCATAATCTGAGTGCACATGGACAATAGCATTGATTTCTTCCCTGGCCTGATAGATATCCCGATGAAAATGCCATTCGCTGGAAGGTTTCAGATTGCCTTGTATGACATTCCCCTGCAAATCCATTTCAACAATATCTGCTTCCTTGAGTTGAAGATAAGGGATCCCCGTAGGTGTAATCAGAAAACCTTGAGAAGTGCGGACACTGAGATTTCCCGAAGTGCCGACACTCAGACCAGACGTATTGAACGCGATAACAGTTTCAATAATTTGCTTGCGTAATTTTGAAGGATTCATAACCACATTCTAACAAGCAGGAAGAAAAGTCTCATCCACGAATGGCACTTACTTAAGTCTGTCGTTCCCGCGCAGGCGGGAATCCAGTGAAAGAATTTATGAAATATTAAATATTAAACCTAAAATGCATGACATCTCCGTCCTGAACAATATACTCCTTACCTTCCAGTCGCCATTTACCTGCATCCTTCGCGCCCTGTTCCCCCTGATACTCAATAAAATCATCGTACGCAATGACCTCTGCACGTATGAACCCTTTTTCAAAATCAGTATGAATGACTGCTGCCGCGCGTGGTGCAGAATCGCCTTGATGTAAAGTCCAGGCACGGACTTCCTTTTCACCTGCGGTGAAATAAGTATGTAAATTCAGTAGTGTATAACCGGCACGAATGATGCGATTCAACCCAGGCTCTTCAAGTCCAAGTTCCTGCAAAAACTCCAACTTTGATTCATTATCAAGCTCTGCAATCTCAGATTCTATCGCAGCACAGACAGGGATAACTTCAGCGCCTTCTTCTGCGGCAAGAGCCCTGAGTTTTCCTAACCAGGGGTTACTGCTAATACCTTCTTCTTCAACATTGGCAATATAAAGTGTGGGCTTTTGCGTCAGTAAATGTAGTGGATATAAATCTTCACTATCCCGCTCTTCCAGATCCATAGAACGTATCGGGTTTCCTTTATCCAGATGCGCAATGGCTTTTTCGAAAAGTGGTTCTTGCCTGCGTGCATCCTTATCTCCACTTTTGGCAATCTTGAGCACCTTTTGCAGGGCACGTTCGAGACTTTCCTGATCCGCCAGACATAATTCTATATTGATGATTTCGATATCGGCCAGTGGATCAATCTTGCCCGAGACATGCACAATATTATCGTCTTCAAAACAGCGAACCACCTGAGCAATGGCATGCGTTTCACGAATGTGTGCCAGAAATTTATTACCCAGGCCTTCGCCCTTTGAGGCCCCTGCTACCAATCCGGCAATATCAACAAACTCCATTGTTGCGGGCAGAACCTGCTGTGGTGAGACAATCTCAGCAAGATTGTCCAGACGTTGATCAGGCACGGGCACCACACCAATATTCGGGTCGATGGTACAAAAAGGGTAGTTCTCTGCGTTGATCCCTGAGTTGGTCAATGCATTGAATAAGGTCGATTTACCCACATTTGGAAGACCAACAATGCCACATTTAAAGCCCATAACTATGTCTGCTTTAATCTTCGTTAATATTATTTTTCTGATGTAAGGCATTCATTGCCTTCTGCGTATCGCCTGTAAATAGCAGAGGCATGATTTCCACCGACGCTTTAACTGCTTCCTCGATTAACTGGCGATCTTCACCACCTGGTCTACCCAATACATGAGGAGTCACCCTGTCCTGACTCCCGGGATGACCAATTCCTATGCGTAATCGTGTAAAAGATTTATCACCCATCTGTGCAATGATATCTCGTAATCCGTTATGGCCACCGTGCCCCCCCTCTTTTTTCAGTCGGACGATCCCGGCATCCAGATCAAGTTCATCATGAGCAACCAGAATCGCTGCAACCGGAATTTTATAAAAGCTGGCCATCGTCTGAACTGAGAAACCACTTCTGTTCATAAAGTTCATGGGCTTGCATAACCAGCAGTCAACATCTGTTGTCTGCAGTCGGCAAATCTCAGCATTAAATTTAGATTCTGATCTAAATGAAAGGGAATATTTTGCAGCAAGCGAATCAACAAACCAGAACCCGGCGTTATGCCGGGTTTCAGAATGTTCGGGGCCTGGATTGCCCAGACCGACTATTAATTTAAATGTTGATGGCACTGTGTGCCCTTTAAACAAGATAATCCCTGAAAAAGGAATTACTCGTCTGCATCAGCACCTTCATCAGTGGCTGCAGATTCCTCTGTCCCTGCTTCTGCTTCTGCCTCAGCTTCTGCTTCTGCTTCTGCTGCATCTACAAGCTCGTCTTCAACTTCTATGACTACCTTGGGTATATGGACTGTTGCGACTATTTGTGCTGCATCACCACCATGCATTAAAGCAGCAATTTCGCTGCCTTCAGGTATCTTCAGATCACTAAGGTGTATGCCCTCACCAACATTAACTTCGGCCAGATCAACTTCAATATACTCAGGTAAATCTTTAGGTAGACAGATGACCTCTAAATCAGTCATCACATGGCTGATCACACCACCGCTTTCCTTGACACCAATACATCTATCTTCATTGACGAAATGCAATGGCACGCGCATGGTTAACTTCTCATTTTCATCAATACGCAGTAAATCAAGGTGAAGCACAACTGGCTTGTATGGATGACGTTGCAAGTCTTTCAACACGACCTTCTCTTTCTTTTTGCCCACCTGCAATGTCAAAATGTGAGAATAAAAAGCTTCGTTCTCAAGATGATGCATGATCTCATTTTGCCCCATCATGATCGAAGTGGCGCCCTTCTCTGCCCCGTATACAATACCGGGGACTTTACCCTCACGACGCAGGCGGCGGCTCGCACCTTTCCCCATGTCCTCGCGAAGCTCAGCAATAATTTCAAATTGTTTCATTGAACTGCTCCTACTTTAAATGAACGACAAACCATATTCGCGACCAAATATGGCGATAACGCCCCCTGGAAGGCAAGAATCTCTCCAGGGAGTCGCCCAGGAACCCGGTGAATCAGTTAAAACTGACGACAATCAGGATGAGCGGACAGCGCAGTATATAGAGAAATCACTGATATTCAATGATTTGCGGGCATCTCTGGCTTGATTCCCCCTGTATTGAGTTCTTTCGGGCTCAAATTCCTTCGGAAATGGATATTTTTGAAGATTTTCCTGAAAACCAGTCAACAAAGTTAATCAATAAACATACTGCTGAGTGATTCGCTCTCACTGATACGTCTGACACTCTCACCTAACATAGTGGCGACACTGAGTTGTCGGATACGATCACACGTCGCTGCCTCTGCCCTTAATGGAATCGTGTCAGTCACAACCAGTTCATCTAACTCAGAATTCTCGATGTTCTTTATCGCATTCCCGGACAGAACAGGGTGTGTGCAGTAAGCAACAACTTTACTGGCCCCATGTTTTTTCAATGCGCCCGCCGCATTACACAAGGTCCCCGCCGTATCTACCAGATCATCAATAATGACACATTCACGACCATCAACATCACCAATAATATTCATCACTTCAGACTCGTTAGGGTTCGGACGTCTCTTATCAATGATTGCCAAATCAGTATCATCCAGGCGCTTTGCCAGAGCACGTGCACGAACCACACCACCAACATCGGGTGAAACGACCATCAGATTTGCATATTTATGTTTCCAGACATCACCCAGCAGTACAGGTGAGGCGTAAACATTATCGAGAGGCATATCAAAAAAGCCCTGAATCTGGTCAGCATGCAAATCAACTGTCAATACGCGGTCGATTTTGACTGAGGCAATCATATTGGCAACCACTTTTGCCGTGATTGGGACACGAGCTGAACGGCTTCGTCGATCTTGCCGCGCATAACCCATGTAGGGAATGACTGCAGTAATACGCGCAGCGGATGCACGATGCATGGCATCGGCCATCACCAGTAATTCCATCAAGTTGTCATTGGTCGGTGCACAGATAGACTGTATGAGATAAATATCCGCACCACGGATATTTTCCCCAATCTCAACCATGACCTCGCCATCACTAAAACGTCCAACATTTATCTTGCCGAGTGGCAGATTCAGATGTGCAGCAATATCGACTGCTAACCTGGGACAGGCATTGCCTGCAAACACCATCATATTTGCTAATGGCATAACGACCCTCTTGTAGTGCTTAATAGAATATGGCTGGGGCGCCAGGATTACTCCGGACATCCTGTCCTACGCCCTTCGGGCCAGCACCGCAAGCGGTGCTGTTCAAATTCGCTCCCGGCGAATTTGTCAAACCTTAGGTTCTCATCCTTATGCCCTTTAAAAAATTAAATGGCTGGGGCGCCAGGATTCGAACCTGGGAATGCTGGGATCAAAACCCAGTGCCTTAACCGCTTGGCCACGCCCCAATGTCTATATGGTATCTTCCGTTCTCACCCTGGCTATTGCCAAGATTATTCCGTACCTCCATGTACGTCACCCTGTGGGCCGGCCTGCGGCCGTTCAAATTTTGTTCCAGACAAATTTGTCAAACCAAGAAATGCTGGGATCAAAACCCAGTGCCTTAACCGCTTGGCCACGCCCCAATATTGCTGAGCCGTCCACACATCTAATGGACAGCAATAATTCTAACTTTTTTCCTTTTCCAGGTTTTCCTGTTCCAGGCGCGTTAGCAGTGGCGAATGATTCAGACCTTTCGCCACAAATCCTTCCCAGCCTTGAGGCAATTTCTCATAGGCGGATTCTGCCTGTTGCTGATTATCAAATCCAGCAAAAACACAAGATCCTGTCCCGGTCATTCTGGCATCTGACAATTGACCTAACCAGTCGAGTGCCTCAGCCACTTCTGGATACAAATTTTTTACCACAGATTCACAATCGTTGTGACCACCATCCCTCAGAAAGTCGCGTATTCTGATGGGAGGGGTATTGCGTGTCAAATCAGATGAATTAAATACCTCCACTGTAGAAATATAGCAATCTGGCTTAATCACCAGGTACCAGGATTCTCTCGGATCAATGGGTGTTAATTTCTCACCAATACCCTCTGCCCACGCCGCTTTGCCACGTACAAAAACAGGGACGTCAGCACCCAGCTTTAATCCAATATCTACCAATTGATCGACAGACAGTCCAAGATCCCACAAATGATTCAGAGCAACCAGTGTTGTTGCTGCGTCCGAACTCCCTCCACCCAGACCCCCACCCACAGACAACTTCTTTTCCAGATGAATATCTACACCTTGCTGACAGCTAAATTCAAGCTGCAAAGCCTTTGCTGCACGAACAATTAAATCATCAGCTTCGGCAACACCCTCCCAGTTTGATTGACGCGAAATAACGCCATCATTTCGAAGTGCGAAGTCCAGCGAATCACTGAAGTCTATAAACTGAAAAACAGTCTGGAGAAGATGATAACCATCTTCCCGTCGTCCTGTGATATGAAGAATTAAATTTAGTTTTGCGGGGGCAGGCCAATGACGACTAATCATGGGACTACTGGTCATAATTTTGTATCCCACTCCTGTATGACCAACTTTAATTTAAAGTGATCATTGTGCATAAAGACCTTGGCTGGCAACCGAACTCCATCCACATCCATATAACGCGATATACTAATGTGCCAGTCATTTTGTTGCATCTCAACAATCCGGCCCTGATCATCGAATTGCTGATCCATTATATCTATTCCAGGTTCCGGCAAGCCACGAACCCAGTATCTGAAACCGCCCATGGGAACATGCCAACCGACAGTTTGTTTCAACAGGCTCTCAGCATCATCCGCACGAAACACTTCATTTTTCGCGGTTAGCAAATAAACACCATCGCCCTCGCCACCTCTGAGCGCATAGGTCCCCTGACCTAGTGGCGCAATAAATTGCATCAGATAGCGATCATAGTCCTGCGACCAACGAAATGTGACCGTCCAACTTTCTTTTGGGCTGCTTAGGGCAAGTCGACCTTTTAATTTCCAGCGTTTGATCTGTTCCAGTTGATTTTGGCGCTCGGCACCAGTTACGCTTTCAGGGATCAAAGGAACCTCAGAACAGCCGGTAAGGAATACCAGCATGACTAAAAGGTAGATTTTTTTCACGGATTGAGTCGATTGATCACTTTTCGTAGTCTGTCATCGTTGGGGGTTTCCCTCAATGCAGTATCCCATATTGCCTGGGCAGCTTCCTTATCACCTTTCACCCAGAGAACTTCTCCCAGATGTGCTGCAATTTCCGGATCATTTTTTACAGACAACGCTTTATTTAAAAATTCTATCGCCTCGTCCAGACGACCTAGTCGATATAAAATCCAGCCCATACTATCGAGAACGAAAAAATCATTCGGACTAATTCCCAGGGCCCTTTCGATTAAATCGTATGCTTCGTCATAACGATCCGTCCTGTCCGCGAGCGTATAACCCAGGGCATTTAATGCCTGTGAATTTTTGGGATCCTTATCAAGGATTGCCCGAAGGTCCATCTCCAGTACATCCAGGCGATCCATCTTTTCTGCGAGCATGGCCCTCGAATAGAGTAAATCTTCGTCATACCCTTTCTGTAACGCTTTATCATAGACATCCATGGCATCCTGAAAGCGCTTGGCTTCGGCCAACATCTCAGCCTCCGCTTGTATTAAAATAGATTTTTCCCGATCGTTTTGTGTTTGTATTTCAGCCAGATGCAATCGTGCCTCTTCAATTTTGTTCTGCTTGCCCAGTAACATCCCTATGCGCATTTGCGCATCAAAATAATTTTTACCACTGGAAACACCACGGTACCAGTCAGCCGCTTTCTTCAAATCCTCCTTTTCTTCAGCAATTCTCCCCAAATAGTAACTCGCGTCATCTTCATGGCCTTTTGTTTCAGACAACCGTATGAAATAACCTTCAGCGTCATCCAGCCTGCTCGACTGAAGATATAATAAGCCGAGTGAAAACAACACATCAGGATTGCCTGGGTCTTGTACAGTGAGTATCTCAAATTGACGCCGTGCCTCATCAAAACGTTGAAGATCAGTCAATATACGCGCATAGAAAATACGTAGAGTAAAATCATCTTTGTTCTTCTTTAGTGCACTCTCTAACCACGCCAGTGCCTCACCTTCCTGACCCAGTTGATTCAACACCGACACATAGGTCATTGCGGCATCATTATTTTCTGGAACCAACGCAAGCACTTGTTCAAGAACATCTCGCGCTCTGGACAATTCCGACATACGTGTCAACACTTGCGCATAGGCTAATAGTATTTCCGGGTCATCCTGATGCTCTGCCATTAACTCTTCCAGAATCAATTTGACCTGCTCTTTATCTTTCTCACGACTGAGAAAATTCGCAACCATCCAGAGCCTCTGATTCAGCCCTACACCCTGTCCATTTGATTTGAGAATAATCTCAAGGTGTTCCAGTGCCTTAGCTGTGTTGCCCTCCCTGACTGCCATCACAGCCAGTACCTGGTGTGCGTCGGAATTTTCGGGATCCAGCTCCACCCACAGATACGCTGCTTCTTTTGCCGAGGCATCATCACGCGCGTAAACAGCGATGCGCGTTGCTCTGCTGACGATGTCTGGATCGCGAGTTGTTCGGGCAAGATCAAGATAATTTTCCACTGCGAGATCGAGCCTGTTCCTCTGTCCAGCAATCTCCGCCACCAGTAATTTATAAAGAATATCTTCCGTCAATTCAATTTTGGGACGTTCTGGACCTGATTTTTTTAGAGCTTCCTGATCAGCAAGCTGTTCTTCCGTCGATACGGTACCGCCCTGACTTGTTCCCTCTTGTGTATCCACAGACTGATCAGAAGGCTGATTGGAAACTGTCGTACAGGCATTGAGCAATAACACCAGGGCGGCTATCAATACATTGGTATGATATCCGGCAAGAATTCCTGTGAATCCGGCTTTTGTTGAGAAAGATTTGTTTTTCATTATTAAGCTATACTGATTTTTCCGAATTAATGACTCTTTAACAAATGACCCTGACTATACGGTAAATGTTCCACTGATAGATACACCCACGACCCTTATATTGTCATTATGACCTGATTTTCAAGGCTGGCAAATCGATACAAGAAACTGAATTGTAATCCTTTTGCCCTTGTTTTCCGCGACTTCATCACTCAGAATTAACAGATACTGTGTTAGTAAACGTCTATACCCAAATTACCTGGAAATGCAGGATTCAGAGTTCAGGTAACTTGGGTATATATCAATTATGACTATCTTGGCTTTCGGCATAAATCACGCGACTGCTCCGGTTGATCTTAGAGAAAAGATCATCTTCAGCAGCGATGCTATACCTGATGCATTAGGGGAACTCACTCATCAACAGGGCGTTAATGAGGCCGCCATATTGTCGACCTGTAATCGTACCGAGATCTATTGCAGCCTGGAAGAATCGAGAAATGAAAGACCAATTGCCTGGCTATCCGAATATCATGGCCTGAAGCAGGAACAATTGGCACCCTTTCTCTATACACACCCAGATGCACATGCAGTCAAACATATGCTTCGCGTCGCCAGTGGCCTTGACTCCATGGTACTTGGCGAGCCACAGGTATTGGGTCAGTTAAAGTCTTCCTACCAAACTGCACTCAAGGCCGGCAGTATTGGCAAATATTTAGGTCGGCTTTTCCAACACTCATTCAAGGTCGCCAAAGAAATACGGACGACAACAACTATTGGCAACCATCCTGTTTCAGTCGCATTTGCCGCAGTTCGACTAGCACAACAGATTTTTGGTGATCTCTCCGGGCAAACCGCATTATTAATTGGCGCAGGAGATACCATTGAGCTCACAGCCAAACATCTTCACGAGAATGGACTTTCCCGCATGATCATTGCCAATCGAACATTGCAACGTTCACAACATTTGTCCAGCGAATATTCAGCTTATGCCATCACGCTGGGAGATATCCCGCAACACCTGGCAGAAGCTGACATTATCATTTCATCAACAGCAAGCCCATTACCCATCTTGGGTAAAGGCGCTTTTGAAAGTGCCATTAAAGTACGCAAGCACCGGCCTGTCTTTGTCGTTGATATCGCTGTCCCCCGCGATATTGAACCGGAGGTGGGTGATCTGGATGATGTCTATCTATATACAATCGATGATTTAAAAGATGTCATTCAGGACAATATGCACAGTCGTCAGAAAGCTGCGCAACAGGCAGAAGAAATCATCGATACCCAGGTAACTCATTTTATGGACTGGTTAGGCTCACTGGACGCGGTTTCCACCATACGTGCATTACGGAATCAGGCACAATCAATACAGGAAGAGGTGTTCGTCCTGGCACAGAAAAAACTACAGAGTGGCGCAGACCCTGAGCAGGTATTACAGGAAGTTACCCAGACTTTAACAAATAAATTAATTCACTCACCAAGTAGCCAATTACGGGCTGCCGGGGCAGCGGGGAGAAATGACTTGTTGTCTGCTGCTTACGAACTCTTTGACCTGAATATGGATCACGCAACATCAGATCCAAAAAAATAGCCCTTGTGGGCTAATCACTTTCTCTTCAAGATTTAATCTGCCAGAATTTAAACCTTTTAATTTTTGACGTATCAACCATAAATATTTAACACATGAAAGATAGCTTACTTTACAAACTGGACAATCTAAGCGAGCGGTTGCAAGAGCTGGAGGCACTGCTCTCTGATCCTGACGTTATCAATAATCAAAATAAATTTCGTGACTATGCGAAGGAGCATGCCGATATAAAACCTGTCGTAGCAAGCTTTGTGAATTATACGAACAATCAGGAAACTATTACCTCTGCAAAAGAGATGATGAAAGATGATGATAAGGAGATTCGTGATCTCGCACAGGAAGAATTAAGAACTGCGGAAGAAGAAAATGAATCCCTGGAAAAAGAATTGCAAATACTTCTGCTGCCCAAAGATCCGGCAGATAGCAGTAATATATTCCTTGAGATTCGGGCTGGCACAGGGGGTGAGGAAGCTGCCCTGTTTTCTGCAATATTAATGAAAATGTATACTCGCTACGCTGAATTGCGCGGTTGGCAAATTGAAATCATGAGTCAAACATTGAGTGATCTCAGTGGATATAGAGAAGTCATCATGCGAATTATCGGAGAGGGTGCATATTCAAGACTGAAGTTTGAATCTGGGGCACACCGTGTGCAGCGTGTGCCTGAAACAGAGTCACAGGGGCGTATCCATACTTCTGCATGTACCGTGGCGGTGATGCCCGAGTTAGACGAGGTCGGAGAAACCGAAATCAATACATCTGACCTGCGTATTGATACTTTCCGTGCCTCCGGTGCTGGCGGACAGCATGTAAATAAAACTGATTCTGCAATTCGTATTACACATATCCCAACAGGTGTTGTCGTTGAATGTCAGGATGAACGTTCCCAACACAAGAACAAGGCACGTGCTTTATCACTGTTACAAGCTAAACTGACAGATGCAGCGAGAGAAAAACAAACTTCGGAACAGGCGGAAAATCGCAGGAACCTGGTGGGTAGCGGTGATCGTTCTGAGAGAATACGCACCTATAATTTTCCCCAGGGACGTGTCACTGACCACCGTATTAACCTGACCTTATATAAGCTAGATGAATTTCTGGAAGGCGATATCGATGTAATTATCGATCCCTTAATCAGTGAATATCAGGCGGATCAATTAGCATCTCTTGCAAAATAAACAGCTCATAGAAAAAACTCTGAAAAAAAATAATGACCACTATCGCAGAATTGCTAAGGGAAGCGGAACAAAGAATAAACTGTTCTGATACCACAAAACTGGATGCGGAAATATTACTCTGTGATGTGATGCAGTTTAATCGCTCGAAGATCTATGCTCATCCACAACAACTTATTCCTGATGACAAATCAGTGTTATTTAAATCACTCATTGAGCAACGACGTCAGGGACACCCGATTGCCCATCTCACAGGGAAAAAAGAATTCTGGTCATTGGAACTGGCAGTCAATGAGGAAACATTGATCCCACGCCCGGAAACAGAGTGTCTGGTGGAAGCCGCTCTATTGATGATTCCTGATGAGGAATCATTCAACATACTTGATCTCGGCACGGGCAGCGGTGCTATTGCCATTGCCATTGCATCTGAGCGATCAAACAGCACAATCGTAGCGACAGATATCAATCCGGATGCACTGGACATGGCAAAGAAGAATGCTGCGTCTCATGCTCTAACCAACATCAAGTTTTTACTCAGTGACTGGTACAAAAATATTCCCTCACAATCATTCGATCTGATCGTCAGTAATCCTCCCTATGTTAAACAGGATGATAAACATTTATCACAGGGTGATGTTCGGTTTGAACCTGAACTTGCGCTTGTTGCGGGAAAGGATGGCATGAAAGCAATTAATATAATTCTCGAAAATGCGAATGGCTATCTTGCCAGCGACGCTTTTTTATTGATTGAACATGGCTATGATCAAAAGGCACTGGTAACTCATGCCTTCCAGATCTATGGTTTTAAACAAATAAAAACACTTCAGGATTTATCTGGGCAGGATCGGGTAACCTATGGGCAGTCATCTAATTGAATAGATGTGATATCTGAATGCAAAAAATAAATTTCATAACTAAATTAAAAACAGAATTCATTTGTTTCGTTGAAACCAACCAACGTGACAATATCAATAATCCATCTGGGTGGCATTTGAGATTACAAAATATTTATCTTGCACTGGCTGAGCACACTCAGGAGTATCATGATATAAAAACAACTTCCTGGAAGGACTCCGTGGATAAAGATATAACACCATAGATTTGGAATCTGATTTATATGCTAACTTAAATAATATGGATCACGATAAATTACTACGCTATAGCAGACAAATGATGCTGCCGGAAATAGATGCCGAGGGGCAGCAACGACTATCGGATGCACGCGTGCTGATTATTGGCCTGGGTGGACTGGGTTCATCATCATCTGTTTATCTTGCCGCAGCCGGCGTTGGCCATCTCGTACTTGTAGATTTTGACGAAGTCGATATCTCTAATCTGCAAAGGCAGATTGTCCACGCAACCAATGATATTGGTCGGTTAAAGGTAGACTCAGCCAGAGAACATCTCCTTGAACTTAATCCCGAAATACGGATAACAACGATCGATCACAAAATTGAAGATGCGGAACTTGAAAAACAGGTAAAATCAGCCACTGTCGTTATCGATTGTAGTGACAATTTTGAGACCCGATTTGCCATCAACGAAGCGTGCGTCAAGCTTAAAATTCCCCTGGTTTCTGGTGCTGCAATTCGTTTTGAGGCACAAGTCAGTGTCTTCAATAACGCTCATAAAACCTCTCCCTGTTACCGATGCCTGTACGACACCGAAGTAGAAGTTGAACAAACGTGTACGGCGAATGGCGTAATATCTCCATTACTGGGGATTGTCGGTAGCATACAGGCCTGTGAAGCAATGAAGATCATTATGGATATCGGCGAAACACTCGAGGGAAGGTTATTACTTCTTGATGTGCTGCATATGGAATGGCACACAGCAAAACTCAACAAGGATCCAGCGTGCCCTGTTTGTAGTCGTTAACGCCCTTCTGGGCGAAGGCATATAAACATCTTGTTACTAAGAATTAAATTACGAACTGTGCGATGCCATTACGAAAAGACCAGTCAATATCATGATTTTCAACAATTGTGATTAATACATTTGCAGGATCAATCCCCGGATCAGCCGCAAGATTTTCAACCACTTTGCATAAGAAGCATACCGAGCATTGATTATCTTGTTGTGAATGTTTTATGTGTTGGCAAGATAAAGCGCAACAAACAGCAACGATAATGTAATTGCCTGCATTCCTACCCTGGCAAACATCAATTGTTCGCTATGCCTTTCATCAAATTCGCCGCCCTGAGCCATTGAACCCACACCGATAACCAGGATAACTGCCGTCAAAATCAAGGAAGCTACTATTACTAAAGTCAGAACATCCATCACACTCTCCTTCCAGTTATTTAAACTGGATGAACCTATCCATGAGATTAGTAGAGTCACACAGAAATGAATTGATATAGATCAATTAAACCAACGTTGACTGAGATCAAGTTGAATGCGGACAGCAAAAGACAGAGGATGCTAAGCGATTGATAATTGGTGGCCAGGGGCGGAATCGAACCACCGACACAGGGATTTTCAGTCCCCTGCTCTACCGACTGAGCTACCTGGCCAATATATATAAGTGATGGACAAAAAGACGCGTATTAAACCGACCTTAGTCTGATTCGTCAAGTCAAGAACCTTCCAGTTAAATTATTTTTCAGGAGAGACGAATTCATCAGGACGCTTTGAACCAGACCCAAAAAAGAATTTTTCCATTTCTTCTTCAAGGAACTGACGTGCCTTTGGCTCAATAGGTGTTAACCGGTACTCATTAATTAACATGGTTTGATGTTGTAACCATTCCTGCCATGCTTCCTGGGAAACATTCTGATAGATCTTTTTTCCAAGCTCACCAGGATAGGGAGGAACCTTGAGTCCTTCCCCTTCTTTATTCAGTTTGACGCACTGTACTTTCCTGCTCATTACATACCTCTTTATTGATCATACTCCGGGTCATGCCCGGACATGACATTATTTTCTGTTCATTATACCTTGTTCACTAATTTGGGAATGCCTGTAATAAATTTCTTACCGGTGTTGGTGTGCCAAACTTCAATGCATCATCAATTAAACACCACTGCTGGTCACTCGTTTCTTTGACATTATTACATTGTTTTACCTTTAAATGGATAGGCAAAATCTCCATGCGAAAATGCGTCAACGTATGCTTGATGATTGATAATTTCTGGATGATAGAACCACTGAATCCGGTTTTGGCCAATAACCATTTTTCAATATCATCATCAGCCGAACACTCAGGGAAACACCATAGACCACCCCATATCCCTGTCGCAGGACGCTTTTCAAACAATATTTCCCCCTTCTTGTTTTCCAGTAACAGAAAAACTGTCTTTCGCAATGGAATTATTTTTTTTGGTTTGGATGCTGGATATTTATGTTGAGATTCCTGCTTTCTGGCAATACATTCTTGTGATACCGGACAAATATCGCATTGTGGTTTCGAGCGTGTGCAAATAGTTGCGCCCAGATCCATTATTGCCTGTGTATACCAGGCAACATTCCTTTCCGGGGTAAGGTTTTCTGCCAGTTGCCACAACTGCTTTTCTACTGCTGGCTCCCCTGGCCAACCGTTCACTGCATAAAAACGGCACAGTACTCGTTTTACATTCCCATCGAGAATGGCATGGTGTTGTTTGAAAGCCAGAGCCATGATTGCGCCAGCAGTTGAACGTCCAATACCCGGTAGTGTTAAGAGTTTTTCTTTATCCGAGGGGAGGGTCCCATCAAAATCATCACAAATTATTTTCGCAGCACGGTGTAAATTCCGCCCTCGTGCATAGTATCCAAGCCCCGCCCAGCAACTTAGTACTTCGTCGATATCAGCATTTCCAAGTAACTGAATATTGGGAAATCTTTCAATAAAGCGAGTGTAGTATGGAATGACGGTGCCAACCTGAGTTTGTTGCAACATGATCTCCGAAACCCATACATGATAGGGTGTTGGCTCACATTGCCAGGGCAGATCGTGCCGACCGTGATTTTTGTGCCAATGTACAAGAGACTTGGAAAAGTTATCCATATTACAGGCGTTAGCTATCCAGGATCTGAAACTAAAATGGGAGCAAATCTATTAGCGATTCCTTAAGTGCGTCTTCAATGCTTTTAGGTTCGCTTTTCGGCTGTTGTGTTGTTTCCGGTTGGGAAGGATCTGCTTCTGTCGTTGTCCCAGATCCTGAGCTTGTCCCTGCGTCCGTCTTTTTTATCCCAATTGATTCTCCCAGTTTATCTAACAGACCTTTTTTGATAGCCACACCTAGGAGCTTTCCATAATCAGGTTTACAGGCAGAAGCAAGATCATCTAGCGAGCCACGACACCTGATCGGAATCGCATAACCGCCGATATTGTAATTTTCTTCACCACGTATTGTCCCTCCTTCGACAACAGCAACACTCAAATCATATTTAATGGAATTGTTGCGTAGATTGCCAAGCGTGTCTTTTTTATTGACACCTCCGTTTACCTTAAAACCAGGTGCCGTTATTAGCAGGTCATTGTTTTTAACCACACCATTCTTGATATTCAACGTGCCCTTTAATTGCTCGAACCTGGTCTCGCCACCCTGCTTCACCGTTCCCAGTCGCTTGCTTTCAAGTAACACCTCTGCCTGCTCCAGGGTTTTTCTGATATCGATGCCGCGTAAAATACCTTCTGTCACAGTAAGTTTCGCCTGGCCTTGCAAATTGTTCTTGAGTTGAATTGCATTAGCCCCCTTTGAGGATAGCTTGGCGGTAATATTGGCAATCCCGGCAAGTTGGCTTTCCGGTTTTTGCGTGTAATCTTTCAACAGTGGCTCAATCTGTACACCACTTAATTGCATCTCCTGTTTCAGTTCTGGTGATTTGCCCCTGACATCGAGCGTAATAGTGCCCCGGTATTTACCCTGATATAAATCTGCTGCGATTGGATCCAGCCTGATCAGGCCGTCCTTAGCATTGACACCCAGTTTGATGTTTTTCAGACGGAGGTTCGAGTAAACCAACTTACCAATTTGCAGTTCACCCTTGCCATTAATTTTCCTTAGTGTTTCCACTGGCAATTCTGTTGCTGCTGTTGCTGCGACTGCTGTATCAGGTGAACCTTTTTGTGCCTTTCCCCCAGCCCCACCCTTTGGAGGAGGAGGTAAATAACGATCAGCATTGATGTTATCAATGCTGATAGAAAAATTGACTGTTGGCTGAGTAAAATGTTTTACCGCTAGTGTGCCTTGCATTTTTGTGTCATCCAGCAATAAAGAAAGATCGTTCAGACTGAGGCTGCTGGTCGTCCCTGAGAATTTTGTCCGCAAGGCCACTTTTCTCAATACCTTTTTATCTGCAGTCACCGGAACATCCTGTTTCATCTGCTTCATAAATTGCCGAAGATTAAATTCTGTGACTGCCAGATCCCCTGAGTATGTGGGTTTGTCTTTGATTTGTTTTGCCTTGATGTTCGCTTTCATATCCAGACCCAGTCCATTTAAGCTCAGATTGCTGATTGTTAGCGTTTGCTTGTCAAGATTCAGTTTTGTATTTGCTGCCAAAGTCAGATCAACGGGAGAATTCGGGATGTCCTTACCGGCAAACGTTGCTTTCAGATTAAACGGACTAATCGTGATATCACTACTATTGCCTTTGATACCAATATCCACTGAGATTTTATTCAGCACACTACCTAGTGCACCCTGATCAAACGCGGCGAGGACTGCAGACAATTTCTCTCCATTTAATGATAGCTGGCCATCAATATGACCTTTCTTGCTGTTTAAATCCTTAGCAACCATTTTTCCATTCATCGTCAAGCCAAGTGTCTTTGCTGAGAACGCAGGTAAGTCAATATTGCCTTTTTTCATGTCTACATTAAATTTAGCCGACATATCAAAGGCCTTGTTGGGTGCCTTTGATAAGCGCTTGCCATATTCGGCAAGTTTTGGATCATCGCCCCCTTCAAACTGACCCGCTATTTGTAACAAGGTAGGCAGATCGGGGCCGGATGCCGTTAACTCGCCTTTTATGGAGGGTGTATCGGTTTGTATATTCTCGGCAGCAAACTGCCCCTTGACCGTGGCATCTAACATTCTGGCATCTAGCGAATTAACATTGAGTTTCCCCGTTGCCATATCGGCATCAAACCCCGTCTTCAGTGAAAAAGATCTGTTCTTCAACTTGCCAATTTGTTTTGCCAATACATCATTCCCCATGACCTTGAAGATCAGCGACAAGTCATTTCCTTTGGCATCCAGCTTGCCATTGATAGCCGGAGTTTCTGACATAAACTTGCTGACATTCAGATCACCCTTAACATCCAGACCCAGGCCAGTCAGTGCCAATTTTTTGACTACCAACGTTTGCTTATCCAGATTCATGTGCGTATCGGCACTCAACGTTACTGTGACGGGCGAGTTGGGAATTTGTTTGCCTGAAAAAGTCGCCTGAGCCTCCAATGGACTGAGTTTGATATCACTTCGAGTTCCGTTGACCCCAACGTCGATCGACACCTTGCGCAAGGTTCTGGCCAGGGCATCCTGCCCAAACGCAGCGAGAACACCTGACAGGTTTTCACCCTGAATGGATAATTTGCCATCAATCGTTCCTTCCTTACTGTTGATGTCATTGGCCTGTAAACGGCCATCCACCGATATCCCGAGGGCCTTCACCGACAAGGCAGGCACATTGATATTGCCAGAGGCAAGATCGGCATCAAACTCAACATCAACATCAAAGCTTTTATTGGGTGCGCCGGATAATTTTTCACCGTAATTCTTCAGCTTTGGCTCCTTCCCGCCTTCAAATTGACCAGCTATCTGAAGTAAGGTCGGCAGATCTGGCCCTGATGCCTTTAATTTTCCCTTTATGGCTGGTGTGTCAGATTCCACTTTACTGGCTTCGACCTGACCCGTGATGGAAGCCCCAATCAGATTCACCTTCAGATCAGAGATTGCAACATTACCTTTCTCCATGT
>JACZSJ010000084.1 GCA_022574295.1 Pseudomonadota bacterium
AGCCACTTTGGTCACGCCCGCCTTTTTTGCACGTTCCGCCAATTTCTTGCCCACAACAATGGCCGCATCAACGTTGCCACTGTATTTGACATCACCTCTGATATCTTTATCTAATGTCGAAGCACTCGCCAGAACTTCAGAACCGTTTGCTGCGATGACCTGTGCATATACATGTTTCGGTGTTCTGTGGATACATAAACGACTCAAGCCCCCGATCCTGATGCGAGCTCGGGTACGTTTTGCACGTCTTAGTCTTGATTGTTTTTTACTTTTCATTCTTTAACTTACTCTTTAGATGACATAGCCTTGTTACTTAGGTCTTTTTAGCTTCTTTACGGACAACATTTTCATCTGTATAACGTATACCTTTGCCCTTATAAGGCTCTGGCGGACGAAATGCCCTGATATCAGCAGCCACCTGACCAACCTTTTGCTTATCTATTCCCTTAACGACGATTTCTGTCTGACTTGGTGTTTCAATGGTAATCCCCTCTGGAATTTCATATTTAACGGGGTGTGAAAAACCCAAGGTTAAATCCAGAACCTTACCCTGTACCTGTGCACGATAACCCACGCCGATAATCGTCAATTTACGTTCAAAACCAACAGTGACACCAGTAACGATGTTTTGCAGCAATGCACGTGTTGTTCCTGCCAATGCATTCGCTGTCTTGGAATCGTCATTTACTACCGTTTTTAACGTATTACCATCTTGCGTCACACTCACCAGAGGATGTAAATTATGTTGCAATTCTCCTTTGCTGCCTTTTATCGTGATGGTACTTTCAGCAATACTGAATTCAGTACCAGAAGGTAACTCAACGGGATTGTTTGCTACTCGTGACATCGTTTTAACCTATCAAGAAACAACACATAGTACTTCGCCACCAATGCCCTGTGCTCGGGCACTCCTGTCTGTCATCACACCTTTTGATGTAGAAACAATGGCAACACCCAAACCGCCAATAACCTTTGGCAGTTCATTTTTAGATCGATACCTTCTAACACTTGGACGACTAAAGCGTTTCAGCATTTCGATGACAGGCCTGCCTTCAAAATACTTTAGCTCGATGGTCAACGTCTTCATGACTTCACCTTCTACTGTATATTCTGTGATGTAACCTTCTTGTTTAAGAATATTTGCCACAGAAACCTTGAGCTTTGATGAAGGCATACTGACCGTTGCTTTTGATCTGGCCAGATTATTTTTGATTCTTATCAACATATCGGCCAATGGATCTTGCATACTCATATCTATTTCTCCTACCAGCTAGCCTTGACCAGGCCTGGAACATCACCACGCATGGCTGCTTCACGCAGTTTGTTTCTGGAAAGTCCAAACTTACGGTAATAACCGTGCGGACGTCCTGTCAAACTACACCTGTTGCGTTGTCTCACTGGACTGGAGTCACGTGGCAACATACTCAGCTTTTCTCTTGCTGCCCTTCGCTCTTCTTCACTGAGTGACATATTTTTAATCTGGGCCTTCAACTCTTCGCGTTTGGCTGCATATTTCTTGACCAGCTTTGTACGCTTGAGCTCACGATTAATCATTGAAACCTTTGCCATATCGACCTCAAATATTATTTACGTAATGGAAAATTGAACGCCGTCAATAATGCACGACCTTCTTCATCTGTTCTCGCGGATGTCGTAATGGTTATATCCATGCCACGAAGTGTATCTATCTTGTCGTAATCGATTTCAGGAAAAATAATCTGTTCTTTAATACCGAGACTATAATTACCACGCCCATCAAATGATTTCGCACTAAACCCACGAAAATCACGAATACGCGGAATGGAAATTGAAATGAGGCGATCCAGAAATTCGTACATCCGCTGTCTGCGTAAAGTCACCTTACAACCGACAGGCCAACCTTCACGGACCTTGAAATTTGCGACAGATTTTCTGGCAAGATTTACTACAGGTTTCTGTCCTGCAATTTTTGCCATGTCACTGACTGCATGTTCAATGATCTTTTTATCAGCGACTGCTTCACCCAGCCCCATATTCAGTGTCACCTTGGTGATACGAGGGACCTGCATCACTGATTGATAAGCAAACTGATCAGTCAGTTGCTTAATTACTTTTTCTTTATAAAATTCTTCTAGTCTAACCATTATATTTCCGCCTTCAGACATCTACGACTTCGTCATTAGACTTGAAAAAGCGCACCTTTTGTCCATCTTCCAACGTTTTGACTCCGACTCGATCTGCCTTTTCCGATATAGAATTCCAGATAGCTACATTCGATATATGTAATGGCATTTCCTTTTCAATAATACCGCCCGGTGTTCCTTGCATTGGGTTCCCTTTGGTATGACGTTTGACCATATTTATATTCTCAACAATGATCTTTTCCAGTTCTTGCATCACTTTTAATACAACACCACGTTTGCCTTTGTCCTTTCCAGCCAGAACAACTACCTCATCACCTTTTCTAAGCTTACGCATTTTCTATAAAACCTCGGGTGCCAGAGACACAATCTTCATAAATTCAGCGCTTCTTAGTTCACGCGTCACTGGACCAAAAATTCGAGTACCGATAGGCTGACGCTGATTATTCAATAAAACAGCAGCATTGCCATCAAACCTGATCAGTGACCCATCAGAACGGCGAACACCTTTGCGAGTCCTTACAACAACCGCATCATAGAGTTCACCTTTTTTGACTTTACCTCGTGGGATGGCTTCTTTCACTGTCACTTTAATGACATCACCAATCCCGGCGTAGCGTCGCTTGGACCCACCAAGAACCTTAACGCACATCAGCCGGCGCGCACCGCTATTATCTGCGGCATCCAGCATGGTCTGCATTTGTATCATCTATGCTACTCCTCTTACTCTCTAGACTTCTTGAGTCCTGGTGACTACTTTTTGCAGCTTCCAAAACTTGTTTTTTGAAATAGGTTTTGATGCTTCAATAACAACCACATCACCTTCCTTACATTCATTGTTTTCATCATGCGCCATAAACTTTGTTGAGCGCCTGATATATTTTTCGTACAAAGGATGTTTTACTTTCCTTGAGACCAGTACTGAAATGGTCTTATCCATTTTGTTACTAATCACCTGGCCCGTAACTGTCTTGGCTGTTTTTTGTATTTCACTCATCAATTATTACCTGTTGCCATCTCAGCGATGACTGTTTTCACTCGCGCTATCGTGCGACGTACGCGTTTCACTTCACTTGGTTTACTCAACTGCCCAGTCCCTTTTTGCATACGCAGATTAAACTGCTCGCGTAGCAGCTCTAACAGTAAAGTATCCAGTTCTTCGGATTTTTTTTGTCTTAATTCCACTGCCTTCATTACATTATCGTCCTGCTAATGAATGTTGTTTTTACAGGCAATTTGGCGGCGGCCAGTTTGAATGCCTTTTTTGCCAGTTCTTCTGGCACACCTTCAAGTTCATAGAGCATCCTGCCGGGCTGAATCTGCGCAATCCAGTATTCAACATTACCTTTGCCTTTACCCTGACGTACCTCTAATGGTTTTTTGGTGATCGGTTTATCAGGAAATATCCTGATCCAGAGTTTCCCGCCACGTTTGATCTTGCGTGTAATGGTTCTACGCGCAGCCTCGATTTGACGAGCTGTAATTCGCCCACGAGTTGTTGCCTTCAAGCCGTACTCACCAAAGCTCACTTTATTACTTACAGTGGCCAGGCCGCGATTACGACCTTTGTTTTGCTTTCTGAATTTAGTTCTTTTAGGTTGTAACACTTAATCTATACCCGTCAGCTTGTAGATACTTTTTCTATGGCATCAGTCTCTCCGCTGTTCTTCTTGCCATAATCAAAAATTTCACCTTTAAATATCCAGACTTTAATACCGATAATTCCGTAAGTCGTGCTTGCTTCTGCAACCCCGTAATCAATATCGGCCCTCAATGTGTGTAAGGGCACACGACCCTCTCTGTACCATTCAGAGCGTGCAATTTCTGCACCATTCAACCGACCTGCTACATTTATCTTGATACCTTCAGCACCTATTCTCATGCTGTTGGTTACTGCACGTTTCATTGCACGTCTGTACATAATTCTTCGTTCAATCTGTGATGCAACATTCTGTGCGACCAACGTAGCATCCAGTTCCGGTTTGCGAATTTCCTCAACACTCACCTGGGCCGGGACGCCCATTATGTTTGAGATAGCAATACGTAAACGGTCAATATCTTCACCTTTTTTACCAATCACAATTCCCGGGCGTGCGGTGTGAATAATCACCCGTGCATTGTTCGCCGGACGCTCTATCTGTATACGACTGACTGAGGCACTTGCTAGTTTCTTCTGTAAGTATTCGCGCACTTTTAAATCTGTATACAGGAACTTAGGATAATCTTTGGAATCGGCATACCATGTCGATGTCCAGTCTTTAACAATCCCTAACCGCATTCCTATTGGATGTACTTTCTGACCCATTACACTCTTATCCTTCCGTCTCTGAGACAGTCACTTTTACGTGGCTGGTTCGCTTTATAATTCTGTCCGCACGACCTCTTGCCCTGGTGCGTAACCGTTTCATTGTTGGACCCGCATCAACAAGAATTTCTGAAATCTTCAGTTCATCAATATCAGCACCATCATTATGCTCTGCATTTGCTATCGCAGATTCGAGCACTTTCTTTATAACAGTCGCTGCTTTTTTGTTACTGAATGCAAGCACATCCAGTGCCTTTTCCACAGGCAAGCCCCTTACCTGATCCGCAACCAGACGCATCTTTTGCGGAGAAAGTCTTGTGTTAGTCAATTTCGCTGATGTCGACATCATGAATCCCAATTATTTATCTTTCTTTAATTAACTCTTCCGATCTGCAAGGTGACCCCTGAATGTACGAGTCACTGCAAATTCACCCAATTTATGGCCGACCATATTTTCAGTAATGAAAACAGGCATGTGATCACGTCCGTTATGTACTGCGATGGTCAAGCCAACCATGTCGGGCAACACCATGGAACGGCGAGACCAGGTCTTTATTGGACGTTTATCATTCGCTGCTCTTGCTGCATCAACTTTCTTTGCTAAATGGTGATCAACAAATGGACCTTTTTTAATTGAACGTGGCATCTATTCTTTCCGTTATTTCTGACGTTTGCGTACGATTAAATTATCTGAACGCTTGTTTCTACGAGTTTTATAACCTTTCGTTGGCACACCCCATGGACTCACTGGATGGCGACCACCCGAGGTCCTTCCTTCACCACCACCATGCGGATGATCAACAGGGTTCATCGCAACACCTCGTACTGTTGGGCGTATACCGAGCCATCTCTTGGCACCAGCCTTACCCAGTGATCTAAGTGCATGCTCACCATTACCGACTTCACCAATGGTCGCACGACATTCGGCCAATACTTTCCTCATCTCACCTGAACGCATCCTTAATGTTGCATAACTACCTTCACGTGCAACCAACTGCACACTGGCACCTGCACTTCTCGCCATTTGTGCCCCCTTGCCAGGCTTCATTTCGACGCAATGAACCGTGGTGCCCAGAGGGATATTACGCAACGGCAAACAGTTACCTGCCTTAATCGGCGCAGATTCACCCGACATCACCTGATCACCTTCCCTGATGCCTGCCGATGCAATGATGTAACGTCGCTCACCATCGGCATACAGCAACAAGGCAATGTGTGCAGTTCTATTCGGGTCGTATTCAATATGCTCGACCTTCGCCGCAATACCATCCTTGTTACGTTTGAAATCAATAATGCGATAACGCTGTTTTGCGCCCCCACCACGATGACGTACCGTGATGCGTCCATTGTTGTTACGCCCTGAGTTCTTGCTTTGCTTTTCAAGCAAGGGTTCGAAAGGCGCACCCTTGTACAATTCGGGGCTTACCACCCTGACTTGAGCACGGCGTCCAGGAGAGGTCGGTTTTGGTTTAATTAATGCCATAATTCAATCACAGTACTTCACTATGCTCCCATGAAATCAATATCAAATCCGGGTTTCAGTTTCACGTAAGCTTTCTTCCAGTCTGGACGTTTGCCCGGTTCACGCTTAAATATTTTGTTTTTGCCTTTAACATTAGTTACCTGAACAGCTTCAACTTCAACCTTAAAAAGCAGCTCAATTGCATTTTTAATCTCAGGTTTAGTCGCACTTTTAAGAACCTTAAAGACGAATTGATTGTATTTTTCTCCGACTAGCGTGCTCTTTTCAGTAACACGTGGTTCCAGAACAATTTTCATTAACTTTTCCTGGCTTAAGTTTCCATGGTTAATTTCTCCATGGTTAATTTCTTTTGCGCTCATGCCAGCAACTCCTCTACTCTTGTAAGAGCGCCCTGAGTCATTAACACCTTTTCATATCCAATCAATACATAAGGGTTAATCTCTTCAGTATCTACAACATCGACATGGGGAATATTTCTTGTCGATAGAAACAGATTTTCGGACACTTCGTTTGTCACTATCAACACATCACTCAAGTCCAGTGTTTTTAATCGTGCCACCATCTCTTTTGTCTTCGGTTCAGCAACTGAAAACTCATCAATCACTATCAGCCTGTCCTGACGAACCAGTTCAGCGAGAATAGAACGCATCGCACCGCGATACATTTTTTTATTCAGCTTCTGAGAATAGTCCTTTGGTCTTGCCGCAAAAGTAACACCACCACCACGCCATATTGGGCTGCGTATGGTTCCTGATCTGGCGCGACCCGTTCCTTTTTGTCTCCAGGGTTTTCTACCGCCACCACGTGCATCCGAGCGCGATTTCTGCGCCCTGGTACCTGCCCTTGAACCGGCCATAAATGCAGTTAGTGCCTGATGGATGAGTGCTTCGTTATACTCTGTTGCAAAAATACTATCTGCAACGGTGACCTTCCCATCCTTCTTTTTACCTGATTGTCTTAATTTTAATTCCATAACGAACCCTTAATAATTGACCTTTCAGGCACGAGCCTTTACTGATGGTTTGATAATCACTTTGCCACCTTTGGCCCCTGGTACTGCACCTTTGATTAGCAAAAGGTTTCTCTCGCTATCTACTCTGACAACTTCAAGGTTTTGCACAGTTCTTTTCACATTACCCATGTGACCTGCCATTTTTTTACCCTTGAACACGCGCCCAGGTGTCTGACACTGTCCTATCGAACCAGGAGCCCGATGAGAAATTGAGTTACCGTGTGAATTCCTCTGGTGGCTGAAATGATGGCGCTTGATAACGCCACCATAACCCTTACCAATTGTCGTCCCGGAGACATCAACCTTCTGGCCTGCTTCAAACATATCAACTTTAATCTCACTGCCCTCTGACAGATCTTCATCATCTGTAATACGATACTCAACCAGTCCTTCACCCAAATCAATATTCGCCTTGGCATAGGCACCAGCAACGGGTTTATTCGCTTTGCCTGGTTTTTTACTACCCCAGGCAACTTGCACAGCACGATATCCGTCCTTTTCAGGGCTGATCAGACGAACAACTCGATTAATGCCGGTCTCGATCACTGTCACGGGTATCGAATGTCCATCTTCTGTGAAGATTCTGGTCATTCCCCGTTTGCGTCCAATAATTCCAATAGTCATTATCTTGTTACCAATACCCAATATTTATTACTGGATTAATTAAGTTTAATTTGCACATCAACACCAGCAGCAAGATCCAGTTTCATCAATGCATCAACTGTTTTGTCCGTTGGATTTACAATGTCTATCAAACGCTTATGAGTACGAATTTCATATTGATCACGCGCATCTTTATTGACATGCGGCGATATTAAAATCGTAAACCTTTCTTTCCTGGTAGGCAGAGGGATAGGTCCCTTTACCTGCGCACCAGTACGCCTTGCTGTTTCGACAATTTCACGTGTCGATTGATCGATCAAGCGATGATCAAATGCTTTTAAGCGTATACGTATGACTTGTTCTTCTGCCATGATAATTACTCAATCACCTTGGAAACGACACCCGCACCCACAGTACGACCACCTTCACGTATCGCAAAGCGTAAGCCTTCTTCCATCGCAATCGGGTTAATCAATGTCACTTCTAGCTTGACGTTATCTCCAGGCATCACCATCTCAGTCCCTTCAGGCAATTCAATCGCGCCTGTGACATCCGTGGTACGGAAGTAAAACTGCGGACGGTAGTTGGCAAAGAATGGCGTATGCCTGCCACCTTCATCTTTCGATAACACATATATCTCTGCTTCAAAACGGGTGTGCGGCGTAATCGAACCTGGATGGCACAATACCTGGCCACGTTCCACT